>NC_015436.1:318185-636370 GCF_000208385.1 Parasphaerochaeta coccoides DSM 17374 | reverse complement strand
TAAGACACGCGCACCATCCATGTACACATTTTCTCCATGACGACCAAGAGGATACGTGGTGACTATAAGGATGCGTATTACTTTTTCCAACATTCCGTCAATTTCAGCTTCCTGCATACAGAACAAGGCAGTCGTGGAAACCTTCGGAAAAAACTTACGCAGTGAAGCCGCAGGATTGCGGGAATGAAGATCAGATGTCATCGTGAAGAAAATCATACCAATGTCAGTCTCGTCTATTGCATTGACCAGCAAAAGCTCACTGAACAGACGCTTTACTGCGTTGTCAACATCTTCAGGCACATCATGCTCAACCTGGATTGCTCCGCGCAAGGCTGTATATGTCGGACTTTGCATACCCTCATCCTCCCTCATACAATGATGACACCGCCCTGGACGATAGAATTGATGAGACCCGACAAAAATGACACAGCGAAGAAAATGACCGTCTTGATGATTGCAGGAACAAGCAGATGAGCGATATTCACCTCATCACGCGCATAGGCCAAGATTGAACCACATATGATGAATATGCCGAACAGGATTCCTGTCCATCCAAGAATAGCGTTATAGGTACGAAAAGCCTGGATAATCTGTAGTTCCGCATCCCATGAAGGGAGGATGAAACGCATACAGAATACCGTCACGTCAGCAATGAGAAGATATGTATGCAGTTGGCTACTGATTGCCAGTATACGCCGTAGTTTCAGCATGGCACCATGGTAGCATCAAACCGTCAGGGCGACAATGCCTATACACCAAATAGGTATATGGTGCATGCTTATGCACCAATTCAGTGTATATCCCGTGCCTGGTTCCTGATATCAGTGATATCCGTAATAACAAAGACAGGATCCCCTGTGACTGAAACATGAAAGACGGTGCCATGTGAGATGTTCGACAGACTTATGTTGCCTGCATTCACAGGATAATCCTGCACATCCCATGCTAAACCACGTGTTGTCACGTGAGAACGGGCATCCCCCCATGCAGGAATGAGGGAAACCCTGGCTCCGGGGGATGATACGTCAATGGCAGCCTCGGATGTCACCAGTACGAGTTTTTCATGTGCAGTATGCCACGACACGGGAGGCCCGTATGTCCTGAACAAGGTAAAGATATCCGCCAGATGATCAAGTCTCCCACCTCCTCCACCGACAAGATGCCAGACGTCAGCCCGCCATTCATGGGTGATGACCTTCAATGCAAGTGCCGTATCACTATCATCCTTGGCTACAGGAAACCGACGCACATCCACACTGGACGGGATATCCCTGTCAGTCACGGAATCCATATCCCCTACCAGCAGATTGACCGGAATGCCTAACCTAAGAGCAGTATCCCATCCACTGTCAGCCGCAACGACCCGCATACCGACCAAATCCTCGGATTTCCACGGAAGAAAGGAAGGAGCTTCCCCTCCGGCAATCAGAATAGCTGCCATTTCATCCTTCATCCCTTGCGCATCCCTTGTATCGTCCATCCCTTTTTCCTACAATCCCTGTATCACTGCCCCATTTTCAGGAGCCTCCATATGACCGCCACGTACCATGAAAAACTTGAAGACGTCGCCATCAGACCCACTACAATCCTGTTGCCCAATCCGGAGATAAACATGGAAAAATGGGCTGTCATCGCCTGTGACCAGTTTACTTCAGAAAAAGAATATTGGGAACGTGCCTTTTCATTCATCGGAAACGCTCCCAGTACCTTGTTCATGTCACTTCCGGAATGTTATCTGACGGAAGCAGGCAATGAGGAACAGATTGCTTTGATTCATAAAGCAATGAACACATACTTTGATCAGGGAGTTTTCACCACGGTGGAGGATTCCTTCATCCTGGTGGAAAGGCAGATGAAGTCAGGTGCGCTGCGGCTCGGTTTGGTCGCTGCCTTGGATTTGGAAGCATACGACTATTCCCCAACTTCAGTGAGTCTGGTACGGGCGACGGAAGGAACCATCCTCTCCCGCATTCCGCCACGCAAGAAGATAAGGATGGGCGCGCCTCTTGAACTACCACATATTTTGGTTCTGATTGACGATCCTTCCTGTTCGGTCATAGAGCCGGTTTACAACACGTGTAGTCATGATGCCCCCCTATATGATTTTCACCTCATGGCGGGCGGCGGTCATGTCCGGGGATGGAAAGTCTCGGCAGTGGATGACATGGAAAGCATAGCTGATGCATTATTGGCATTGAAAACATCGCTCGATCCATCCAATCCCCTGCTCTATGCAATCGGAGACGGGAACCACAGCCTGGCCACAGCCAAAAACTGCTGGGAGGATATAAAGAAAACTCTTTCTGACACGGAAAAACTATTCCATCCTTCCCGATGGGCGCTTGTTGAACTGGGGAACATCCATGATCCCGCGCTTGAGTTCGAGCCAATCCATAGAGTCCTTTTCTCATGCGACAAAAACGACTTTCTCCATGCCCTGTCATCTCTTTGCGGTTCTTATGAACTTCGGCCTGTCGTACTGCCTGGAGAAGTCAGGAGGTCCGTTCAATCCTACAAAGGAAGCGGACAAGTCTTCGGCATGATTTCTTCCACGGATTCAGAACTCTGCATCGTACATGACCCACAGACATCCTTAAGTGCCGCTACGGTACAACTGACCATTGATTCCCTGCTATCTTCCGGGAAAGCCGAGGTTGATTACATACATGGGGAGGAAGCAACAATCAAGCTGGGGATTCAGGCAGGAAACATTGGCCTCATTTTGCCTGACATAGCAAAAAGTTCTTTTTTCCCGTCAATACGAATGGATAAGGTTCTACCCAGAAAGACCTTCTCCATGGGACACGCCGAGGAAAAACGATATTACATCGAAGCGCGGAAAATTATTCCCTAATCAGGGTAGTCGCGTCATAGGCACCCTGTCGCAGGATTCTGTACGGACGAACCGTGCAATCAACGATTGTCGAAGCCATGGTGGTACCGACAGACGATGAACCTATGACGAACAGGGCAATGCGTTCATCCATACCGTAATGAGAAAAAATCTCGTCAAATGAAAGCATTGCTTTCTCCCCAGAGACGTTGACACTTGTCGAATAGATAGGAGTGCCAACCATTTCCAAGATTTTTTGTATGAATACATCATCAGGAACCCGGATGCCTATGGTGCCGCCATCTTGTGTATTGACGATTGCAGTCAAAGGAGCCGGCCAGATTTCCTCCAGTCCAGGCGGCAGATGTCCGCCCGACAAGCTGCGGGCCATCTCCAGAGTGGCGAGAACCAAGAAAGATTTGTCGGCGCTGCGTCCTTTGATTTCCCTGAGGAGATTTTCTCCTTGGGGGACACGGGCTGACAACCCGTAGATAGTATCACAAGGAAGTATGACAGCATGGTCGGCAAGCAGACATTGCACTACCACCTCCGCACTCCTTTCATCCTGTCGGCTTATCACCAATTCATGCTCCATGGCATCCGTTCCTCGTCATTGAATTAAAAATAATCGTCATATTTCTCCCTTTGACCGTCTCCTGGCAGCTTCTTCCAGCCAATGTCGTCATCACGGAAACTACGTCTTTTTCCGGCAAGCATCATTGTGGCAATCACAGCCAGTGATATCCCCCCGGCTATCGCTGAAATGACACCGAAGGAAAGACCAGAAAAATCTTTTCCTCCGTCTTGGCTGTTCACCTCGTTCTTATCATCCTCCAAGGGGTCAAAGACATCTGGTTCGGAAAAATAATAAACGGTGTCACCGTCCATGGTGTACCCTAACCGGAAAGCAACATCCTTCAGCTCATCGCCCTGTGAAACTTCTTTTTCCGTACGTTCCAACTCCTCGACTTGAAGACGAAGCATCTCCTCTGCATAGAGCTTATCCTCAAGCGTTTGTCGGAGAATTCTGTTGCTAATGACTCCATGTTTGCCAAAGATTCCTATGCCTAATGACACAAGAATGATGAAGCTTATTGTAAATGATACAAGGTATTTTCTTGTCATAGTTATTGCTTGCTATTACAATTGACTGTACACAACTGTATAAGTTGTGTAAAGTTCCTATATAATTGTTTTCTTGCGGAGGTAGATCCAATGGCCGAAACTACACATTACGGGAAACGCATTTTCCTGACATTGCTGGTGACGATAATAGCACTTGCCGTTGTGACATACGGTGTAGTCACGTACATTTTTCCTGCGTCAGGGATCGAACTTGGTGATGTCCGTCCGGTCTTAATAAAATTGTTTCCTCTGCTGATTGGACTTGCAATGATTGAAATTGGTGTTCTAATCGCCCGTCGCCGTGAGGAAGACAGAGGCATTTCCGCGGAAGACAAACTCCCTCCCAACTCTTATGACCAGTCACTCTATGTTATGCCTGGTGATGATCCGGTGGCAACTTCCACAAAAAGTTCAGCACCCGCTGCCGCACTGGAAGCCCCCGTCCGTTCCATTACACCTCCCTTGCTTTCTGAACCGGTATCCGTTCCCCTGATGACTCCCAATCCGGCCGAAGCCAGAGTCATTCCTCCCGGCATGACAATCTATGCCCACGGCCCTATTGAGACGGGAACTGGCATAATTGCTACTTTGCCGACTTTCGAAGATACCTTTGACTCCGTCCTTGAAAAAGAATTGGCGGATGCAATCAGGTTTGATTATGATATTTCCCTTGCTGTCATTGCGTTCACAGGCGGCAATCATGTAGATATCGTCAGCATCCTTTTGAAGAATACACTTGAAGCTGCATTTGCATATGAACTGGAAAATGGCAAGGTCGCCTTGATCTTCTCCTTGTACACAGAGGAGGATGCCCGTTCCTATCTGCTGGCACTTCTTGATTCTTTGCGTGAACAGTTGCCGGGAATCGAATTCCAGATTGGTCTTGCTTCCCGTGCTGGACGAGATATTGACGCAGAGTACCTGTACGCGGAAGCTGAAACCGCTGAACTGGATGCTTCTTTTGACAACGGTGTCACCTTCATCCAGTAGTTTCACTGCCCCTACACATAGCAAAAGGAACCGTCCGGAGATATATCCTGCTGACGGTTCTTTTTGTTTGTTCAGTCACTTCGGTAAGATTGCTATTCCTAAAGGGTAAAGAAAAGAGAGATCTACATGATTGTTGAATAGTAGTTGGCCTTACGTAACCATAAGAAGCTGTCCATCCGCGCCCTCTAATCCTGTGGCAGAGGGATGGTAAAGCACATCCGATCCCTTGTATGAATCGTTCGCGGGAAAACGGCGCGCGCTTCCTCGACCAACTTCTTGATTTCCTTGTCAGTATACCGTGGGCTATAGTGAAAAAGTCCCATTTTCTTCACATGGGCATCGTGGGCAATACGGGCAGCTTGGACAGCTGTCATGTGTTTCTTTTCCACGGCGCTTGCTTCCAGCGCATTTTCAAACATCCCTTCACAAAGGAAGAAATCAGCATCCTTCACATGTTCGGCAATTGCAGGAAAGTAAAGAGAGTCCGTCACATAGGAAAACTTCCGCCCTCCCCGTGGCAACCCCATGACAGCATCAGGATGAATTTCCCTGCCATCCTCCAGGGTTACTGTATTCCCTTTCTGAAGCTGTCCCCACAGAGGCCCTCTGGGAATTCCCAGCGTGGCGGCAGCTTCCGGATTGAACTCCCCTGGACGTTCCTTCTCTATGAAAGAATATCCAAGACAGGGTTTTGTATGGTTCAGCTCAAAAGCCTCGACAAAATATTCATCAGTCTCAAAGATGCGTCCTGGCTCTACAGGAATGACAATGATCTCATAATTGATATACATGTCCAGGATACGTCTGTTTGCCTCGATATATTCCTTGAGTTTCCGCGGACCGTAGATATACAGCGGGGTGTCTCTCTCAACCTGACTTGAAAGCATCAGGATGCCGGGAAGACCTGTTACATGGTCGGCATGCATATGTGAAATAAAAATTGAATTAATTTTCTTCCATTTCAGGTTCAGCATCTTCAGCGTGACCTGGGTACCTTCTCCACAATCAAAAAGGAACAGTTCCCCTTCCCTGCGCAGGAGCGCACTGGTAAGAAAGCGTCCGGGCAGTGGCATCATGCCACTGGTTCCAAGTACAAATATCTCGAAATTCATACCTTCTTATAACTCTTTTACAAGAAAAATACCACTGCCCCTATCTGCCCACGTTTCGCTAATCAAGAAGGGCTAATCAAGAGGCATGATATCTTGGACACGACGGATGCTCAAGAGCGCGCTCAGTACGGATACCGCCAAGAATACAATGAAGACCATGAGCGCATCGACCACTGAAATGCTGATAGTAAAATCAAGCAGGTATTGGGATAAGGCCGGTATCCCTGCCGTGGACAGATTGAGCAGCAATGGTTTTGTTGCCAAGGCAATGATCCAGCCAATAAAAATACCTGTGACCAGACCGACGCTGGTCATTCCTATGATCATGACAAGATACGTCCATGATATTTCCCTACGGGGGAATCCCATGAGTTTCAAAGTGGCGATTGCCGACCGATCATCCTGAATGAATTCCTGACCAATCGTAGAAACAAAATATCCTGCCAATATGGCAATGAGAACGAATACAAGAGTCAAAGTACGTTGACTCACGAGAAGATTTTCAAAAATCGTAGGCTGTGTTTCCTTCAAAGATACCACTTCATATGAGGCAGGAAGCTCGTTCTGGATGAGATTCTGGATATGAGAGGATACAGGGGAATCTGTCACGATTTCCCAGACAACAGCGGACGGTGAGGAAAAATATTTCCGGGCATCTTTGGCTTCGACAAAAGCTATTCTCTTGTCAAGTTCACTATAGCCAGTAGAGAAAACAGCAACGACGGCGGCCAGTACTGGTCTGGCGGCAGTCCGCGTGCCATCTGGAATCAACATGAGTGTCAGCCGGTCGCCTGTTCCGACACCGAGTTCAGCAGCAGTATCTTTACTGAGCAGCAAGGGCAAAGCGGCTCCACTGACAGTAGTTCGGATTCCGTGAAAATTGATTGCCTCTGCTCTTTCGCCTGAAAAATAAGTCTCTGTATCCACGCCTTTGAGTCGAAGCGGAACGGCCTCATCACCCGCATACGCCAAGGCAGCTCCGTTAATCACGGGAACGATTTCCCTGATGTCGGAACGGACACTCCTGACCAATGACGGGACATCCACAGGTTCGGAACCATTGCTACGAATCGTATATGTACCATCGGAGACCAATGTATATTTACGCACTATACCTTCAATCATTCCGGAGACAAAAAGCTGGGCAACGACTACCAAGGCTGTCGTGAGGACAACTGGCATCATGCGCACAATCTGCCGGAGTCTTGCAGGCGCTGTCGTACGGGTTCCGACTCTCCGCGAAACAAGCATCCGAATCATGAAAGTCGCTCCAAGTTTCTGCGAGAAAGGAGATAGCGGCGATCACATTTTTCTGACAGGACAGCATCATGACTTACCAGAAAAAGTGTTAGATTCTCCTCCTTTACCAAGGAGAAAAGCATCTGTTCCACCATAGCGGCATTTTCCTCGTCCAAGGCGCCGGTAGGCTCATCGGCAAAAATGATGCTTGGTTTGTTCATCACTGCCCGTGCCATGGCGACCCTCTGTATCTCTCCGCCTGACAGTTCAGATGGCTTGTGGGAAAGCCGATCGGACAGGCCGACATAGGAAAGCAGTTCCTGCGCCCTTGTCCGGGCTTTCCTTTCAGAAGTTCCAGCCGCCTGCGCGGCAAGCATGACGTTTTCCAAAGCAGTGAAATCCGTAAGGAGGTAATTTGCCTGGAAAATAAAACCGACATCAGTGGAACGAAACTTGCTTGTCTTCTGAGATGAGAAAGCCGCAATATCTTCTCCTTTATACAGGACAGTTCCACTGTCAGGGGAAGCAAGTCCGGCTGCGACATGGAGGAAAGTGCTTTTCCCGCTGCCACTCCTGCCTGTGATAGCAACGCTTACACCTTTCTCAATTCCAAAGGTGATGTTTTCGAATACCATCACCCTGCCCTTGGAATTGTCCGGCAGAGGATATGACTTGGTGACATTGTCAAATTTCAGGATATCTTTTTCAGAATGTGTCATGCAGTATGCTCTCCATGATGTTCCGGGAGATAAGTTTCCTGGCGGCAAGGAACGAGAACAAGGATATCACCCCAAGCACGGCACAGGAAAAAAACGCGTAGAACACAACGTCCACCTTCAGGATAAGCGGCAGTGTCAGGATAGCCGGCGCATATCCCGTCAGTCCGCGGGAAAGCGTCGCTATGCCGGAAAGCAACGATGGGAATGTCAATGCCAGCACATGGGAAAGCAGGAATCCGCCAATAAGCCCGCAGGCCGCGACACAGAGGGATTGCAGCACGGATATCGTAAGGAGACTGCTCCGTCCGAATCCAATTACTTCAAGCATTGCAAGTTCCCTCTGCTTGTCACGGAGAAGTCTTCGTGATGCGTGGAGAAGCATGAAAGCCATGACGAGCATCAGGAAGCCTATCATTATGGTCATCATTCCTTTTTCAAGCATCATGGCGCCATAGAGCGATGCATATTGTTCCTGCCACGTCATCACCTGCCATGAGGGATGGAGAGCACGGATGGACGATGCCATTGCTTGGCTCGTCACTTTTGTCTCATCGACCACAAGGCCAATCCGTACAGATGAAGAAGGAACGAGAGCAAGCAATGATTCCAACGACATGAACATGACTGACGAATTGAATTCCGGCAATGCGGAGGAGAATATTCCGCTTGGACGTACCGTGAAATCCCGTGGTACGGCGGCACTTGTCCGACCTCTGGCAAGGACTGTCACGCGCATCACCTGTGTCCCCCCCATGGCTACGTTTTGCAGCTGCTCCCATGAAACAAGGATTTCCGGGATTGAAGCGTCAGCCGCTGGTTGCGCTCCAGCATAAATTTCCATGCTTTTCCCATTCTGCGTGTATGCAAAACCCATTTCATCAAGAGCCCGAATCCTCATCAGCCTCCCACCGCCATCGCCGGTATAGGCGATTGCGGGAATTTCCGAGAAAAGGATTCCCTTCGTCACTCCTTCAATTTCAGAAAGCATGGAAAGCGCATTCATTGCCCCGTCACGTGATGTGTCGTCAGGAACGACATGGAGGGAATACGAATCAAGAATCTTGATATCATCAAAACGCATCATCTGAAGTTGATCCATGAATGCAAGAACCAGGACAAGCGCTGTCATGGCGCAACAGATGCCGAAAGCAAGGAGGACAGCCGTGACGCGATGCCGATTCTGCCGTGAGAAAGCATATCTCCACGTTATCCGACCCACCGGCATCACAGGCAACTCCTTCCTTACTTACAGACTGACAAGGTCAGAGAGGAACTTTTCGGCGTTGAAACTCTCAAGATCAGTATATTTTTCTCCTGTACCGACATAAGCAATCGGCAAGCCGAGCTTTTCCCCTATCCGGATGACAGTTCCGCCCTTCGCAGCACTGTCATATTTTGTCAGGATGACAGCGTCAAGTTTCACCGCCTGATGAAACAGCTCAGCCTGGCTCAAGGCATTCTGTCCGGTCGTTGCATCAAGGACGAGGAACTTCTTATAGCTGTCAGCCGAAATATTCTTGTTTGCGATGATCTTATCAATTTTCTGTAATTCACGAAGTAAATTTTCCTTATTATGCATACGCCCCGCTGTATCCACGAGGATGATGTCCTCATGACGCGCCTGAGCACTGGTAATCGCATCATAGACCACCGCGCCGGGGTCACTGCCATCAGCCTGTCGCACAATCCGCACACCTATCCTCTCGGCATGCAGCTCAAGCTGGTCAGCGGCGGCTGCCCGAAATGTATCGGCGGCAGCCAGAAGGACTTTCTTACCTTGTAAATGAAAATGATAGGCAAGTTTGGCGATGGTGGTAGTCTTACCGACTCCGTTCACTCCAAGGACAAGAAAAACCTGGGGAGATGACGCAGGCTGATAAACCCACGGAGCTACTTTTTCTTTCAGGATATCACTGACAAAACGTAGGAAATCAGCATGTGTCTTCAGTTTTCCGGACTTGGCTTCCTGTCTCACCATGTCAGATATCTCCATGGAAAGACGGGGACCAAGGTCGGACTCAATAAGAGTATCCTCAAGTTCTTCAAAAAAACCTTCATCATATGTCTTTGCGCCAAAAAGCGCTTTCAGCTTCATACCAAGACTTTTGAACATTCCGGGCTCCTCATCATCAGAAAATCATTTCAGGCTGGACGCTGTTTCCATACAACAGGAGTTCCCCTATGAAATCAACCAATGTCAGCACGACAGCACCAGTCGCTACAGTATCGACAAGCCGCCAAACAGGAGGAACCAGACCGTTTGCCGGTGTCATCATATCCTTGATGACACCAACACCGATGTATGTCCCGATGGATGCCAGCAGACGAGCCATGGACTGATAGTATCCCCGTTGCCGAATTTCTACAATATCCTGCGTCATCCACGCGGGACGGAGATCAACGGCAAGATAGGGTTGTGGTTGTGTCGTCTGCCAGAAAAATGGAAAAAAACCATCCTTGTACACCGCCAGAGACAGAGGGACGTTGATTTCCGGCAGAAACACTGGCAAAGAGGTTGGTTGTGCCTTGCCGTTCAATACCCAGTGTACATCTCCGGTGAGTGAAGATATCACCGCGGCTCCCGCATACCGGGGAACCATGGATATCTGGAAAGGTACGGCAGCATCAGGGAATACGGTGACGGAACCAACATATGGTTCAAAACCCAAAGCATCAACCTGAATATCGTGGATACCCGGAACAATGGCAAAGGTATTCTCGAATATTTCCGTCGCAACCTGTCCGTCCACAACGAGAGTTCCCCCTTCAGCAGGCAACCCCAGCAACGTCAGAAAACTTCTGTCCAGACCGGAAAGCGCAGTGACCACCGGTCGGAACACGGCATCACGGTTGGCCGCACGGGCATAAGAAGGAAATGAAGTATCATACACCGTGGTATACGTACCCACACCCGCCACCGGTTCCGCGGTATCTTCCCCTTGCCCCTGTATCACGATTTTCTGAACTTCCACATAGTACACCGTCAACCGTGAAATAAATTCTTCTCCATGAGACTGGACGACCAGCAGTCCGTCAAGACCGGCACGCCTCATTACGACATCAAGGAACTCCTGTCCTCCCTCAAGAAACAACGGCGTAAGAATAGCAGAAGCCGGCAGTTCCACAAATTCAATAGGTAACGCCGTCATTTCAGCGGGGATATATTCCTTGGCGTCAGTTTTTCCTGGAGCCGCGGCATGTTGTCGGTTCAGGGAAAGCTCAGTCAGAAGACTGTGCCATGACTGCCCGGCAGGGGTGATATTTTCCCTGACAAGCTCAAGGGAAAAAAGCATGTCTTTGAACCACAATCCATCAGAAGCCGCCCGCGACGTCTCCTTTGTGACGGCGTAATAGCCTACGCGCCACGATGAGGCTGCGAAAAGCAAGCCGCCAGCTCCGCATCCCATGATGAGCATGAGCATGAGCAACATATATGCTTTTCCAATGACGCGCTTCATAAAGCTCCTTAGCTTTCGACTGGCGTGTTTCCATCCCACTGGAGGAACTGTTCAATGAAATCATCGATGTCGCCATCCATGACAGCCTGTATGTTACCGACCTGACAGTTCGTCCGGTGATCCTTGACCATCGTATACGGCTGGAAGACATAGGAACGAATCTGACTTCCCCATGTAATGCCCTTTTTTGCTATGGCAGTCTTTTGGTGCTCCTGTTCCTGTTTTTCCTTATAATACTCATACAGACGGCTCCGGAGCATCTTGAAAGCAACTTCCTTGTTCATGAACTGACTGCGTTCATTCTGACACTGCACTACAATCCCGGACTCAAAATGGGTGATGCGCACTGCCGAATCAGTCTTGTTCACATGTTGTCCTCCGGCACCACCGGCACGATAGGTGTCCAGACGGATGTCCTCCGGCTTGATATCAATTTCAATCTCATCGTCGATGACCGGAGACGCGTAGACCGACGTAAACGATGTATGCCTCCGCTTCTGGGAGTCGAAGGGACTAATCCTCACCAAGCGATGAACGCCCGCCTCTCCCTTGAGATATCCGAAGGCATACTGCCCTGATACCCTGATTGTCGTACTCTTTATACCGCCCTCATCTTCCTGCATGTCCAGTATTTCGCTCTTGAAACCATTACGCTCGCACCATCTCAGGTACATGCGCATCAGCATGGCCGCCCAATCACTGGCTTCCGTCCCGCCAGCTCCGGCGTGAATTGACAGGAAACAATCGTTCTTGTCAAAACGCTGGGACAGGAGCGTCTTGACCTTGAGCGGATGAAACTCTTTCTCAATATCCAGAATCTGTGAATCAAGTTCCTGGACAAGGGATTCATCATCCTCATTAGCGTACAAGTCAATGAGGTCACCGACATCATCTATCCTTTTCTTCAAGTCACGCCAAGGAAAGAATGAATCCTTCAACGAAGATAAATCAGAGAAGGTCTTCTCCGCCTTCTCCTTGTCATTCCAGAAATCAGGCAGCGTGGTCTTGGCTTCAAGCTCTTGTATCTGCTTTTCTATTCCCGTTGAGTCAAAGACGCCTCCATACGGTGTATGCTTCTTCTTTTATTTCTTCAAATTTGCTTTTATTCTGCAAAAACATAAGGACTCCTTGTGTATCGAGATCTTAACGTTCTATCTTCAATGCCAGCATATAGGTCATCTCAGCGCCGGAAGGCAGATCGACATTCCAGACAGGCATGAGTTCAGTATACTGATATTCCTCATGGAAACCAAGCAAGGTATTCACCGGAACGGAGAAATCTTGATGGAAGATTGAAAAACGCGCATCGGATACAAGGGATAAGGTCGTCTTGTTTTCTTCATCAAGTATCCGTATGCTCTTGTGGTTCTTTGACATCGTCCCGGAAGGAATGATATTCGAGCTTTCACGTGAAATGGAAAATACAGGAACAGTGCCTCCGTGTTGTCCCAGGGTCAGATTCACCTGTTCCCCCAGTTTGAAGACAAGCTGGCGTTGGCCTTCATTCTTCAGGCGGATGGTCACGATGACGGCATTTGTCCTGAACTTATATCTTTTTTCTATGAAGATGACATTTCCTGCCGGTTTCAGTGGGTATGTACAGGACGCAAGAAACTCCGTGTTCTTCTTATCGACGACGGTTATATCGTATATGTGGTTTGCCAGGCGGATGATGTCTTTTGAAGCCTGAGCGTCCGGTTTTTCCACTTCCGCACCATTGAGAAGCAGGCAGTCCTGGAATAATCCGGGAACAGCGGAGGTCGAATCTTTGGCGGGAACTCCCGCAGTATCAGCGTAATTCCATGCGCTGGGAAGATGAATCAGTTCACACAGGGAACCTCCACGGGCATGAAGCACTCCGCTGATTACTTTTCCTGATACGAGGTATTCGTCCATGCCGTCGTAATCCACGTCCTGCTGGAATGGAAAAGAAATGTCAGGCTGTTTCATCAGCTGTTGTTCTGCCGCGCTGATGTGACGGTAGCAGTATTTCCGCAGTCCGCCGGTATAAGGCCCTCCCGCAGAATCTCTGATATAGGCTGCGGAGCCTGATGCTTTCTCAAGCAGGGCTTCAACATATTTCCTGACATCACGGTTCTTTCTGTATGCGCGGACAATTTCTGTAAGCGTAAGCAGGCGGGCGTGCAGGTAATTGACCGTGTTGTCTTGCACCAGAAGGTCATTGAACGCCCTGACTCCTTCAATGGAGGCATCACGCCCATACCATCCACTGGGTAAGTATCCCAAGGGAAGCGGCTCCTCCGGTCTTTCAACCAGCGCATACAGCTGTGTCTTGCCCTGATCACTCTGTACTTCCTCCGGGAAAAGAGAAAAAACGGTTTCAAAGACATTCCAGACATGCTCATCATCCCGTGGAACCATTTGGGCGGCTCCTTGGCAGAGTTGGTCAATGTTAATCATGGCAAAGGCGTCAGGATGTGAAGCGAGCGATGTTTTCATACTGCGTTTCAGCATTTCAATGTCAGTCTGTCCGTCAGCATACTGGCGTACCGCATAAGAAATTCCGTCATCGGAAGGAAATACTTTTATGAACTTACCCATCTCCTGCATGCGAAATGGTTTTTCCGTGCCTGTCTTGCCTCCCAGTGCATCGAATGGTGAAATGACTACAGCATCCAGACTGCACATTTTCATGGTGTTGACCAAGGAGGGGTTCCATATCTGGTTGTAGCACCAGAGGACACGCGCTCTCTTTCCGAAGCGTTTACGGAGCAACGTGGTCATTTTTTCAATCTGGAGGGACCTTTCTTTTGCAGGAAGAACGTGGAGGACCGGTTGGTAATATCCTCCGGTGAGAAATTCGAGCTGTTCCTTCTTGATCAGGTCAACAATCAGCATGTTGATTTCGGGATAGCTGTCATCGAGACATTCCAGCAATGCACCGGAAAGATAAAGATGCAGCCGTACCCAAGGCTTCTGATACAGATGAGTAAGGAGGGGCTTCAGCGCACAGTCCACCACCCTCTTGAATGCCTGGGGTGAAGAACCATGGGGAATCTGACTGTATGCGCCAATGAACATGGACGGAAGGCTCCTCTACAAAGAAAGTCTAAACACAAGCATAATCCACAGAAAGCCGGAAGTCGATACTACCCGACTGTGTTTGGAACAAACTATACTTTTTCCTGAAGCTATGCAACGCCATCCGGAGGATAGTGTAAAAGTGAAATTTGCCAATGCTTCTTTTTTTGCTCTGCTCGTCTGTTTCAATCATTCAATCGCATACAATTGGACGAATATAATTCTGAAAAATATCCGTCAAGGCAGCTATCATGAACCTACTACAGTGTTACATGAGATTTAGATTCGTGAGAAGCGTGGAATCAACCGCAGAAAATACCAAAGCCATCAGTCCCAACGAAACGAACAAGATGGGAAGACCGGAAAAAGATTTCCTTACAGGATGAAGAAGCAGGCGTTCATGGATATTCCCCAGGAGAACGGCAACCAAAAGAAAGCCCAGTCCTGTCCCTGCCGACGCAAAGAGAGCCTGACCAAAACCATAACCTTCCATAGCAATAATCAGGAGCAGTCCCATGACTATGCCATCAGTCAGGACATGGGGAGCAAACGCCTTGACGTCTTCATGAAATTCCGGCGCATATGCCCTGACAACAGCCAACACCGCCATGCCGATGCCTGCCACAATCATGACAGAGACCAGCACGGACAAGTAATCCGCTTTCAAAGGAAGCAGAATGACAGTTCTGACTATCCAGCCCAAGATGCCGGAAAGGACAGTTGAAACTGCTATCAAAGCAGCCACGGAAGTCTTTGTGCGTGTGGGGCAAGGAGCCGCAAGCGTCCCAATTCCTAGCCCGTGGACAAGGACAAGATTGCTGACAAGGATATAGGTAATAAGTATGCCAATGTAACTCATGCTGTTTTCTCCTTCTCTGCCCGATTAGCCAAGACAACGGAATGGAATGCCATGAACATGCCCAGCACCATCAGACCTCCTGCCATACTCACTGCAACCTTGATGGGCGCGGAGGAAATAAAAGGCAGCGTGATGACACCGTTCCAATCCCCTATGGGAAAGAGGGTGACAGTCCCCTTCCCCAGTACTTCCCTGACCAGGGCTATGACTGTCAGACTCCCCAGAAAACCAAGCCCGCTCAGGAGGCTGTCACGCATTGAAGCTATAACTCCATGTCCACGGGCAAAACCATGTATCCGACTGAGAATAAGAGCGTTCACTGTCAGCAAAGGAAGCGAAATTCCCAATGTCCCATGCAACGCGGGAGCAAAAGCCTGAAGCAAAAGGGATGCGGCGGATGTGAAGGTAGCAATGACGATGAGCGGCACCAAAAGAGCGGCATCAGAAGTTATGACCTTCCGCAGGAACGATGTGACAAGAGAAGAAAGCATCATGATTGACAACAGAAGAAGTCCAAGGACAATGGCGGAATTGACGGCGGCAGCAGCTTCCAGCGCAGTGCATATGCCCAGAGCAAGGCATACTGCTGGCATTGATGTCTGTCCGTCTTGCTCATATGTTGTGAATTTCATCACCTTGTACCTCCCAGACTCTTGATATAGTCGGAACCTGCTGCAAGTGCGCGGGCAATGCCAGTAAAAGTAATCGTCGCACCACTCATTGTCTGTACATGACCTGCACTGAGCCTGGCTGCGGAAACGGGTACGGGAACCTGACCTCCTGTTCCTGTGAACATATCGAAATACCCAGGCTCCTGGCTCCGTGTCCCGATACCGGGTGTTTCGGTATTCTCCAGTATCGTACCAGCGATGATGGCTCCGGAAAGGTCATAGCTTGCAACGATGCGCATTGGTCCGCCGAAGCCGCTACCTGTAAGGTCGAGCACCCAGCCCACATGTTTTCCGTTCACATCCTTCATCTCCAGGCGATAGTTTACCGAGGCAACGCCTTCCACCGCTTCCTTCAGTCCCAGACTGTTTCCTGACGCAACCCCAATGTAGTCTGCCTGCTCCTGTGATGACGCAGCGGCAGAGACAATCGGCGCGGTAATGGCATTGAGTCCTGCAAGAAGAAAACAAGCAACGACAAAGGATATGGTGACTATAAGCACAGTCTTAATCTTTTCAGTCATGCCGTCACCTCCCTGTTTCCCAATTTTGCCTGTCGTCCGGTTCCATACAGCCTCGGTCGGATGTACCTGTCAATGGTAGGAGTCAGAATGTTCATTATGAGAATTGCCAAGGATGTCGCTTCCGGCAAGGAACCATAGTAACGAAGAAGGAATGTCAGGACGCCACATCCAATGCCAAAAACAAGCCGTCCCGGATTGGTGATAGGTGAAGTGACCATATCCGTGGCCATGAATAAGGCTCCCAAGACAAGACCGCCGGTTAGCAAAGGAAGAAGGACATCGCCATGGAAAAGAGGTAGCTCCGAACGGAGTCCGCCGAATATCCACGCCAAAAGTCCAAAGGAACCAAGATAAGACACGGGGATATGCCATGAAATGATTTTCTTCACAAGGAGGAATATGCCCCCTGCAAGAAGCAGGATTGCGCTGATTTCACCAATGGAGCCGCCTATATTCCCAAAGAAAGCATCGACAGCATAGGGAGAGACGTGACCACCGAAGAAGTCTGATATGCTCTTGGCAAATTCAGTGGCAGGATATCCTTGTGCGGTCATCAGTTCAGCAAAACCCTGCCCCACCCCTTTTCCGGAGGCAAGAGCTGTCTTTATCAAGGCAAGAGGAGTAGCACTTGCCACTGCATCAGCGACTACAGCGGTACTTGCCGTGGCTACGGTGCTTGCCGTGGCTACGGTGCTTGCTGTGGCTACAGTACTTGCTGTGGCTACGGTGCTTGCTGTGGCTACGGTGCTTGCTGTGGCTACGGTGCTTGCTGCGGCTACGGTGCTTGCTGCGGCTACGGTGCTTGCTGCGGCTACGGTACTTGCTGCGGCTACGGTACTTGCTGCGGCTACGGTACTTGCTGCGGCTACGGTACTTGCTGCGGCGGCGACAGGAACCGATGCCTGCGTAAGGACACCAGGCACGGGAAAGGATGACATGGCCGAAGTGAACGAGAAAAATACGAAGGCACGACCTCCCAACGCCGGATTCATCCAGTTGGCGCCAAGTCCTCCGAAAAGCCATTTGACCACTGCGATGGCAAAGACCGACGCTATCGCGGGAACATAGAGGGGAACAGAGGAAGGCATGTTCATGCCGACCAGCAGCCCGGTAACACACGCAGAACCATCAAGGATGCTCATGTCATGCGCTTCGCTCCCAATCAACCCAAGAAGATATTCAGTCCCCATGGCGACAATGACGGAAACCAGAAGCACCCACAGCGCGGATATTCCAAACATCCACACCCCCCACGCCGCGGCGGGTAAAAGCGCAATGACAACCGACCACATGATTACGGAACTGGTCGAGCCATCATGGATATAGGGAGAACCCTTTTTTATGAAAGCATCAAAAGCCATTTTACACCGTCCTCCGCATTTTCTTGCCCCATGAGAACCCCGCTGCAAGCGGTATATGCGCGGGACAGACATAGGCACAAGCCCCGCATTCCCTACAGTCCATTAAATTCAAGCCCAGAGCAGCCTTGATGTTTCCGCTGGCAATTAACTTAAACATAGTCGTGGGAGAAAGACCCACGGGACAGGCATCAAGACATCGACCGCATGAGATACATGGGGTTGTCGGCCTGACTGGGACAGAAGGCAATGCGACGATGCCATCCATGCCCTTGGTCACAGGAGCGTCTTCATCAACCTCGAAGCCCATCATGGGGCCTCCGGTAATAAGTTTACCGGGAGTCGAGGAATATCCCCCGCAGTATTCCACCACATCGCGGACTTTGACCCCAATCGGCACCAGGAGATTCGCAGGACGGGCAATGCACTCGCCTGTCACGGTGATAACCCGGTCGATGAACGGCATCTTGCATGCGCAACCTTGTCGGATGGCATATACGGTGGATACGTTCGTTACGATTGCTCCGGCATCGATGGGCAGCTTGCCTTGGGGAATCTCCCGTCCCAGTATGGCATTAATCAGAATCTTTTCATCACCTTCGGGATACTTTGTCTGGAGTGGACAGACCGTGATGGCCAATCCTTGGGCACTTATTTTATCCTGGAGCAAGGTGACCGCATCCATCTTGTTCTTTTCAATGCCTATATAGACGGCGGGAGGCGACAGAATACGCTTCAGGATGGCGATTCCCTCCAGCAACTCGTCGGCATGTTCCAGCATGAGCCTATGGTCGGCAGTCACATAAGGTTCACATTCACTGCCGTTGATAATCAAGGCATCAAGCCTGCGTCCAGGGGGTACGGCAAGTTTCACATGAGTCGGGAATGCCGCCCCTCCTGCACCGACGACCCCCATTTCGTGAATCAGGGCAGACAATTCAGCCGGAGTCAGCGTCTTCCACTCCGGAGCCGTACTGGCAGCAGTACCGTCCATGTCAGGCTGGATTGCGTCCGGCGCAATGACAACCGCTTGGCACACTGCCCCATTGAACAAGTGTATCTCACGGATCGCCCTGACCTCGCCCGTGGCGGACGAATGTACGTTCGTACTGACATTTCCTGTAGACTGACCAATTTTCTGTCCCCTCACCACTCTGTCGCCCGCTTTTACAAGACACGTGGAAGGCGCACCGATGTGCGCACCGAGAGGAATGACCAGTTCCGACGGCATGGGCATGCGGGTAATCGCCACGTTTACTGAAAATGACTTTGAATCCACCGGATGAACTCCACCACGCCTGAACGTCACGCTTCGTATCATACATACCCCTTAAAACAACCGGAGGACACGGATGCGGACATCCTGTCCAAGAATTTAAAATTGTGAATTCACTCACATATCAACAGGGAATTCCTGTTCATTGTAGTTGATTTGGACTATAATGAGAACAATGAATCGAGTTTTTCGTTATGCTTTCTGGAAGTTCAAAGGAATAAAGGTTTATGCCCTGGTTGGACGTAGCGGAACAGGAAAGAGTTTCCGCTCAAAACTTGTCGCTGAAAAATACAACATAGAGCTGATCATTGATGATGGACTTCTGATACGTGGAGACAGGATACTCGCGGGAAGCTCGGCCAAGCAGGAGCCTAATTTCCTGACTGCGGTGAAAACTGCTCTTTTTGATGACCTCCAGAAGCAAAGTGATGTAATCAATGCCCTCCAGAAGGAAAAATATCACAGAATTCTCATCATCGGAACAAGCGAGAAAATGGTTCGGAAAATTGCGGCTCGCCTCAATCTGCCTGAGCCTGAGAAGATATTCCATATCGAGGAAATCGCCACCAAGGAAGAAATCGACACCGCCATGCGGATACGCTACACCGAAGGCAAGCATGTCATCCCCGTCCCTACCATAGAGATAACCCGCAATTATCCCCAGATTGTCTATGATTCTCTCAGCGTTTTTTTCAGAAGCAAGCTCAAGTTGCCATGGTTGAAGAAAAAAGTCTTTGAAAAAACGATAGTACGTCCTCGATTCAGCAAGCATGGCAGGGTCGCCGTCAGTGACGTAGCCCTCACACAGATGGTAGTTCACTGCCTCAATGAATTTGACACCCATCTGAAAGTAAAAAAAGTCTCCGTACAACTACTTCCGGAAGGCTACAACCTGACCGTGAAGTTGCGTGTGCCAATTTCCCACAGAATTTCATCGACGCTCCAGGAACTGCAAGTTTATATTGCTGAGAGTCTGGAAAGATATGGCAGCATAGCAACGACCGGCGTGAACCTTGAAATTGAAGAATGGGGCATGTAAAAGAGAATTTTCCTCTGGCTTCTTACTTAACCTTATTCAACGGCGACAGAGTCCGCTTGCTGCTGCGTGGCAGTTGCAGGGCTTTTTTTCCTGCGCCTGTGCGGACGCTTGCGCTTAGGACGGGAAGACGTCTTCGGCATATCAGCTTCGGTCCCAGGGGCAGTCACACTGGCAGATTCTTCCATGTCCAGCTGCTTGACTCCGGGCTTGACCGCTTTCGGTGACTGCCGACGGCGTCCGCTCTCCTGCCTCCCCCCTTTCCGACGAGCCTGACCGGGAGGACGGATGCCGGACGGTCGAGGCCGTACACAATTGCGCGGGGTACGGAACCCATTTTCCCTAAGTATGCGTTCGCAAGCGAGTTCAATCTCATAGTTGCTCGGCGTCATGGGAGCAATGATGGCCTTGATGGACTTATAGACTTCCTTGAACCTCTCATCAACGGAAAGCGATGCATCGCCAAGGGAGACAAGGGGAGCAACCAATGCCTTTATCATCTCCCCACGGGAGACTGCGGAGCCACGGCCATGCTTGGCTGACATCACCGCGTCATCCATTGCTTCAAGGGATGCGTTCATTGCCGGGGTTCCGATATGGGGAGCTATGCCGGGGAGCATGTATCCGAGAAGCTGGTAATCTTTCAATTTCCTGAAGATTCGCGCGGAAACACCCGACGCGAGTATCTTATTCACTTCCTCGGTCAAACGGCTTACCGACGCACGTGACAGCTCCCTGGAATGACTCCTGATGGCCATTCGGAGGGACAACGGCAGGGAAAAATCCGTGGATACAGCATATTTGATGGCGCGGATCATCCGCACAGGATCCTCAATGAAGGTTTCCTTGAGCGGAATCAAGGATCTGATGCGTTTTTTCTTGAAATCCTGGAGGGAATCATTGAAATCCAGCAGATGCCCTGTCATCGGGTCATAATAGAGAGCGTTTATGGTAAAGTCCCGCCGCCGGGCATCCTGCTCTATCGTACCGAAGACATTGTTGCTTCCGTCTTCCGCCATTTCCTCATCACTACGGAAGGTCGAGACTTCCAATATCTTGTCATTGAAGACAAGATGGACAAGTTTGAAACGTTTTCCGATGATTCGCGCGTTCCAGAACATCCTCTGAACCTGGCGTGGACTGGCGTTGGTAGCAATGTCGAAATCCTTGGGGACATGACCTACCAGCAGATCCCTCACTGCTCCACCGACGATATATGCCTCGGCTCCGGACTGTTGAAGTTTCCGAACCGACCATGCCGCGTCGGCATCAATCAGGGAATCATCAATGCCGTGTTCCCCGCGTGTATAGATTCTGGCAACAGGAATACTTTTTCCCCGTTCATCCTGCTTATATCGTATCAGCATGCCTCACCTGAAATGTACGTAACATGCAGTCAGCCGGGCACGCCCTGCTTCTTGCAGTTTCCACTGGATTTGTCTACTATGGTTTACAACATCCGGGCTTAAAATGCAACAGGAGCATCCTTCATGCCAATTGAACCAAAGATACTGAAAGGCTTCAGAGATTCACTTCCCGCGCAGGAAATTGTGAAGAAAAGAATCATTTCCCGACTGGAACACGTTTTTTCCACATTCGGCTTCGTACCCATTGACACTCCCGCGCTGGAATATACTGAAGTCCTCCTGGGAAAAGGCGGCGGAGAAACCGACAAGCAGATATTCCGCTTCACGGACAACGGGGGAAGGGATGTCGCCATGCGCTTCGACCTCACCGTACCATTCGCACGTTTCCTGGCTGCCCATGCTCATGAGATTGCCCTACCTTTCAAACGTTTCCACATCGACAAAGTCTGGCGGGGTGAAAATCCGCAGAAAGGACGCTTCCGGGAGTTCACTCAGTGTGACTTCGATATCGTCGGCGTAGACAATGCGTGGGCAGACTTCGAGATTCTCTCCATCATGAATGAATCCTTCACGGCTATGGGAATAGACAAAGTAACCTTTCATGTCGCCCACAGAGGGCTTTTTAACGCTTTCCTTGCCCATCTCGGCATTCAGGATCATTCGGTCGATGTCCTGAGGACAGTCGACAAGCTGCGCAAAATTGGTTCCGAGGCGACGCGGGAGGAACTTGAAGTCCTGACCGGCTCATCTGAAAAAGCCAATGCCGTCCTGTCCTATATTTCACCCGCGGCAGGAACGGATTTCCTGGAAAGACTGGAGAACCTTTCATCCCTTGCAGGTGGGGAGCAAGAGCATTCCGGACGTCTTCGTGAGATATACCACCTGCTCTCCGATGCCGGCATCGCCAGTAAATTCGAGCTTGATCCTTCAATCACCCGCGGATTGGATTATTATACGGGCATAGTGTACGAGACATTCCTTGATGACCTGCAAACAATCGGTTCGGTGTGCAGCGGAGGACGGTACAACGACCTTGCCTCCATGTATTCTCCGGAACGGATACCGGGAGTCGGGTCCTCGATCGGCCTTGACCGACTGATGTCAGGGCTTGCCGAACTGGACAGCCCATTGATGACCGATACAGCCTCCGCGCATGTGTTGGTGATGGTCGTTGATGAAAAATACAGGACGCGGTGCATTGCGTTGTCCCGCCTGCTCCGTTCTTCCGGCCTTGCCGTTGACGTATACGTAGCAAGCAAGAAAGCGGGACAACAGTATAAATACGCAGAATCCGGTCATATTCCCTATGCGGTCATAGCCGAGGACGGAGAAAAATGGACTGTGAAGAATCTGGCGACACGGGAAACCGTGGACGGTCTGACTGACACGCAGGTGTGCGAACATCTGACAAAGGAAAACGCGTGAAGGACATGAAAGAGCTGCCGGTATACAGACACCGGCAGGAAATCCTCGACGCTCTGGCAAAGAATCAAGTAATCATCGTCGAAAGCCCTACGGGAAGTGGCAAGACGACCCAGTTGCCCATCATCCTCCACGAGGCAGGTTATTCTCAGACTGGCGTCATCGGAATTACCCAGCCCCGGCGCATAGCTACGCTATCGGTAAGTGATTTCATCAGGAAACAGATAGACTCCTCTCCTGGCACTTCCTTTGTTGGATACAAAATGCGTTTCAGTGATACCACGACACATGACACACGGATAAAAGTGATGACAGACGGCATCCTGTTGCAAGAATTGAAGGCTGACCCCATGTTGTCCCGTTATTCGGTCATTCTGGTCGATGAAGCCCACGAACGCAGCTTGAACATTGATTTCATCCTTGGCCTCCTCAAACAGATACTGGAACAGCGGAGCGACTTCAAGGTTCTGATAAGTTCAGCGACCATCAATACAGGAATCTTCTCACGCTTCTTCAATAACGCGCCGGTCATTTCCATTGATGCCAGGGTTCATCCAGTGGAAATCATCTACCTTTCGGTCGAAAATTCCAACCAGATTGACACCTTGGTCAATACTATCACTAGTATCGTTACCCAGACAGTCACGGAGAAAGGTGGAGACATCCTGATATTTCTGCCGGGAGAATTTGAGATTAAGACGTGCATCCAGAATCTTCTCTCATCCCCCGTCGGCAACAGCCTCTTTATCATCCCTCTTTTCGGACGCCTCTCACGGGAGGACCAGGAAAAGGTATTCATCCCCACTCCGAATGCAAAGACAAAGATTGTCGTCGCGACGAACATCGCCGAGACAAGCATAACCATTGATGGCATCAAGGTCGTCATAGACAGCGGGCTTGCCAAGATGAATTTCTATAATCAGAAAGATTTCACGTCATCTCTGGTTCCTCTTCCGGTAAGCCGTTCATCCTGCGACCAGCGTGCCGGGCGTGCAGGAAGGACTGCGCCGGGGAAATGCTACCGGCTCTATGGCAAGAAGGATTATGATTCCCGCAATACCTACACGCTTGAAGAAATTCAGCGCACTGACCTCAGTGAGGTCATCCTGCGGATGAGTGATCTGGGAATCCTTGAATATGAAACATTCCCTTTCATTTCCCCACCAAAGACCAGCGCCATCTCCAGCGCGGAGAAAACCCTTCGGTTCATTGGTGCCATCGACCAAGAACGCTATCTGACTTCCATAGGGGAGCAGATGGTCAAGTTCCCCCTCCCGCCCCGACAATCCAGGGTGATTGTCGAAGGAATGCTCCACTACCCTGATGTCATGCAGGAAGTAATCATGGCTGTATCCTTCCTGACTTCAAAGACTCCCTTTATTTTCCCGCCGGGTGAGGAAGACGCGGCTCGTGCGGCGCACAAATCGCTAAATTCACCGGAGTACGGGGATTTTGTCATGTATCTCCAATTGTTCAGTTTATACGAGCATATCGCACTGTCCCGGAAAGATTCCTTCTGCAAGGAGCGCTATCTGGATCGCCAGTGCATGGATGAAATCCTTAACGTCAATGAGCAACTTTCCGAAATCGTCAGTGAAATCGGATTCCCCCTGACCCATGGTGGTTCAGTGCGTGATTACCTCTGCTGCCTTGCCTCCGGATTGCTCCAATATGTCTGTTGCAGGATGCGTGGCAACGTGTACAAGAGCCTGACCGCCGACATGATATACATTCATCCGGGCAGCGCGTGGTTCCGCGATCTTCCTCAGTACATCCTTGCTGGCGAGATTGTCCAGACAAGCCGTCTGTATGCCCGTAGTGTCAGTCCGCTCCGTCCTGAATGGCTTGAACAGATTCATCCTGGCTTGGAAAAGAAATTCGCCGGGCTGGGACGGCATGATGAAGGTCGGCAGGAGCGCAGGGATTCGTTCGTTTCCTCCAAGAATGAAGGTAGGGGAAAGAAAATTGCCTCCGACAGGAAGACACGGAAAGATTCTCCCGACTCCCGGCCTCAACGTCCAGCCTTTCAGGACAAGCAAAACGGCCAAGGCCAAGACAGCCAAGACGGACACCAGTTTTCCATCTATGGACACACCTATCCTGTCATCAAGGATAAAGCCCTGGCTAAAGACGCATCTTTGGTGGTCATTCCTTGGGATGATTTGCCGGTACTGAAACAGGCAAATGATAAAGCGGCTCAACGTCCACGCAATTTCCGCGTCGCCGTGATGTACAAGGGATTTGCCATGCATCCGGGGGACAAATTCTTCAATGCGCTTGAACTGGTGGGCAAGGTGAACGTGAGCCGCGGCATACAGGAAAAGCCTCCATCGGGAAGCTACAGCGTGTATGATGGTTCTGACCTGGAGGAAAAACTGGAAGTCCTTCTTGCTCCATGCAAGATGAAAAAAGACATGCAGACTCTGGGATTCATCACCTTGGATACCAATGGGCAGGGGCTCTATTACTTTACAGCGGGAAAGAATTGCTTTGAGGCACTGGACAATTCAATCTATGCTCTTGGACAGCTCGTTGACGAGCTGAGACGGACGAACCTTGGCGCGACAGCGAAAAACACCGCCCTCCTGTACAGAAAGCTCCTAAGTGCCTTCGACGCCTAAAGCAGCCTCCCCCCAAGACAGGGATGCCAGAGACAGGATTGCTATTTCTTCAAGGGCGGGCTGATTACCAGAGCCTGTATCATCTGTTCGTCCACCATCCTGCGAATCGGGATTCCTTGCTTCTCAAGCAAGATGAAATGCACGTGTCCGTCCTCCTTCTTCTTATCCCTGAGGATGTTCTGACGGAACTGCATCCATTCTCCCCTGCCGATGCGGTAATCCATATCGTATCCGTACATGGCCAGCAGTTTCTGGGCTCCGGCTGCAAAACGCGGTTCAGTAAGCCCAAGCATCGTTCCCGCCTCAAGCGCGCGTCCTATTCCCCACGCCACCGCCGCGCCATGACTCCAAGAACGGAAGCCTCCGAGAGATTCCAAGGCATGTCCAAAGGTATGCCCAAGGTTCAGAGCCTGACGGATGCCGTTTTTCTCCTCAGGGTCACGGGAAATGTATGCCGCCTTGACATCGAGGGAAAGTCCTATCAGGGTACGGAGCAAGACAGGATCACGGTCAAGGATATTCTTTTTCTTGGTGAGGAATGTGCGATAAAGACTTTCATCTTCAGTTAACAGGGCATGCTTGAGCATTTCGGCAAGCCCATTGACGTATTCCCCTTCCGGCAGACTCTTGAGTAATTCAGGAAAAATAAGGATGTCACGGGCAGGATAGAATGTACCGACCAGGTTCTTTCCTCCCATGTAATCAATAGCCGTCTTGCCACCCAAAGCCGCATCGGTCATGCACAGGAGTGTCGTGGGTACAAGGACAAGTGAACAACCACGCATGAAAAGAGATGCCGCGAAAGCCGTCATGTCACACAGCACTCCCCCGCCGATGCCGACGAAGGCAGCATCCCGCGCCAAGCCTTCCTGGACGGCGGTACGAAGAATGATTTCCACGTTCCGCCAGTTTTTTGAAGGCTCCCCGGCCTCCAAAATCACATGAATCGGCGGCAAGGGACGCAAGAGCTGGGATGTATGTTCGTCCATCACCCACAGGACATTGGCTCCATAACTGCTGAGCCTGGCGGAAAGCTCGGAAGTGTTCGAGGCAATATAAACCGATGATTTCCTGCCAGAGGCAAGGACAACCGATATTCTTTCTTCCATATGATGGTTATACCCCATGTCAGGACAACACGGCAAGCATATCTATCTTTTGAGTCGCTTGCACATCCTTACGATTTTACGCATTATAGTGGCTATGACTTATCCCGGTTACTTTGACTGGGCGGCTACCAGTCCAATGTCTGAGTCCGCCTTGGAAGTATATTCCCGAACAGCACGTATGTTCTTCGGCAATCCTTCATCAGTCCATGCTGACGGCATGCAGGCTAAAAAAATGCTCGCCCAGTTCCGTGCCTCATGCGCACGGGTTCTGGATGTCCCTCCCTCAACCTTGTATTTCACTTCCGGAGGAACGGAAAGCAACAGCATCATCCTGGGTTCCTTGTTGTGGAACAAGACACCGGGGAAAATCCTCATCCCTTGGTTCGAGCATCCATCCGTCGGACGTTGGGAAGCGATTTTGAGTGAGAAAGGATGGGACGTCATCCGCCTTCCCGCTCATGGCGGCTACATGGCGCCGGAACAGCTCCTTCACCACATTGATGCTGATACTCGCATGGTCACATGCATGCTGGTCAACAACATTATAGGGACAGTACAGGATGTCGCGGGAATTGTGCGCGTCGTCCGGGACGCGGAAAAAAAGTTCGGACGCAAGATTCATGTACACTGCGACTGCGTACAGGCTGTCGGCAAGACGGTGTTCTCCCTGGAACAACTTGGCGTCGATTCCGCCACTTTCAGCGCCCACAAGTTCACCGGGCCGCGTGGTATCGGCCTGCTCTACTGCTCATCCCCCTCCGTCAGGGCATTGTCACGGGGTGGGAACCAGGAAAACGGCCTGCGTCCGGGGACGGAGAACCTGCCAGGCATCGCAGCCATGACCGCGGCCTTGCAGGAAACTACGGACAATCTCCAGATGAAAATTGACAAAGGCGCTGCTCTACGCCGTGACATGGAAAAAATCCTGACGGAACAAGCACCAAGGATTATTCACATCTCACCTTCCATAGACAGCACTTCCCCCGTGACACCTTTCATCATGGAAATTTCCGTATCCGGCATACCGTCCGAGGTGTTCACCCGTCGCCTCTCACAGGAAGGTTTCGCCGTCTCCGCCGGTTCGGCCTGTTCAAACAATGCCAAGCAGGAAAGCGGTGTCCTTGAACATATGGGCATGGCAGCACATGACATCGACTCTCCTGTACGTATTTCTTTTGGGCACGCTACAGAAGCCACCGACGCGCGGAAACTAGCCCAAACCATCGCGCACCTCTATGCATCAGAAGCCTCACTCTTGGGCTACGCAAGGAAAAAATGATGGAAACAAAGCTCTACTTAATCCGGTTGGGAGAAATTTCCCTGAAAGGACAGAACAGAAAAGTATTTGAAGGTCGCCTGAAAAACAATATCAAGGATTGCCTGCGTCCTTGGGAAAACCGCATTGCCAAGGAAAAAGGACGCCTCTATCTTCATGTGGATGCCGCCTGTCCCGATGAGTTAATCGTCTCAATCCTTTCAAGGACATTTGGAATCGTCGGTTTCGCGCCTGCTCTCCGTGTGGAAAAGGATATGGAATCCCTCACCTCAGCGACTGATACGCTCCTTGCACTTCCGCCTTTCGATACAGGAAAAGGCACATTCAAGATAGAAGCGCGAAGAAGTGATAAAAGTTTTCCATTGAACAGTCATGAGCTTTCCTGCACGCTGGGAGGATACATCCTGGACAGGAAACCGGAGATGAAAGTCAATGTAAAGAAGCCTGACATGGTTCTGAATTGCGAAGTAAGGGACAAGATATACCTGTATGCGAGCGATTCTCCAGGTCAGGGGGGACTGCCTGTCGGAACCGCTGGCAAGGGCATGCTCCTGTTGTCGGGCGGCATTGACAGCCCTGTGGCCGGTTACATGATGGCCAGTCGTGGCCTGGCGTTGGAAAGCGTCTATTTCCATGCCTACCCCTATACATCAGATGAAGCCTTGGAAAAGGTGAAGACACTTGCCTCCCTCATCGCCCCCTATACCCATGGCATGCATCTCCATGTCGTTCCCTTCACCAAAGCACAGCTGTGGATGCGTCAGCATAGCAACGTGGAAGAACAGACTCTGATGCTCCGTGCAAGCATGATGAAGGTTGCGCAAGCACTCTCCCTCATGCGGGGAGCCCAAGCCCTTGTCACAGGAGAAGC
Source organism: Parasphaerochaeta coccoides DSM 17374 (assembly GCF_000208385.1). Classification (GTDB taxonomy): domain Bacteria; phylum Spirochaetota; class Spirochaetia; order Sphaerochaetales; family Sphaerochaetaceae; genus Parasphaerochaeta; species Parasphaerochaeta coccoides. The sequence continues at coordinate 607,465 of NC_015436.1, read as the reverse complement.
CTTGGGACAGGTCGCCAGCCAGACGCTTGAGAGCATGTCTTTCACGGACTCCATGACTGACATGCTTGTTCTCCGTCCCCTCGTCGGCATGGAAAAACAAGCAATCATCCACCTTGCCCGTACCATTGGAACGTATGAAACCAGCATTCTCCCTTATGAAGATTGCTGCGTCATCTTCAGCCCGAAGCATCCGCTCGTCAAGCCTGACAGGAATATCGAACGGGAGCATTTTGAAAAAATGGGAATTGAGACCCTTCTTGAGGAAGCCGTAGAAAAAACCGTCACGTACCACTTTGGATATGATGGAACGGAATACGTACCCGGTGAAGGGACATCCGACCATGCCTAGGCCAGAAGCCGCATCAGAAACCGAAGCCAGTCAGGACTCCCCTGACTTGGGTGGACGAAAGAGGATAATCACGAATCACCAGCACATCCCCTTCCGGAGTGAACATCCCTTGCAATGAAGGAATGTCAATCTTCTGTCCATCCCGCCTCAACGTAGTGATGTGCTGGGATCTGACGAGCATGCTGAGGGAATTCGCAAGGCGGGGATCATGCATCCTTACCACACCATCCAGCGCACCGGTTCCGTCGTCCGCAAGCGTGATAGTGAAATACGCCTCTGATGTCTGCATCAACAGCGCGGCGGGAACATCGAATATGAACAGAGGCACCGAACGCGGGGCATTGAGATAAATCCCTATGTCTGCCGCGGCCATGTTACGTGCTATGTCCGCGGGAATGGTCAAGGAACGGGACACCAGCGTATTCTGATAATGGCTTTCCCAGTCTTTGGTGGAAAAAAGGACAATGCCGTTTTTCGGAACGCCGAACTGCATACCTGAAGCATCCTCGAACCATGTAACGCCATCCACTTTGTTCCGTGTCAAATCATTCTGGCTTTTCAATGCCATATTCAGGAGAAAACGGGAATAATCCCCTTCAAAAGCCCCCCGGTAATCCCAGTCATCAGAAGTCTCCATCCTGCTGAAAGTCACGGAAAGCCGTTCCGCTTTATCTAACAATACGTCTGCGCTCCCTGATCCAAGACGTGAAGATGCAAGGGAAGAAGATGCCAGCAAATCACGGGTGGCGGGGACATCCATCGTAGCTACCACGTGGTCAGCATCACCGAGGGCTTGGAAATAAAACTCCTCGCCTTTGGAGAAGGGCGATGTATGGACGCATCCGGAAAGAAGCAATGTCATCATGGACAAGACAAGCATAAGGAACAGCGCCGTGAGAAAAGCAGCGGAAGTCATTGCCCCTTGTTTTCCTGCACGGCGGGTTTTCATGGTTCAGGCCTTCCTTACTTTAAGCCATACCGAATGTTCACCGCATTCCACTTCAGCGCCTCCGTCCAGCTTATCGACGACCATGATATTCCCGGAGAGAGTCTCTGCGGAGATACGATCCTTGAAAGCTGTGACGGCACGTTTCACTTCATCCGGTCCCATGATGGTCAGTTCGATACGGTCGGAGACCTCAAGACCACTTTCCTTACGCAGGTTCTGCACGGAACGTATCACATCCCGCGCAATGCCTTCAAGAAGCAGTTCTTCAGTAATCTCCGTATCAAAGCCAACGGTCAGGCTTCCATCATTGAGAACCCTTACATTGTCTTTCTCTTCCCGGCGGACAATGACATCATCTCCGGAAATCGTCAGCAAACCACCGCTGTAGGATATGTCTGCTTTTCCGCCGTCAAGGAGACGGGAAATCACACTACCCTCCAGGTTTTCAATCAAAGCGGAGACTTCCTTCATGTCCTTGCCCAGCTTCTTGCCGAGAATCTTGAAGTTTGCCTTGGCACTGTAGGTGACCAGTCCTTCCTCGACACTCTGAATGTGGACGGACTTGACGTTAAGTTCTTCGGCGATGATGTCCTCCATCTCACGCAGAATCGTCTGCTCCTGCACGTCACGGTCAACCAGATAGAGCATGTTCAACGGCTGGCGAATCTTGATGTTCACCGCGCTGCGCAGGGCACGCCCCATGGAAATGGCTTTCTGTGTCAAATCCATCCTTTGCTCAAGTTCAAAATCACGCTTTTCTTCCTCATAGCAAGGATAGTCGCAAAGATGGACGCTTTCCGGCATGCCATTGGAACGTAGGTTGCCGTAGATATCTTCCGTGATGAAGGGAATCAGAGGCGCACCGACCTTTATGAAAGTCAGTAGTACGTGGTAAAGGGTATCGTATGCCTGTTTTTTATCATTGTCATTCTCACTGCGCCAGAAACGACGACGAGAACGGCGAATGTACCAGTTGTTCAGTCCATCAATGAAGCTCACAAGCGCCGAAGCGGCTTTCTGCACATCATAGGCTTCATAGGCATCTGTGCTGTCTTTCACCAGTTTTTGGAGAGACGACTCAATCCATCTGTCCAGAGGATTCTCCAAATCTTCATATGCGGTCGCAGAAGGCTTATAGCCATCTATGTTCGCATACGTGATAAAGAATGAATAGGCGTTCCACAAAGGAAGAAGCAACATCTTGATTACTTCCTTGACCGAGTCCTCGGAAAACTTCAGGTCGTCGGCATGGGTGACATTGCTGTTCATCAAAGAAAAACGCAATGCGTCCGCACCATACTGTTTGACAATCTCCATGGGGTCGGTGTAGTTATGTTCGCTCTTGCTCATCTTCTTGCCGTCCGCCGCCAGGATGATGCCATTGACAATGCAGTTGAGGAACGCAGGTTTTTCAAACAGTGCGGCAGCGATGATGGTCAATGTATAGAACCAGCCACGCGTCTGGTCGAGACCTTCGTTGATGAAGTCAGCGGGAAAATGCGTCTCGAAGTATTCTTTATTCTCAAAGGGATAGTGAAGCTCTCCGACAGGCATGGAGCCTGATTCAAACCAACAGTCAAGGATATCCGGAACCCGCCGCATGGTTCCCATTCCATCAGGTGACGGCCACGTGAGGTCGTCAATGAAATGACGGTGCAGGTCATCCAGCTTCCGTCCGGATTTTTTCTCCAGTTCTTCCTTGCTGCCGATTACTTCAAGATAATCACTTCCGTCACATTTCCAGACCGGAATCGGATTGCCCCAAAAGCGGTTACGGCTGATTGCCCAGTCATGGGCACCTTCCAGCCATTTCCCGAAACGACCATGCTTGATATGCTCCGGTATCCACGTAATCTGCTCATTACATGCCAGAACTGTCTCCTTGATTTTCGTGACATTGACGAACCAGCAGTTCATGGCGCGATAAATCAACGGACCGTGTGTGCGGTAGCAGAAAGGATAACTATGGAGATAATTTTCCCGTTTGACCAGCTTCCCACGCTCCTTGAGCCAAGCTATGATTCCTTTATCGGCATCCTTGACGAACACACCCTTCCAGTCCGTGACTTCGTCAGTGAACTTGCATTCCAAGTCGATGGGACAGACGACAGGAATGCCGGTATCCTTGAGCACTTCATAGTCATCAACGCCAAAGCCTGGCGCGGTATGAACAATGCCGCATCCTTCCTCAATGGTAACGTAGTCTCCGAGGACAGTAACGAAGGCTCCCTTCTCTTTCAAATCAGCAAAATACGGGAACAGAGGCTCATACCGCATACCGGACAAATCCCTGCCTTTGTACTGCGTAAGGATTTCATAGCCTTCTCCATCCTTATAATAAGCGCCAAGCCTTGCTTTTCCCAAGATGTAACATTCATCGCTTGCCTTGTCCTTGACCTTCACATAGTCAATGTCTGCGCCCAAGGCAAGGGCGAGGTTGCTGGGCAGGGTCCACGGTGTCGTCGTCCATGCAAGGAAATAGGTATCCTTCTGACCATCTATGGCGAATTTCACTGTTATCGCCGGATCGGTCACGTCCCGATAGCCGCCCAAGTTCACTTCAAAATTAGACAGCGGGGAAGAAAGACCTGGACTGAACGGAAGAATGTTATAGCCCTCGTAAATGAGTCCCTTTTCATACAGTGTCTTGAAAATCCACCACACGGACTCCATGTAATCACAGTCCATGGTGCGGTAGCCGCCCTCGAACTTGACCCAGCGACCCATCCGTGTGACAGCTTTTTGCCATTCGGCTGTATAGCGGAGCACAATGGAACGGCACTTCTCGTTGAAAGCCCCCACTCCATATGCGTTTATATCGGAATAGCCTGCAAGATCCAGAGTCTTCTGCATCTCATATTCAACCGGAAGACCATGGCAGTCCCAGCCGAAACCTCGCTCGACACGGTAGCCTTTCATCGTCTTGAAGCGTGGAATCGCATCTTTGATAGTCCCTGGCACAAAATGCCCGAAATGCGGCAGGCCAGTGGCGAATGGAGGGCCATCATAGAACACGAAGGAATTATCCTCCGGACGGCAGTCCACAGATTTCTCAAAGATTTTTTCGTCTTCCCAGAACTTCAGGATATTTTCTTCCAAAGCGGGAAAATCGACTTTCGGATTCACGGCTCGAAACATATTGAGAGAACTCCTCTGTGTTTTCATGGATATATGATACAACTATAGTCTTTTTCCATTCACAAGGCAACGGGCATACGTGACGACACACGACGACACGCATGGCAGAAGACTTGACGAAACACCCCCCGCCCGCTAGCTTGTTTCATGTGAAAAACTATCCTGTGCCTGCTCATATCCAAGAATTTTCCTCCTTCTTCGCACGGAAGGGACTTTCCCTCTATATTGTGGGAGGAGCTGTCCGTGATTGGTTGCTCGGCATCCGCAATGAGGATTTCGATTTTGCTACCGATGCGATGCCCGAAGAAGTCATGGATACTTTCCACAAGGTCATTCCCACCGGAATCAAACACGGGACGGTTACGGTCCTGTTCAGAAAACAACAGTACGAAGTCACTACGTTTCGGGTCGATGGTGACTATTCGGACGGCAGACATCCTGATTCCGTAGCCTTCGTCCGCAATCTTGAGCAGGATCTGGCCCGTCGTGATTTCACCATCAATGCACTGGCTGTCAATGCGTACACAGGAGTGCTCACTGATCTCCATGACGGTATCGGTGATTTGAAAAGGAAAGTCATCAGAGCTATTGGCGACCCGGAGGCACGGTTGAGCGAGGACGCTTTGCGTATTGTCCGCGCATGCAGGTTCGCCGGAAAGCTAGGCTTCGCCATTGAAGACAAGACTTTCACTGCCATGAAGAAACTCTCACCTGGACTGGAGGCTGTCAGTGGGGAACGCATCCATGAGGAACTGTCACGCATGCTGCTCGGCGCACGGCCTTCGGCCTGTCTGCGGTTGCTACAGGAGTGTGATGCCTTGAAGATATTCATGCCTGAGCTTGATGCATGTGTCGGAATTGAGCAAGGTGGATACCATATCCACGATGTATTCACACATTCCCTGCTTGCCTGTGACGCCGCAGCCAAGAACGGAGCCTCCTTGAACGTCCGTTATGCCGCTCTCTTTCATGACATTGGCAAGCCGGAAACACGCGGAGGCACTATTGCGGGAGGTCATACGTTCTACAAGCATGAATTCGTATCTGAACGTTTGACAGCCATGGTATGCGAGAGACTGAAATTTTCCCGCGCCGATACGGAACGCATCCTTCTGCTGGTTCGTTCCCACATGCTCCATTATACGGAAGACTGGACGGATGCCGCGGTACGGCGGTTCATCAGACGGATAGGAGTAGATGCGCTTGATGAGCTTTTTGCCCTCCACATGGCTGACCAGGAAGCCATTGCGGGAAAATCTTCAATGCTGACCCTCGGCAGGCTCCCAGACCGTATCAGAGAGCAGCTTCATGCGGGGACAGCTCTTTCCGTGAAGGACTTGACCGTAGATGGCAAAGTGCTAATGGCGGCTGGCATACCTGCGGGCAGACACATGGGAACCATCTTTCAGGACTTGCTGGAACTGGTGACGGATTCACCGGAAAAGAACACGCCGGAAATCCTGATTGCCGAAGCGCAGATGAGATATCGAAAAATAAAGGAACAGTCCTCTACTCTCTCAGGAACGTGAGACGCCGCATGTGATAACACCTGGGTTGCCTTGTACGGTGACTTGGTCGCGTACTTGTACGGTCTATACAAGCTCACGCAAGGCATCACGAATCACATCAGCGTGTCACAATCTTACTCTGTATCTTTATTGTGGTGGCCAGTAAGCGCTTCATACGCAGCGCATGCCGCATTCTGTTCGGCTTCTTTTTTATTTGCGCCGGATGCAGGACCAAAGATGTTCCCTACTACATTGACCTGTACCCAGAAAGTACGGTCGTGTTCAGGACCTGATGTCCTAAGCAGCTCATAGACGGGGTACTTGTGATAGCGTTTCTGGATAATTTCCTGGAGAAGCGTCTTGTAATCTTTCTTATGCCTGTCATCAAGTACAACCATGATGGCGGGAACCAGGTGCCGCAGGATAAGTTCCTGAACAGGCTTAAGCCCCGCATCAAGATAATAAGCGGCAAAGATTGCTTCCATGCAGTCCGCAAGGATTGTTTTCTTGGTTCTGCCGCCATTCATCTCCTCGCCTTTTCCTATGATGAGGAAACGATCCACATGAAGACTCAGGGCAATCTCCGCAAGACTGTCCTCATTGACTACATAACTACGTATCTTGGAAAAGTCACCCTCATGACGGGCAGGCAGATTAAGGAAAAGCCATTCACTGACCATGAAACCCAACACGCTGTCACCGAGAAATTCCAAACGTTCATTGTTATCCACCTCATGGCGGCTTTCGTTAAAGAAAGAACGGTGGGTGAAAGCAAGGTTCAACAGTTCAAGACTGTGAAATTTTATACCTGCATTCTTCTGGAAATACAAAAGCTCCCTTTTTCTCTCCGGAGAGACAGGGGGAGCTTTACCAAAATCCATCTTGCGTGACAACGCAATCTTCATGTGGAGTGCGCTATGTCAAAGCTGCGATGACAGGAAGTCTACGGCATCCTTCACTGTTTCGAATTCATTGGCTTTCTCGTCAGGAATAGACACGCCAAGTTCTTCTTCAATCGCATAGACCAACTCGTAGGTATCCAAGCTGTCCGCGCCCAAGTCCTTGCGGAATGAAGCCCCAAGCGTTACTTTATTCTCATCAATCTCCAGTTTCTTGGAAATCAAAGCCTTTATTTTTTCAAAAACTTCCTTGCTATCCATCTTTCAGCTCCTGTTGTCAGTTCAATTCTTCACGGCTCATTACTTGCTTGCCGCGATACGATCCGCACTTGGGGCACACCCTGTGGGGAAGAATCATGTTCCCACAGGTTCCACACACCGTCAACGTGGGAGCTGCGAGACGCATGTTCGCTGACTTACGGGAAGCCGCGCGGGCTTTTGACGTCTTATATTTTGGTACTGCCATTGTTCAACCTCTTAGCATTTTTTTGCACTCGACAGAGAATAACAAAACACCGGAATCATGTCAATAACGTGACACGTTCCTTAATCTTCAGCGCAACGGAAGCCGGAACCATCATGGAGATATCCGCGCCGTATGCCGCCATTTCCTTAATCCCGCTGGAACGCAGGATGAAGTATTCGGGAGATGTCGGCATGAACAACACCTCCAGCTCAGGATAGAGCTGCTTGTTCGTCATTGCCAGCTCGAACTCATATCCGAAATCAACCAAGGCACGGACGCCACGAATCATGACACCTATTTTTCTTTGGCGGGCAAATTCAACGACTAAACCGCTCCAGACATGGATTTCAATGTTCGGACTGTCTTTCAAAAGGTCAGCAAGCATTTCCTGCCGTTCCCTGGAAGAAAAAAAATAGTGCTTCTGAACGTTGTCAGCCACGATGACATACAGCTTGTCATAGAGCAACGCGGAACGCCGGATGATATCCAGATGTCCATTCGTCGGAGGATCAAAAGAACCGGGAAGAATCGCCTCTCTGCGCTTGATTACATTCATTTCTTGCTCTCCTCCACGGTTTTCTTCATGCCGCTGAAAGCAACGGCTTCCTCAACGGCAAATCTTTTCACAATAGTAAAACCGGGAGTGCCCTCGGTTTTCTCGATGACAGCGAAGGTTCCCCGACCGATATAACTTACGCTCTGGTTCTCGTTCAGCCTTTCTTCTCTCTTTATTGCATCAATCACACAGTCGAAATGTCGGTATGTACCCGGCTCCTGCCCGGCAATGGCTGATGCAATAGTGTCAATCGTCCGACCGCAATCAATGCAGACAGGAAGAGGTTCATGGACTTTGTAGACGGGAAGACCGGGGAGCGTACCTTGGAACTTACGGACCGGTGGTTTCTGCTGTTGAGCCTGCTGCCGACCGCTTTGCGCATGGTTCGCTTGAGGAGTCTTCTGACCGTGCGCGGAAGAACGTGGCCGACGGCGATGTGTACTCCCTTTTCCATGCGGGGAACCAGAAGCATTTTTCACCGGCATTTTCTGATGGTCAGTTCCATTCATCATTTATTCCTCGGAAATAGTATGTCGCGCCGTTTACAAGACATATTGCATCGACACGTTGCCTATGATATAGCAATCCAGGGTGACATGCAAGAAAGTCGGCAAGACAGCGGCATACCTTGACAATCTTCCACGGAGAAACCAGAGTTGCAGCCCGGTCGGAGTCCCATGTTCCGGAACTGCGGGCTTTCACCTCGACAGCCACCACATCCTGAGACGAATCAATGGCTATTATGTCAATCTCTCCACGAATGGAATGCCAATTTTTAGCAAGAACCTTCCAACCCCAACGAGTCAGAAGCTTACAAGCGGCATCCTCTCCCTTCTTCCAGACGTTTCTGCGGGACACATCCTTGCGGTTTTCCATTCCCCTCCCTCGCTTGCCGGTGACATCGGCTTTGCTTCCCGGCATCTCCGTATGGCAGAGTCCGACTGTAGCAGAGTCCAGCTATGTCTGTGGTTTTTGCGGCGATTCCAATAATTCCAATAATGAAAAAAGACGGTACCATGACCGCCTTTTCAGTAGAAAGAATTTCCGCATCGCGGGAACATCATACCTTGGGTGCTTCAACCTTACGCTTGATAAGCTCAGGCACCTTGGCCTTCTTGCCTACCTTATCGCGAATGTAGTATAGCTTAGCGCGACGGACACGACCATAACGCACGACCTCGACCTTCTCGACACGGGGGGAATGCAGGGGGAAAATACGCTCCACGCCCACCCCGTAGGAAATCTTGCGGACAGTAAAGGTGCGACGAACTCCGCTGTTGTTCTTGGCAATGACAAGACCTTCATACACCTGGACACGTTCAGTAGCGCCCTCGACTATCTTGAAATACACTTTGACAGTATCACCAATGCTGAAATCTTCGAAGTCTTCCTTGATTTGCTCGGCTTCGATTGCCTTGATTACGTCCATTTTCTCAGTCCCCTTCTCGTTCTGTTCTCAATTCATCCAATATTTTCCGGGAGAACGCATCCAACACAACATTCTCCAGCAGTTCCGGCCTGTTCAACAAAGTCTTACGAAGCCTCATTTTCTGACGCCAACGCGCTATGTTGGCGTGATGACCCGACAATAATACATCAGGCACCTTTTTTCCGCAATAGGTTTCCGGCCTGGTATAGTGCGGATATTCCAACAGACCATCAGAAAAACTTTCTTCTTTCAGCGATTCCTCGCTAATCACACCATCAATCAACCGGTAAATCGCATCAACCATCACCAGGACAGCTACCTCCCCGGAGCTTATCACATAATCTCCGACGGACAGTTCCTCATCGACATACGTGTCAATCACGCGCTGGTCAATACCTTCATAATGCCCGCAAATAAACAGAAGTTCCTTTTCCTTGCTCAGTCGCTCAGCTACTTCCTGCGTAAATCTCCTACCGGAAGGAGAAGGCAATACCACATGCTTATTTTTGGCATCCGCAGCTTCCAGTGCCTTGAAAAGCGGTTCCGGTTTCAACACCATCCCCGCGCCTCCGCCATAGGGCGCGTCATCACAGGTGTGATGCCGATCTTCAGCGTAATCACGGAAATTCGTAATCTTGTACATCACCAGTCCGCTTGCCACCGATCGAGCCATGATTGAATTGGTAAAGAAACCTTCAACCATCTCTGGAAAAAGCGTCAGGATAGTGATGTTCATGCCAATACCCAAGGGGCGGTCAGGACTATGGTTTTCCCAGTGACATCAACATCTCCTGTGAAATGCGCAGAGAACGGAACATAATAAGTCCGCCCATCCACTGACGCGACCACTTCAAGGAGTATAGGATGAACCGTGTCAACGAAACCTACGACATGCGCAACGGCTTGTCCATCGACAGTCAGATTACAACCCATGAGGTCAGACAGATAATACTCCCCTTTCTCCAGAGGAGCAGCTTTCTCACGAGGTATCCAGACTTCCCAGCCTGAGACGGAACGAGCAGTTTCAGGCGTATCAAACTCCTGAAACTTGACAATCAACATGCGTGATGTCATCCGGCATGTTTCCACCTTGCAGGTTCGGATTGCTTTCCCGTCAGGAGACCGGAGCTCAACATTCTTCAGCTTCTTGAACCATTCCGGAGCATCGCCGAAAAGGACGACTTTGACTTCCCCGCGAATACCGTGGGGAGTCTTAATCATTCCTGTCGCGAACATATGTCTGTCTACGTCCATTTCAGTCAAGGATTTCCAAGACAGTCCGCTTGCCATCTCTGGTCGCCGAGGCAGACAGGATAGTCCGGATTGCTTTTGCAATGCGTCCCTGCTTCCCGATGACCTTTCCGACATCGTCCGCCGCAACCCTGAGTTCAAGGATAGTGGACTTTTCTCCTTCGACGGTCGTGATATTCACTTCATCCGGAGTATCTACCAGTGATTTGACAATGAATTCAACAAGTTCTTTTTCCATGACTGAACCCTCCTCGGATTACTCCTGGACAGTCCGGTCAATGGTGATCCCCTGCTTGTTCAGCAGCTGCTTCACAGTCGCGCTGGGCTGTACGCCCTTGGCCAGCCAGCTCTTTACCTTGGCGGCATCGACGATGACCTGCTTTTCCTTGTTCTCGACGGGATGGTACTGTCCAACCTCATCGATGGTCTTGCTACTCGGTGCCTGACGGCTGTCCATGACGACTATCCTGTAGTAGGGTCTCTTCTTGGAACCGAATCTTTTCAATCTCATGCTTGTGCTCACAACGAATTCCTCCTGCACGAATCTCAACAATATTTAGGATTATATACCCATCTGCTTCAACATTTCAGCCTGGTATTTCTTGTTTTTTGCGAATTTCTTCATGGTAAGTCTCATCTTTTCAAACTTACGCAGAAGTCTGTTCACATCATTCACGCTCGACCCACTGCCCCGTGCAATGCGTTTTCGGCGCGTAGGACCGATTATATGACAATTCTCTCGTTCCGTATAGGTCATGGATTGGATGATGGCTTTCTCACGTTTCAATTCAGCCTTGTCGATGTCATCTTCACTGATTTGTCCCTGTGTTCCGGGAATCATCTCCAGCATCTTGCCTACTCCACCCATCTTGGTCATGCGGTCGAGCTGTTCGAGATAATCTTGCAGGTCGAAGGTGTTCTTCGCCATCTTCCTCTGCATTTTCTCGGCTTCCTCGATATCCATGGTCTCTTGGGCTTTCTCCACAAGGGAAACGATATCGCCCATCCCCAAGATACGGCTTGCCATCCTCTCCGGATAGAAAGGCTCAAAGTCTTCTGGTTTCTCACCTACGCCTATGAACTTTATCGGCTTGCCAACTACGGAGCGCAACGAAAGCGCGGCGCCACCTCGGGCATCGGAATCGAACTTGCTGAGGATGACACCACTGATACCTATTCTTTTCTCAAATTCTTCGGCAATGCTCACCGCATTTTGACCGGTCATGGCATCAGCTACGAACAGGGTCTCATCGGGCTTGACGGCATCGCGCACCTTTTTAATCTCTGTCATCAAGGTATCGTCAAGATGCATCCGTCCGGCTGTGTCGATGATTAGCACATCGCGCTGCTCACGTTTTGCGCGCGCAAGAGCGTCAACGGCGACTTTTACTGGATCTGATGCTCCGGGAAGTACATGGACAGGAACATCAACCTTTGAGCCAAGAACCTGAAGCTGGTCGATAGCTGCGGGCCGCACCAGGTCGGCGGCGGCAAGGAGTGGTCTTCTGCCTTCTTTCTTGAGACGGAGGGCAAGTTTTGCTGATGTAGTGGTTTTACCTGAACCTTGGAGACCCATCATGAGGATGACAGTGACGACGTCCGGACCTCGAAGACTGAGTTTCTGCCCCTCTGGATCACCAAGCAGCGCAACCATGCGGTCATAGACAATCTTGACGAACTGCTGGCCTGGATCAACCGCAGACAACACTTTCTCGCCCAATGCCTCATCCAGAGTTCCATTGACGAAACGCCTGACGACACGCAGGTTGACATCCGCATCAAGCAAGGCAAGCTTTATTTCCTCAACAGCATCCCGCACATTCTTTTCGGAAATCTTCGACTTTCCCGATAATGAGCGCATGATACCGCTGAATTTCTGACTGATTGACTCGAACATGATTATATACTCGTTTCCCTATTCACAAAATAGACTTATAGCCTGTCAACACTTCACATGTCAAGGCTGAACAGAAGATAGAAACATTCAATTGAAGAATTCACTCGGACTATCCAGACTAATCGTCTTGCCTTGTTCGCTGACAATGACAGGCGCCCCTGCCTGGTTGCCGACCCGGTAGCTGACCGTGGTGGAGATTCCTGCTTCCTGCTGTGTGACACCCAGAAGCGTCTGTCCGCCAGTCACAGTATGCTTGTTATGGGTGATGATGATGAACTGGCTCTTTAAGCCAAATTCCTGTAGTACGCTCAGGAAGTTTCCGACATTCTTATCATCCAGCGCAGCATCAATCTCATCCAGGATGCTGAACGGAGACGGTTTGACCATGTAGGTCGCGAAAAGCATAGCCACGGCCGTCATGGAACGTTCCCCACCGGAAAGCAACGTAAGGTTCGTCAGTTTCTTCCCCGGAGGTTGCGCAAGGATATCAATGCCCGACTCCAGGATATTCTCAGGATCAACCAAGTTCAGCTCCGCCCTGCCCCCACCAAAGAGACGGCGGAACATCGACTGGAAATTTGCGCTGATCTTCGTGTATGAATCCATGAACAGTTCTTCACTACGGCTGCGTATCTCCGTGACAACTTCTTCCAGGTCGCGCTTGGCCTTGTTCAGATCTTCTATCTGGGTGTTGAGAAATTCATAGCGTTCCTTTGCCTGTTCAAATTCATCTTCCGCCATATGGTTGATAGTACCCATATTGGCAATCTTTTGCTTGATGGCATTCAGTTGCTCGCGAAGATAGGAAGTATCCGGGATATCCTCCTCAAGCCGTTTGTCATATTCTTTGAGGCTTTTGCCCGTGTTATCATAGAAATCGGTATAGACTTTCTGAATCATCTCGTCGAGACTCATGATGCGGCTGTTCAGGGTTTCAATCTCAACACGAAGTTCCTGCTGACGGGAAAGTGATGTACTTTGTAGATTCCGTTTGCCGCTTAGTTCGCTGGACTGGGCGTCCATCTCGTTGCGAAGGATTTCCAGCTCCTCACGCAAGGTCATGATGTTGTCCTTGGCTTCCTGCCGGTCCTTCTCCACCTTGCGGATCATTTCCTGGGTGTCGGCAATCTGCGCCTCCACATTCCTGCGGGTGCGGCGCACGTCTCCAAGACTCATCTCCGTTTCATCAATGATACGCTGTATCTGGGCCGCCATGTCCCGTGCGGCATTGCGTTTTCCCTCAAGGTCAGCTAAATCAAGCTGCGCGTCCTGAAGTTGGACACGGAAAAGTTCAACCTGCTCGTCCAGTCTTTGGTTGCTTTCCCTCAGGGAAACCACGGCAATACGATTATCCTGTACCCGGCGTCTGCTTGCCGCCATCCTTTTGTCCAAATCATGCTTCTGTGTGATGATGCCCTGCGGAGCAAGAAATTCATCAATGAACACGGGAACAGTACCGCTGTACTCCTGGAACAGGCTTTTCAGTTCATCTAGGGATTCTTCAAGCGAATCGAGGTATTTCTCCTGGCTTTCCATGATGGCCGTCGCAGAAAGTCCGCTTGTTTTTCCCAGGTCGGACAGGAATTTCTTCTGCGTCCCCAGGGAATTGACCAGCGCGGTGATATATTCAATGAGCTGCTTTTCCGTCCTCTTGCGTGCCTGGGAAGAATATCCACTTTCACTCAACTGTTTGTCCAGTTCCATGACAATGTCATCTGTAATCTTCTGTAGGGATTCGTTCAATCCCGCCTGGATTGTTTCCTGCTCAAGCGTGTCTGCTTCTTTCCGTTCAATTTCTCCCTCTTGTTTGGCAATCATGTTCCTTGACAGTTCGATGTTGCCTTGGTAGCCGGTTATCTCCGCTTCAATCCGCTCCTTTCGCTGGACGAAATCGGCGAGTATCTGCTTTTTCCCCGCAAGTTCGTTCCTTTCCCGTTCAAGGCGTTCGGAATATGTCTGTTCCTGGTTTTCCGCCTCGTCCTTACGACGAAGCATCTCACGGAACCTGTCGGAAATGAGGCTCAGCTTGTCGTTGAGACCTTCGACCACAGCTTCAAGACGGCTGATCGAGCTTTGAATGTCTGAACGGCGCGACATCTTCTCCTGCATCCTTTCCTGTTCCGCTCCGATTTCATTTTCAAATTGTTCAAGAAGCTCGGTTAGATGTTTCAGTTCGCCGGCAAACTTGGTTTGGTTCGCTATGTAGGAATCTTTGAGCAAGAGATACGACTTGAGCGTGGAAAGCTGGGTATCGACTTCAAGGAGTGTCTTCTGTTTTTCCAGTTCCTTGAAGATGACAACCCTTTCAGCCTGACCCTTGCGGAGCGTGTAGGTCCGTTTTGCTTCCGTGAAGATGGCATCGACCTGCTCAAGATTCTCCATGGTCCGCTCCAGCTTGCGCTGGGCTTCATTCATTTGCGTCTTGAAACGGCTTATTCCCGCGGCTTCCTCAAAGATGTAACGCCGATCCTCAGGTTTATGGGAGAGTATCTGGTCTATCTTTCCCTGTTCCAGTATGGAATAAGCGCTTTTACCCACACCGGTGTCAAGGAACAGTTCCTTGATGTTCTTCAGGAGAGCGGGAGAACGATTGATGTAGTATTCAGCATTGCCATTACGATAGACGCGTCGGCGGATTTCCACTTCAGGGGCATCGATTGCCAAGTGACCTTCCTCATTGCTGATGGTCAGGGAGACCTCCGCAAATCCCATGGGCTTGCGGTTGTCCGTGCCGTTGAAGATGACATCGTCCATGCGGCTGGCTCGCAGGGCTTTGGTAGACTGTTCCCCCAAGACCCATTTGATGCTGTCAACGATATTGCTTTTCCCGCAACCATTCGGCCCCAGGAGACATGTGATACCGTCGGCGAAATCCAGCTTTGTCTTATCGGCGAAGGATTTGAATCCAATCATTTCAAGAGTTTTCAAGAACAAAAGGGCACTCTCCTGGAAAATAACGAGGTTCTTGACGCAAATTCCGCCCAATTATAGCATAACAACCAATGCAGTTCAAACCGTGTTCCAGAAAGTAGCATACAAAGGGGAATCCATGACAAATTCTTATGATACAGAGCTTTTCAACCAGGACGAATCACCTTCTCCCCGTATCTGCGGAATAGATGAAGCCGGTCGCGGCCCTCTTGCCGGTCCAGTCTGCGCGGCGGCCGTAATCCTTCCTCCGGATTTTCCCCGCGACATACTTGGCGATTCCAAGAAACTCTCCGAAAAACAGCGGCTTGCCGCGGAAATCATCATCCGTGAACAGGCCGTCTGGGGCATCGGTTGGGCATCGGCACAGGAAATCGACCGATACAACATCCTTCAGGCCACCTTTCGCGCCATGCGTCGTGCTGTGGAAAAAGTCATTGCGCAAGACAGACAGGTTGAACTATTGCTCATCGATGGCAACAGGACGTTCCCTCATGCAATTCCATCTGCCGCTATCATAAAGGGGGATTCCAAGGTTCCTGAAATCATGGCGGCGTCAATCCTGGCGAAGACTGCACGGGACAGGTTCATGCGCAGAATGGCTGAAAAATGGCCGGAGTACAACTTCGAGCAACATAAAGGTTATCCCTCACGCCAGCATGTCAGCGCCTATCGCACCCATGGTCCCTGCCCCCTGCACCGCCTGAGCTTCCATGTCCCGGATTATCCCGAAGACAGTGTAGGTGAACTATGAACGTTGCGGCTTTTTCTGTGTTGCCCTCAGCTTGATGAAATCGAGAGCCTTCTGGAACTCCTGGACGAAATTCCCCAAGTCTTCCTGATAGACTATCAGCGACTGTCGGATGAAACGTCCGTCATCCGCGGTTCCTTTGCTTTCCACTATATTGAGGAAAATGTCCTCGTATACGTTTTCCTTGACGTTAAAGAAGTACGTCCTGTCATTGCTGGTGAATTTGGTGGAAAAAACTTCCCCTCTCAAAGCCATGTTGTCCTCCGTAAATTAAAAACAGCTCCCGCAGGAGCCGTCTTCTGACATCCAGGCTTGTTGAGCCCGACCCTGCGCTGTTTCCCCGACCACTTTGGTGAATGGAAGGAGGCTTATTGTACTGTTTTGCCAAAGGAACGACAAGAGACCTTAATGAATAATGGGAATAAATGGGAGCAAGACTAACGACCTTGACAACTAGTACCCTGCTTCATATGATTTTATCCAGATTCATACAGGAGAACATATGAATAGACAACATGGTGCATTAATCTTCCGTACTTTCCTGTGCGCGGCTTCGGCAACGGCCACATTGTTTCAAATCCGGCCGTTTTCCCCAAGTTTCTCACCTGTCATTCTTTCTTATTTCACCATTCAAAGCAATATTCTCGTATCCGTGTATTTCTTGTTTCTTTCCATACGTTCATGGAAAGAGTTGATCAGGCATGAATCACAAGAACCCGCCACCCTGACGCCACGTTTCAAAGGCGCGGTCACAATGGCAATCATGCTGACCGGCATCGTCTACATGACACTTCTTGCGCCGGGGCATCTCGCCTCTGACCCCCGTAGTTTCTTCAACCTGTCCAATCTTTTCGTCCATGGCCTGACGCCTCTCATGGTTCTGCTCGATTGGTTCCTGTTCAGCAAAAAAGGTCTGTTTCTGAAAAAAGACATCTTCCTATGGACTTTGATTCCTATTGTTTACTTAACATTCATCATCATCCGCGCTCAGTTTGCGGAACCCTTTCCCGGTTCATCGTCCCGATATCCATACGCATTCATTGCCATTGATACGTATGGTCTTTCCCAAGTACTGCTCAATCTCCTTGTTATTTCCATCATATATATCTGCATAGGATGGGGATACTACGCGCTTGACAGAACGCTGCGGAAGAAAGAGTCCCCGACAGGGAACAGTCCATGACATTACAGCAGTTGAAATATGTAATCGGCATTGTGAACTATGGTTCCATCACTGAGGCAGCCAAACAGCTTTTCATCTCACAGCCCAGCTTGTCTAACGCCGTGAAAGAACTTGAAAACCAGCTTGGCATAGAAATCTTCAACCGTTCTTCCAAAGGAATCACATTATCCGCCGAGGGTACAGAGTTTCTCTCCTATGCGCGCCAGGTCGTGGAACAAGCTGACCTGCTGGAACAGCGATATCTGTACCGAAAACCCCTGAAAAGCCTATGCTCCTTTTCCACACAACACTATGCATTCGCCATCAACTCCTTTGTTGACCTTGTAACCGAGTTTGACGGGGATGAGTATGAATTTACCCTGCGGGAAACTCGAACCTATGAAATCATAGACGATGTAAAAAAATTCCACAGTGAGGTCGGCATCCTCTACATGAGCCAGTTCAACCAGAATGTGCTGAGCAATATCCTGAAAGATAATAACTTGGTTTTTCATCCCCTCTTTGAGGCAAGCCCGCATATTTTCATCAGCTCCAAACATCCGTTGGCTCATCGGCAAAGCGTTTCAACGGATGATTTGACGCCTTATCCTTTCCTCACTTTTGAGCAAGGTGAGATGAACTCCTTCTATTTTTCAGAAGAAATGTTGAGTATCCTGCCACGCAACAAAATCATCCATGTCAGCGACAGGGCAACTTTGTTCAACCTTGTCATTGGATTGAATGGATACACCATTTCCACGGGAGTACTGACGCGGGACCTCAACGGGGATCAGATAATTGCCATTCCGCTGGAATCTGATGAAACGATGCTGGTTGGGTGGATTGAAAATCCTCGTCTCCGCCTTAGTACCTTTGCGGAGAAATACATTACCAAGCTCAAATCCCACATTGCCCACCATGGCTTCACACTCTTGTCCTAAGCTCTGTCAAGCTCTTTTCCACATGCGCTTCGCTCCCGCGCGGCTCCCAGTCAGATGAGCGCGCTGACCGCCTGATGGATTCGCTGTGCAATATAGGGATTGTTCATGGTATACAGGTGAATGCCTTCAACCCCTTCCGCAATGAGCCCTACAATCTGGTCAACGGCATACGCTATGCCAGCCTCACGCATGGCGACAGGATTGTCTTCATATTTTCTCATGATTGTCAGAAATTTCTTAGGCAACTCGACCTTGCACAGTGATACCATCCGCTCTATCTGCTTTCTGTTGGTGACCGGCATGATGCCTGCTTCCATGGGAACCTTGATTCCGGAGAGTTGCGCCCTTTCCCTGAAACGGAAAAAAAACTCGTTGTCAAAAAAAAGCTGTGAAACCAGATGGTCGGCTCCTGCGTCCACCTTCTCCTTCATGTTAAGAATGTCGGACACAATATCGGGAGATTCCGGATGCCCTTCAGGATAGCATGCCGCCATGACATGGAAATCCCCGTTCTCCTTGATGAATCGTATCAACTCATGGGCATACGTGAACTCTCCCTTCCCGGCGATTCCCGAAACAATGTCACCACGAAGGGCAAGGATATTTTCTATGCCGTTCTCAGCCAGCTTCTCCAGTTGCAGACGGACATCTTCCCTGCTCAAGTGGAAACCTGTCAGGTGAGCGACACTTTCTATGCCGTACTGGTGTTTGATGGCGGAAGCAATCCCAATTGTAGCATTATCGGTTCCCCGTCCTCCCGCCCCATATGTCACACTGATGAAGCTGGGATTCAGGTCCTTCATCTCCTCCAGCGCATGGTAGATTGTTTGGACGGGCGCAATCTGTCGGGGAGGAAAGACCTCAAGGGAAAAGACGACCTTCTCTCCGAACATCTCACGGATTTTCATTACAAGACCGTCCGCAGTTCCCGTGCCGCCTGAACAAGATGTCTGAGACTGGAGATAGTTTCTTCTGTTCCCCGCGTCTTAAGCCCGCAATCTGGATTCACCCATAGTTTTTCTACAGGCACTGTCGCCAGCATACTCCCCAAGGCATTTTTTATTTCCGCGACGGAAGGAACACGAGGAGAATGGATGTCATAAACGCCGGGTCCTACCTCGGTTCTGAAACCAGCGTCTTTCAACGCCGTGAGGATGGTCAGGTCGGAACGTGAAGCCTCAAAGGTGATGACATCAGCATCCATGTCATCGATGGAACGGATGATGTCGGAAAATTCACTGTAGCACATGTGGGTATGGAGCTGGGTTTCCGCTTTCAGATTGCTGTGGACGAGACGGAAGGCCGGGATTGCCCAATCCAAGTATTCGGTGAACCAGTCTGATTTCCGGAGCGGCAGTTTTTCTCTTAAGGCGGCTTCATCGACCTGGATGATGCTGATACCGTTCCTTTCCAGGTCGAGTACTTCATCCCGGATGGCAAGGGCAATCTGCAATGTGCTTTCCTTCAAGGAGATGTCCTCCCGTGGAAACGACCAATTGAGAATGGTGACCGGGCCTGTAAGCATTCCCTTGACAGTCTTGTCGGTACAACTTTGGGCAAATACAGAATATTCAACAGTGATGGGACGCGTGCGGGACACATCGCCCCAGATGATGGGAGGTTTTACACAGCGAGTCCCATAGGATTGCACCCACGCTTTTTCTGTGAAAAGAAATCCGTCCAAGCATTCGCCGAAGTACTCCACCATGTCGTTCCTTTCATACTCACCATGGACAAGAATATCCAGACCTATTTCTTCCTGAAGCGCGATACAGTCGGCGATTTTTTTCTTGTTGAAGTCTTTGTACTGTTCCTCGGAAATCAGTTCCTTCTTGAACTGCGAACGGTTGCGCCGGACATCAAAAGTTTGTGGGAAGGAGCCGATGGTGGTTGTTGGCAGAAGCGGGAAATGAAACCGTGCCTTCTGGATTCTTTCCCGTTCCACAAAAGCTGGTTCACGGATGTAATCTTTTCCAGATATTGCGCCTACCCTGTCCTGTACCGCAGGGTTGCTTCCTTCCCTCTTTTGTGAAAAGAGCTGGCGGTTGCGGATGAAAGCCGGGTGTTCACGCCCAGCATTGTCAAAGATATCACGGAGTTCGGCAAGTTCGCAGATTTTTTCCTGTGCAAAGGCAAAATGGGCAATATAGTCCGAGGGAAGTTTTGTCTCAGCTTTCACTGAATACGGGACATGAAGAAGCGAGCATGAGGTACTGAGTACGATGGATGTCGTCTTTTCTTGGAGTTTGCCAAGAAGGTACAGGCTTTTTTCATAGTCATTCCGCCATATGTTCTTTCCGTTCACAAGTCCGGCGAAAAGGATTGTGTCCTCAGGGAATCCCTTGGCTGCGACAAGTTCAAGAGACTGGCTTCCTTCTACAAAATCAATGCCGACTCCATCGAATTTTTGCAATGGGGCAGTTCCATATATGTCACGGATATCACCGAAGTATGTCTGTAGGAGTATCTTGCTCGAACCTTTCGCCGACAGGATGCCGTCATACAGTTCATGGAAAAGATACAGGTCATCTTCCGTCAAGTCCCTGACGAGAGCGGGTTCATCATACTGAATCCATGTGGCATCGAGCGAATTAAGGCGTGTCAGGACTTCCCGATATGCAGTAACGATGTCCTCCTTGACATCATCCACTGTCTTGCTCCCAGTGAAGCGGGCAAGTTTGAGAAGTGTGAAAGGACCAAGCAGGACGGGTTTCGTGTGGACGCCAGCTTGTCTTGCCTCAAGAAATTCATCGAATGGTTTTGTTCCTGTTACGGTGATGTGCGTGTCATCTTCAATTTCGGGGACAAGGTAGTGGTAATTGGTGTTAAACCATTTTTTCATGGACAGAGCTTTCACGTCGCCTTTCTTTCCTTGATAGCCTCGTGCCATGGCAAAATACGTATCCAATGGTTCCAGTTCGAGTTCTCTGTATCGATGAGGTACAAGGTTGAACAGAACCGCAGTATCCAGGACGGTATCGTAAAATGAAAAATCGTTGGAGGGAATCAAATCTACTCCACTTTCTTTCTGGAACAGCCATTGCTCTTTCCTGATAGCGGCTCCGGCTGCCATCAATTCCGTAGCGGTTACGTCTTTCTTGAAGAATTGTTCCGATATGTGCTTGAGTTCTCTGTCCGCGCCTATCCTTGGATAACCGACCACTGAAATTTTCATATCTCGTTCCTTTTAATTCATACTATTTCGCTAGGTTATTTGTGGATTATATCGTTTTTTCCGTAACGTGCATAACACTTTATTTGTATGTCAGGCCATAGCTTAAAGCTATGGCTAAATAGTGGTGAGGAAAAGAATGAAGGCACCAGGAAAACTATCCACCTTTATATAAGCCTTTATCATAGACTTTCAGAATTTTTTCTGTATGGTTCTAAACTTTCCATCTCTCCGTTTCAAATGAAAATTTGCTTAGAAAGGACAGTCACATATCTTTCGTTTTTGCTAGATATTTATTTAGTGCCAGTATTGAATCGTTAAAGTTTTGTCTTAAATGAACCCGCATCAGGCGTAATACTGAGGATAAATCTTCCTTTTTTAAATTTTCTAAAATGGTATCATGAGAATACTCGATCGGAATGCTTTCATTGCGCGTTATTGAAGACTTGGACATAAACAAATCGGTCTGACACCGAACAGAAGTATAGATTTTATATAATTGCTGGTTATCTGCACAGGAAGCAATAGCATTGTGGAATAACCTATCATAATACAGCATATAATCATAGTTCCAGCCTTTTTCTCTATTCCTTTTTTTCTCTTGTTCGATATCGTCAAGTTCTTTTATCAGTTTTTCCCGGTTTTTCTGGAAAGCAAGTTCACAATTGGTTTCTTCGACCATTACACGGATTTCATATGCTTCGTTGATATCTTTTTCAGTCGGACAAACCACGAAACTTCCTTTGTTCGGTATAATGACTACTAGATTTTCATGTTCCAGCTTTTCAATAGCTTTGATAATTGGCGACCTACTTACTCCAAATCTTTCAGAAAGCTGTGGGATATCGAGCCTTTCATTCCAACAAATTCTTCCAGTAAGTATATCTTCTTTAATTAAATCATACGTTTGGTTTGTTAAAGAATTGACAGTCAATAAATTCTTTTTTCCAGAAGATGTGTACAATTGTCTCTCATCCTTTTTATAAAAAATTCTCAACATAAAATCAAAATGGATTCAAAAACTTGCAATTGAAAAAACCCAAATAGAAAATACTATATTTAGTCTAACACAACAAGTTCAGAACTCACATTATAATTATTTACGTGCGGCAGAATGAAATGACGGGGAAAAAGGACGGAGGATAGAGAAAATCCCTTGTTCATTCCGTAAAGCGTTTGAACTTGCACCCGAAAGACTGAAATTGGCTCAATTATTTATCTTTACTTTCAAAACGTTTCGGATAATAATTACTATGCTCGCAAACGTTTTGGAAAAAGGAGATCAAATATATGTGTAAACGATCCAGGATCATTATGGCCGTGCTGCTCGTCCTGCTTGTCGCAGGGATGGCGTCAGCCCAGGGTGTAAGGAGTACGGCACCGACGGAGGCAGACAACTTCATCCCTTCGGGTACGAAAATCGTCGAGAACAAGATCACCCTCAGGGGCTACGGATCAAAATTTGCGGGCAACGCCGAGTGGGATGACAACATGCTTGTCTGGCGCGAACTGGAAAAGCGCACGAACGTCCGCATAGAGTGGGAAACGGTGGTCAACACCGAAGCGCGTACCAAGGCTCAGACACTGTTTGCGGCCGACGACCTGCCCGACCTGTTCCTCAAGAACGCCCTGAACATGAGCGACGTGGTCAAGTTCTCGGCTTCCGGCCATCTGGTAGACCTGAAGCAATACATGGATGCTGGTCTGATGCCGAATTTCAAGGAGGCCTACGATAACGACGTGAACCTGCGCATCGCGCTGACGACGGCTGATGGCAAGATCTACACACTGCCGGCGTACTATCCCGATGATATCGATACAACCAGACGCTTCATGTACGTCAACGAGACTTGGCTGAATCGCGTGGGCAAGCGGAAGCCGACCACGCTGACCGAACTGTATGATGTGTTGAAAGCGTTCCGCGACCTCGATGCCAACGGCAACGGCGATCCGAACGACGAGTATCCCATTGCGTTCGGCAATGTCAATGAGACGGAGAAGACAGCCCGCGCTCTGGCAGGCATCGACGACATCTTCGGCCAGCCGTTCAACGTGATCAACGGCCAGCTGACGCAGATGTACACCAGCGACAACATGAAGGAAGCCTGGCGCTTCCTGGCCAAGCTCTATGCTGAGAAATACCTCGAACCCGACCTGTTCACCAAAACTACGACCGAGTTCTTCGCTCGCCTGGCCAATGACCAATACGGCGTGACGCTGCTGCTGCCACCGGCCGATTCGAGCCAGTTCGGCATCCTTGAGCCTTCCTTCGGCATCCTGGGCAAAGAAAACGTGATCTGGAACTGGAAGGTTTCCCCGCTGCTTGGCGTGGCTACCTTCGCCATCACCACCAAGAACCCCTACCCGCGCGAGACGGCACGCTGGATTGACTATCTCTACGGCGATGATGGTTCCACCCTTGTGCGCATGGGCGTCGAGGGCGATACATACGTCACCAACGCCGACGGCTCGCTGAGCTATAGTGAGAAAATCAAGAGTGATCCGCAGGGCGTCGAGTTCGCGATGGCCAAGTATTCGTTCTGGCTTCAACCGAATGCCACTCCCGGTCGCTACACTGCCAAGCAGACGTTGCCCCTGTTCGAAGGGACCCTAACGCCGTCAGCCATCCCCGTCTTCGCTCCCTACAACACCAAGCATGCCTACAGTCTGCCGAGCCTGCCGGCGGATATCGAACGGGAGCGCACCACGTTGCTGGGTGAGATCAACAAGTATTACTCGGAATCCCGCGCCGCTTTCATGACTGGCAAGCTTGACATCGACAAGGACTGGAACATCTATGTGACCACCCTGAAACAGTTGAAGGTCGATCGGCTCCAGGAAATCTACCGCCAGGCTTACGCGATTGTACAGGACGCGCTGAAGTGATTCATCCGGCAGGGATGGCAGGCCAGCCATCCCTGCGCTATTTTGAGAATATGGGCAAGGGAGTACCGGTCGCATTATGAATACAGGGAAGATACGTTTCATCATTGGCATTCTCTTTCTGTTTGTCTCCTGTGCCCATGTTCCGGCGGCTTCCGTCAACGACGTCTATGCGCCGCAGGACGGCAAGCTGGCAGTCCGGTTTCTTGGACTTCATAAGCTGGGCATGAAGAACGGAGAGTCGACGCTGATCGTTACCCCTGGCGGCACCGCAATCTTGGTCGACGCGGGGCGTCGCGAGGATCATGCGAGGCTTGCGACCATGCTGGAGACTGCGGGACTGAAGAAGCTCGATTACGTGATCTTCACCCACTTCCATGGCGACCACACCGGGGATTTTTCCCGCCTGGCTGCCGCATTTGCCATCGGGCGGGTACTCATGCCGCGCTTTGACAACTACGAGGGACCTGAGCTGCAACGGATCATGGATGCCATCCAACTACGCGACATCCCGTATGGTTACCTTGCGGCAGGTGACCGCATTGAACTGGCTGACGGGACGACCATCGAGATACTGCATCCCACGGAAACGACTGATTACCCCGATGGTGTCACGGGTTCACAGGAACGCACTGTTTTCGAAAACCAGCAGAGCTTGGTCTTCAGCCTGCGCTACGGCGACCATGCCTTCCTGTTCACCGGGGATATCTACAAGGATACCGAATACCTGTTGGTACGCCAGTACAGCGACCGGCTGGCCAGCGACGTACTGAAGGCGCCTCACCATGGGCTGGGTACTTCCAGCTCGTTGCAGTTCCTGCTGGCGGTGCGACCGCTGCTGACAGTGGTTTCCAGCGGGGAGCCGACCGAAAGCACGCTGTCCGCCCTGCGCAACCGCAGCAGGACGCTGGTGACCGCAGCGTATGGTACGATACTGGTGACCGGCGACGGACATATGCTTGATGTGATTACGGAGCATGAGGATGCCACGCGTGGCGTCTATGGAGAATAAAAAATGGAATTCAACGGATTGGGAACTCACATGGGCAACCTGTATCGCACTTCGGGTGCGAAGTCGCGTTCAATCTCTGCCGAGAACCCCGATGGAGCGAAGGGGAAAGGCGGGATGTGCGAACTGATCGACGGGGTGTCCGCGGTCAACGCCAAGGATCTGGGCAAAGGATGGAAGGTCAATCCGTGCGTGACGTTGCATCCCAACAGCACCATCGTCCTTGCCGACATTGCCGGTTCCGGGGCGATTCAGCATATCTGGATGACGCCCACCGGCGTCTGGCGGGAGCAGATTCTGCGCATCTACTGGGATGACCAGGAGCATCCTTCCGTCGAATGCCCCGTTGGCGATTTCTTTGCCTGCGGTTGGGGTATCTACGCTCACATTTCCTCCCTTGCAGTCTGCGTGAACCCAGGTTCGGCGCTGAACTGCTACTGGCAGATGCCGTTCCGTCGGCACTGCCGCATCACGATCGAGAACCGTTCCACTCAAAGCAGCACTTTCTTTTACCAGATCGACTATTGCCTGACCGAGGTTGAACCTGACGCCGCGTACTTTCACGCCCAGTTCAGACGCATCAACCCGCTGCCGTACAAGGAAGTCTATCCGCTGCTGGACGGGGTGCAGGGCAAAGGGCAGTACATTGGCACCTACATGTGCTGGGGAGTGAACAACAACGGCTGGTGGGGCGAGGGAGAATTCAAGTTCTTTCTGGACGGCGATGGCGAGTACCCGACAATCTGCGGCACCGGAACAGAGGACTACTTCTGCGGCTCCTATAACTTCGAAGGGATAGAATACGAACGCAAATCCGTCGCCTATGAGAAGCGCAAGAGCGGCCGTTACGAAACCTTCACCACCCCTTACGCGGGATTGGCGCAGGTGATCGCCGGCGACGGCTGCTACGCTTCGCAGCAGCGATTCGGCATGTACCGTTGGCATATCGTCGACCCAATCCGCTTCGAGACAGACCTGCGCATCACCGTCCAAGCTCTGGGTTGGCGTGCCGACAGAAGATACCTGCCGCTACAGGACGATATCTCGTCGGTGGCTTATTGGTATCAGACGCTGCCGACGGTCGCGTTCCCGCCGCTGGGAGACAAGGATCATCTGGAAATCATCTGAGAAAAAGAGAAAGACATAAAATGATAGACCGCACCGTGAAAGACAGAATGTCTTCGCTACTGGCGGGAATTTATCCCGAAGATGACAGCGAAACGCTGCTTGACATGATCGACAACCTCGTGGAGCGTCATCGGAGGGATATCGTTACCCACCGGCTGAAAAACGGTGCCAGCAACGCACGCTACGAATTCGACCAGAATGACGTGTTTCTCATCACCTATGCCGACGTCGCCCGAGAGCAGGACGCCAGTCCACTGGCTTCGCTGCACCGTCTGCTGGCCGAGCATGCCAACGGCCTGTTCAGTTTTGTCCATATCTTGCCTTTTTATCCCTATTCTTCCGATGACGGGTTTTCCGTGGTTGATTACAAGGAGGTCAACCCGCGGTTCGGTTCCTGGAGCGATGTGGAGCGTCTTGCTGGACGCTATCGCCTGATGTTCGATGCCGTACTGAATCATATCTCCGTGAAAAGCCACTGGTTCACCGGCTTCCTGGCCGGGGAATCGACTTTCGAGCAATTCTTCATCGAGCGCGACGTCAACGCCGATTACTCGCGCGTGGTGCGTCCGCGCATCACGCCTCTGTTCACTTCCTTCGAAAGCCTCAAAGGAACCAAAGACCTGTGGACAACCTTCAGCCCCGACCAGGTCGACCTCAATTTCCATAACCCGCGTGTGCTGCTGGCTGTACTGGACGTACTGCTGTTTTACGTGGCCAGGGGTGCCAGCGCGATCAGGCTGGATGCCATCAACTACCTCTGGAAGGAACCGGGTACCATCTGTTCGAACCTGCCGCAGTGCCATGCGGTCATCCGCCTGATGCGGGCGTTGCTGGATGCCGTCTGCCCGTGGATTCCGCTGATCACTGAGACCAACATCCTGCATGCCGACAACATCACCTATCTCGCCGACGGATTCAGCGAGGCGCAGATGGTCTACCAATTCGCGTTACCGCCACTGGTGGTTCACTCCTATCTCAGCGGCGATATGAGCAAACTCTCGGCCTGGGCAAAAGAATTGACTTTCGGCGAGGGAACCAGCTACTTCAATTTCCTGGCCAGCCACGACGGCGTGGGCATCATCCCTGTAGGCAACATCCTCGATAAAAGGGAGATGGACGCTCTGGCAGCCCTGGCGGTTGCGCGCGGCGGCTATGTCTCCTACAAGTCCAACGACGGCGGTGAGGATGTCCCCTACGAATTAAACTGCACATGGTGGGAGCTGATTAGCGACCCTGCCGAGCCAATGGAGACTAACATCCGCAAGTACGTGGCATCACATGCCATCCTGTTGGCGCTGCGCGGTGTTCCCGCGCTGTATTGTCACTCGCTGTTTGGTGCGGAGAATGATCATGAGGGCGTCAGGGAAACAGGCATGAAGCGCAGCGTGAACCGTCGCAAGTACGCACTGACCGAATTAAGGCAGAACCTTGAGAACGGCAGGACTGGCCGGATTTACGGCGAGGTGAAAGCGTTAATCGAAACCAGAAAAAAGTTCCGGGCATTCAGTCCTGCCTCCGGACAGGAAATCATGGAACTGCATCCGGCAGTGCTGGCCGTCTTGCGCACTGCCGGGGACGCTGATCAGGTACTGACGCTCGCTAACGCTTCGGGTCATCCTGTAACGGTCAGACTGCCGATCCCTGGATGCCTTATCGCCGGCAGTGGCGCGCTCAATGCTGGTCACATTATGCTGGAACCTCATGGCTTTGCCTGGCTGGAGGTCGAGAGATGATTAGAAGCGACTTCCATGTCCACACCGTGTTCTCGGACGGCAGGAACACAATCTCGGATGTGCTCCGCTTGGCTGCCCAAAGGAACATCGGAACCTTGGCCATCACCGATCATTTCGACCCGCGCGACTGGCGGCCTGCGATTGCCAGCATCAGCGAGCTGGCGTTGCTCCGCCACTTCCAGGAAATCCGCGAGGAATCCACACGGCAAAAGATTGATGTGCTGTGCGGCCTCGAGACGACGCCCGACTCCGACGGCAGGCTGACGTTCAGCACGCTGGTTCGCCAGGCGAGCCTGCCCATCATAACCAGCTGCCACTACATACCCGACGCGCCGGCAGCTATCCCCGGAGAGTACTTCAATGACCATTATTGGAAAACCTGTAAGGAATTCATGCTGCAAATGGCGCTCGGCGAGGGCGACATCCTTGGGCATTGCGAGGATTACCTGCCGATAGAGCCGTTGATAGAGGGCATGGGAACGACCTACGAAATCCGGCGACGGATTTGCGCTGAAATAGTCGACCGTTATTTTGACCGGCCATATGTCGAGAAGCTGGCGGACAACCTACTGTCATCGGGCAAATGTTGCGAGCTGCACTCAGCCACCAGGACGCCACGGGAATGGGTAGTGCGGCTACTGGCACAGAGGGGCGTACCCTTCACTCCCGGCAGCGACGCGCACGGCGAGGCGCTGGTGGGCAATACCGGTTGGGCTTATGAAATCGCTGAACGGACGGGAGCGCACCTCATCAGCGGCAGGAAGGAGCTGTATGAACGAAGATAGGCATGTCGTCTACATCAACTGGGATGGCTTTGCGAAATATTACTATGATATCGCCACTAAGAGGGGACTCATCCCGGTGCTCGACCGTCTGCGCGACCAGGGAGTGTTCTTTGAAAACGCCTGGTGTGGTCTGCCTGCGATAACCAACCCGATGCAGACGGCAATTTCATCAGGCGCGTATGCGGGAAAGACTGGCAACGTAAAACTGCACTACGACAGGAAGATCAGGCAGGTGATCGACCAGAGGCACGAGAACAGGGCGGAAAACCTCGCCCAGTCCTTCTGGCGCCAGGGCTTGTCGGTAGCCTCAATCCACCACTTTACCTTTGAGGAGAACGGCACCTATGCCGGGGACAAGGAAAGGCCGTACATTGCAACATCCGACTCGAATTTCATCCAGCGTTTCAGCGAGCTATACCGGCTCCTGGCCAGCGAGAAGGTTCACACCGGCAATACCTTGGTCGAACTTGGCGCCCCGCCGCGCTTCATCGCCGTCTACATGGACGACCTCGATACGGTGGGGCACAACAACGGCAAGCTGGCTCCGGCGGCCGCATCAGAGGAAGGTCGCATTGAGAACGTGCTGTGGCGGCTCAACCAGATGGATTCGGCACTGGGTATTTTCCTTGAAAAAGTCAGCGCCCTGCCTATCTGCGACCGTCTCTCATTCTTCCTGATCACCGACCATGGCATGACTCCGTTCGCCTTCTCTCCTGAGACGAAGATGGCCTACGAATACCTGCTGGCTGTGCTGAAGGACCGCGGGTATCGTTATGAGGTGCTTGTCGGCGGACAGTCTCCTGATGCCTCCACCGATGTGGTGCTGTGCAGCGCGGGGCTATCTCTAATGCTCACGTTCACCGAAGCGATGCCTATCTCACAGATTGCGAGCCTAAAGGAAGAACTGGAAGGAAAGTGGTATGTTGGCAAGGTAATGACCGGTCGTGAAATCGCTGCTACCGGCAGTATGGACTTCTGCGATCTCTATATATCCCCTGCGATACCCTACATCTTCAAGGATGCCGCCCCGGCGGTCGGGGCGACCCATGATTCGCTGGACGACAGCGCGCTGCGTATTTTCTCCCTTATGTGGGGCAACGGAATCAGGAAGAACACCACCGTTGATACAAGGATCAGGAATATCGATTTCGCCCCTACAATGGCGAAGCTGCTGGATGCCGAGGCTCCGGCGCAGAACGAAGGCCGGTTGATCGCCGAGGCACTGGAGGAGGAATGAAACTATGCATACATTTGACAGATTGCGCAGGAACCCGAAGGTGAAGCTGATCCTCCGCAACTATGATCTCTACCTGATGCTCCTACCGGTGATTGCGTTCTACGTGATCTTCAAGTACATCCCGATGTACGGCATCCAAATCGCCTTCAAGGATTACAATCCCGGGTTGGGATTCACTGCCAGCCCAACTGTCGGCTGGGACAACTTCACCCGCTTCTTCTCATCTTTCCGTTTCCGACGGATGATCCTCAACACGGTGCTGATCAACGTCTACCAGCTGCTGTTCCAGTTCCCTTTGCCGATCTTCTTCGCAATCATCGTCAACGAGGTGCGCAGGAGATGGTTCAAGTCTACAGTGCTCAATCTCACTTACATACCGCACTTCCTTTCCACGGTGGTGATCGTGGCGCTGGTCTCGACGGTGACCAATCCGGAGTACGGCGTCATCAATGCTATAATCGAGAGTTTTGGAGGGAAGCCGATCCGTTTCATGGAAGTCTCCTCCTGGTTCAAGACGGTCTATATCGGTTCGGGCATCTGGCAGAACATGGGCTGGAGCTCTCTGGTTTACCTGGGAGCGCTGGCTGGCATCGATCCGGTGTGGTATGAGGCGGCGCAGGTAGATGGAGCCAGCAAGTATCAGCAAATCTGGCGCATCACCCTGCCCTGCATCGCCCCGACAATCATGATCATGCTGATCCTGAAAATCGGGGGGATCATGGATCTGGGAGTGGACAAGGTACTGCTGATGCAAAACGACCTGAACATCTCCTCCAGCGACGTGATTCCGGTCTATGTCTACCGGACGGGCATCCGGGACGGAGATTTTAGCTACGCGGCGGCGATCGACCTGTTCAACAACGTGATAAACTTCATCCTGCTGCTGGTGGCGAACCACACCTCAAAGCGCCTCAGCGGCTCGTCTTTGTGGTAAGGGAGAAAGTCATGAGAAAGAACCTGTATGTGAACAGCGACACTTTCCTGATGTTTTTCATCCACGTCACTTTGGCGATCATCTGCGTCGCGATGCTGTATCCCCTGGTGCTCGTTCTGAGCAATTCGGTCAGCGATCCCGTGGCGATTGTGCGTGGCCAGGTGAAACTGCTGCCGGTCGGTTTCAGCTTCGAATCCTACCGCAAGGTATTCCAGAACCAGGACATTGTGCGCAGCTTTGCCAACTCCCTGCGCTACACGGTAATCGGGACTCTGCTGAACGTGATCATGACGGTGCTGGCCGCCTACCCCCTGTCCAGGCGCGACCTGGTGGGTCGAAGCCTGTTGATGAAGCTGATCACCTTCACGATGTTCTTCTCAGGGGGCATAATCCCGCTGTTCCTTGTGGTGCGCAGCCTGGGGATGATGAACCGCATGTGGGCGATCATCGTGCCGGGAGTAATCAGTACCTACAACCTGATCATCACGCGCACCTATTTTCAGCACAATATCCCGCAGGAGCTGCAAGACGCGGCGCTCATCGATGGCTGCTCCAACACGAAGTTTCTCCTGCGCATCGTGCTGCCGCTTTCGACGACAATCCTGGTCATCATCGCGATGTTCTACACGGTGGGGCATTGGAACGCCTACCTCGGACCAATCATGTATTTCTCGCGCAAGGTGATGTACCCTCTGCAAGTGATCCTGCGCGATATCTTGCAGAGTGCCCAGTCTGCGGACATGGCTACTAGCGACACAGTGCTGTCCACCCGTTTCTTCGAGATAGAACGGATCAAGTACGCCACCATCGTGATCGCGAGCCTGCCGATGGTCATCGCGTACCCGTTTATCATGAAATATTTCGAGAAAGGCATCATGATGGGAGCGATAAAAGGCTGAAAAACGCTTTGCCAATAAAATGAAAACGTTTATGATGGGTCAAAGAGGCAACAGATGGTCACATTGAAGGACATCGCGCAGGCAGTAAACCGGTCGGTTACCACGGTGTCGCGCGCGCTATCCGGCTGCTCCGATGTCAATGCCGAGACCGCCAGCCAGATCAGGGAAACATCCAAGCGTATGGGCTACGTACCCAACGTCTACGCACAGCGGTTGCAGAAGCAGTCCACCGACACTATCGGTATCGTGGTTCCTTCCACTTCGCGCGGTCATGCGGAGCCGTTCTTCAGCGAGTTCCTGGCCGGTATCGGCGAGAAGGCCACCGAGTACGGGTATGACCTGCTGGTCACCTATATCTCCGAGGAAAATCAGGTTGCGACTTATCGCAAGCTCGTCGAAGGGCGCCGGGTCGACGGTTTCATCATCTACAGGACGCTGCGCGATGATCCGCGGGTGAACTACCTGCATGGCATCGGCATGCCGTTTGCCACTTTCGGCCAGGTGGAGAACATCAGCGACTACATTTACATCGACGAGGACGGCGAATACGCGATGGGACTGATCGCCTGTCACCTGGCGGCCAAAGGTCACCGCCGCATCGCCTGCATCTGTCCGCCATCATCTGTCATGTATTCCCATATCCGTCTCAGAGGCTTGGTCAAAGGTCTTGAGGAGCAGGGCATAAAGTTGGCTCCCGATCTGGTCAGGGAAGGATTTTTCGACCAGAAGGACGGTTATGAGCAGACGATGGCGCTGCTGGACTTGGACAACCCTCCTACGGCGATCGTGGGCTTCAACGACATGATAGCCTTCGGCATCATCAACGCCGCCAAGAACCGCAAGCTGAAGATAGGACGTGATCTGGCTGTCACCGGTTTCGATGACAACACCATGGCGCCGTTCTACCGTCCCCCGCTCACCACCATAAGGCAGCCCACCTACGAGATTGGCGGGATGCTGGTGCAGTTCCTCATTGACCACATCCGGGCGAACGATCCCAAGGCCAGAAAACCCCAGGTACTCCTCAGACCGGAGCTGATCGTGCGGGAGTCCACCTGATATTCTACGCTGCTTCCGAGATTTCTCGCATAAAAGTCCCACATTCCTTCACATCATAATTATTAATTTGATTCTTTTTCTTCGTTTATTGCTTCATTCCTTTTCAGTTTATACAGCAAAACATGTAAGAAAACTGTCAAAAGAATCGCTACTAAAGTCTTTATCATATCGGGGACGAAAGGAACATAATAAATAGCAACGCAAATGGGTAAAGCTATTGCGGCGATACGCCAGTTCGATGCGGCTAATTGAGCGAATACAGCTCCAAAAAGAGCCGGGACAAAAGCATCCAGACCAGCCTTTAATTCTTGAGGAACCCATTTTAAAATTAAGGAGCCAAAAATCACCAGTATTATTGAAAGAATGAGATTCAAGATTACGGATACCAGAACTCCACAAGTAGCAAGAATATCCCGTTTTCCTTCTTTCGCTTCTTCATCAACGGAGGAAACAGCTGCCATCGCAGAAGGAAGTCGCATATTCTTTATATCGCCCGTTATTGAGGACAAATAAGTAGCGGCGGGTCCCATGACCAAAACATACGTAATGTAGTCTGTAATGTTGAACCATACATGTCCAACCATTGCAGCTACACCTAAGAAAGCAATGGAAATTTTATCCCAGCCAGGATGATATCCTTTTACAAAACTCAAATATAATGCGATACCAACTAAAAAAATCATTTCCAAGCAAATCGAGAGCCGGCCAAGGAAATGAACGTGACCATAATAATCTCTTCTTTCAATTTCCATTTTCTGCTCCTAAAAAGCAACTGTGACTACGACAAACGCTGTCATTAATGAAATAACATAACCCCAGTCCTTCAATGTTTTGAACTTATCCTTTTTTGAGAAAACGCAAACGGCTGACATGACAAAAAAGCCAATGAGCACCGCAGTTAAATTTGTCGGTTTACCTCCTGCGGCATAGCCAAAACTCATGTAAGCAAATGAAGCAATTGAAGCACTTATCCCAATTATCATTCCTACGCTTGTTTTGTTGATTGCCCTATCACGTAGCACCGTCAAAGGTTTCACTGCAATCAAGGGTAAGATCATCATGCAGATACAACCAAGGCTTAGCACCCACACCACATTGGTAAATACTTGTGGAGAAAAATTATCTGCGGTCAAGGCAGTATTAAATACATTGGCCGCAAGTTGTGAAGAAGATACTT
Source organism: Parasphaerochaeta coccoides DSM 17374 (assembly GCF_000208385.1). Lineage (GTDB taxonomy): Bacteria > Spirochaetota > Spirochaetia > Sphaerochaetales > Sphaerochaetaceae > Parasphaerochaeta > Parasphaerochaeta coccoides. The sequence continues at coordinate 573,225 of NC_015436.1, read as the reverse complement.
CGTATTGAGTATTGCCTGCAACATTCGCATGAGCTAAAACCAACGGGGCACCAAGACTGGCAATGAGTCCCAAACCGACTATGAATCTGCTCATAGCCGGTCCAATCGCTGTAATTGCTCCAGATTTCAATGCCTTACGCATTTCTGTTGGGGAAACCCCAAATTTTGATGAGTATCTTTTTCCAAGCAGATAAAAAACAATGACTTGAATTACTATCACACTAATAATTAATATACAGAAAAGCCACATTATCAAACTATCTGCAAGTTCTAATGTTTCCATTCTCGGTGACACTGTAAGGCTCCTTTTTTGACTTTCTAGACAACTCCCGGTTTTAAATTCTTTGGAAGAGGATTAACATATGGCCTCAATGAAATTTCTTCGTTGAATTCTTTTTTTGCTTCCTTTAATAATTCTGGATTAGTCAAAATATCAATTGCAGTAATACTGATTGTTTCGCCAGCACATATCATTCCCGCATGTCCAATATGATTTCCTGAACAAACCACCTGTTGCCAAGAATGGTTAGCGCTGCCAATGCTTTGAGCAGAAGTAAAGACTTGGCACATAGGCGCTTGCCAACTAACATCTCCTGAATCCGTAGAATAAGGTGATACAACTCCTTCTTGAAGATTTTCTGAAATATCTTCATACAGATCCAAGTTCTGATACTTGGAATCAAATACGCCGCATGTCTTCAAATTATTGATTCGATCTGATATGGAAACAGATTCATTGATGGCTGTGGCAAATTTCCTATCTTCGTCTGTGAATTTAGGACCACCCATACGCTTTAAGTTTTTCAACATCTCTTTACAAAGAACCTTGTTGGGCAGCGTATCAGAAGATCCTGAAACAACAACAATTTCACACTCCGTCTCCGTCATGAGAGCAGCTCCCTTGGCAATCTTTTCCATTCGTGCAGCTACTGTATGAACGTCTGCCATATGTGGAGCCCGAATGTAATACCAAATCTCCGCATAATCAGGAACAATATTCGGCGCCCGTCCACCATCTGAAATCACTGAATGAATTCTTACATCCGTTATCACATGTTCACGGAGATAATTCGCACCGACATCCATGAGTATTGCAGCATCCAAAGCACTCCGCCCAAGATGTGGAGCAGTACCAGCGTGGGACGTTTTTCCGTGGAAACGATATCTGATCGACATCATTGCCATAGATGAAGAAACACTTACAAAGGTTGCGCTGTTCGGATGCCAGCGTACAATTGCATCAATCTCATTGAAAATTCCATCACGAACCATAAATACTTTTGCGGCACCACCTTCTTCGGCAGGACACCCAAAGTACTTTAATGTTCCACTTATCCCCAATTCTTTCATAACATGAGATGCGGAGATTGCGGCTGCCATACTTCCAACGCCAAGGAGATTATGTCCACAGCCATGCCCATTCTTACCTGTTGGCTTTTTTTCTGTACACATTTCATTCCCTAATCCGGGAAGAGCATCATATTCACCGATAAAAGCAATAACAGGGCCTTCTCCATTTTTCCATTCAGCAATGAATGAAGTCGGCAGTCCTTCAATAACAGCAGTCTTTACCAAAAATTCTTCTTTCTCAAATTGGGAAACAAGGACTTTCATGGATTCAAATTCTGTAAACTTCACCTCAGCAATATTCCAGATTGTATCGCTTAAATATGTAATTCTAGTTTCATTTTCCGAGAACCATTTCTTAATCAGGTTTTCAGCTTTTTCAAGCAACACGGAATTATCCATCTCTCCTCCCTCCCCCTAAGCGATAAATCTCATTATAAAACCAGCAACGATAGAACAGATAATACTTATCACAAAGTTGACTTTATATTGTTTTCCTGGAACATCTGCTACAGCAAGCATTCTACCAAAGAATTGGATGTCCGATCCGATACAAATCAGCATCGGGAGGATGATAGTTGCTTGAGTGCCCGTCAGGATACCGTTGGCAGCCAAAGCAGCTGCGGAAGCACAGCCTCCAGCCAGAGTAAAAAATGAAGTCAAGTAAGGTCCAATAGCTTCACCAGGAAGTCCGAAGATGCCCATGATAGGACCAAACACTTTGCTAAGTAAGCCAAGAAGACCGGAAACTTGAAGAATCTGTGTCAACGCATATCCAAACACGACTCCAGGCAAAAGAGCATTCAACCAAACGCCCACACCCTTCTTTGCTCCGTTGATAAAGACATCAACAAAGCTTTCCTTCTTAACCGGGACATCAACCGGTGTTGTTTGTATGTTATTAATTGCCATAATATTCCTCCTTCTTAATGTGCCGCTTCGGCTTTTTTCGATGCTCTGTTATCCGTTAACGTCAAGTACAATCTCATAAGATTTCCAGCAAGGAATTTCATGACTATTACAACAACGAGGATTACTCCGGTCGAACAGGTCAAATAGGGAAACAAAACAAGTCCATTACTAAAGAAACGTCCAATGAGTGCGGCTCCGATGTATAAGGTGGTCATGAGAATATCTCTTTCACGGGATGTAAGAATTCCGGACTGATAAGCAGTCATACAAAGTGCGGCACTTGTGTCAGAGCTTTGAAGGTTCGATACCAAGGCAAGCCCTCCTCCGCCATTGACCCCAAGCACAGGTTTCAAAAGCGGCGACAAAAGAACTTGTGCAGCGGCAAGCCCCTTGTAATGCTCTACTGTTGTCATGAAAGCTACGCCAAGAAATACTCCAGGTGCAATTGATAGGGCTTGAAAGAACCCATTGTTTACACCAGAGCCTCCCCTTCCCATGATGCCGGCGGCTGCGTCTTCAGTAATCTTGCCGAAGGCTCCAAGCCACGTATTATAGTCCAATACGTGAAGAAGTCCTTCAGCGTTCCTGAAAATCCCAGAGAATGCCGTGATTGCGAACAGTAGCCAAAGATAACCACCGACACCAATCTTTTCTTTTTTTAGTACATTCATTTCATCCAAAATATTGCCTCCTTAAATTTACTAATATGCAATATATTGCATATTGGATATCATCTCAACAATTTTCTTATAATTTTAACTTTTTTCTTTTCATGTAATAAGTTATATCTATTATCACTTCAAAGAAGAATGTTGGTTGAGATAATTCTATTGGTTATTTTGGGTTGTATTTTGCAGATTTTTGAATATTTATTCCGTAGAAACTCAACTTTTTGTTGACTTAGGAATTGAGCCTCTTTCTATTTCTTTCCGCTTTTCTCTTCGCCTACTTTATCGTCCATCCCACAACTTTCCGCGTTGAGCCTTTTTATGCCGATTTTGATGTATGTCAAGCCATCAGGAAGATACAAAAAACTCCTGTCGCTTGAACAGGAGTTTCATAAAGTCTTACTTTATATGCTTTAATTTGAGAAGCGTCTGATGGGAGTCGAACCCACGTCTTCAGCTTGGAAGGCTGAGGTAATAGCCGTTATACGACAGACGCAAGCAGGGATAATCTATAACGTAAATGAAAATGAAAGTCAAGCAAGCCGGCATCATTTCTTGGATTTTCGCCTGCTATCACACCAGCCAGCCTTTATTCAAACTACTTCCATAACCACGCTTGTATATCGGCACATACAGCCTCAAGATCGGGAAATCTCAAGAACGCGTAAGCATCCAAGGGAGTCGGCTGCGCATTGACGATGACAAGTTTTCCTCCACCACGACAGCTAAGCAAAGGGAAACTTGCCGCAGGCTGCACTACCAAGGAAGAACCCATGACGACACACAGATCCACATGGAAAAACTCCTCCCGTGCCATCATCAATTGCTGGGCATCCAAATTCTCGCCGTAGAAAATGATGTCAGGCTTCACCACCCCTCCGCAACGCTTGCAAAGAGGAACCTTACCCGCCAGAACCTCCGGAACGACCTCGTCATACGAGCGAAAGGCATTACACTGGATGCAATGATGACGGGCAGGACTTCCATGAATCTCATGGACTACCCTGCTACCCGCCTTCTGGTGGAGCATGTCTATGTTCTGCGTCCAGACATCCTTGATATATCCCTTTGCCTCAAGTTCCGCTACGACACGATGGACAATGGTGGGTTCATACTCATCCAGCCTGTACCAGACATCACGCGCCCACGCGTAGAAGATTTCCGGAGAGCGTTTGAAAAAATCGATGGACAGGATGTCTTCCACATCCATTCCGTGCCATGCGTCAGAATAAGCTCCATGGGTTCCCCTGAAATCCGGGATTCCGCTCATCGTAGAAACACCGGCTCCGGTGAAAATCACCATCCTATGGGAAGAAGCGATAAGTTCCTCAAGTTTCTGGATATCCGAGCTATATGCCATATGCCCTCCCCAGGTCAGATTCAGGCTCTCATGCCAACGTATAGCCACCATCCACAAGAATATCACTCCCCCATGCAAAAGCAAAGTCACCGCCACATGCCGCCATGATGGTACGGGCAATCTCCTGCGTCATGCCATACCGCTTGAGAGGTTGCTTTTCCTTGAACTCCCGTAAAGCCTTTTCTTCATTTCCCGTCCCTCTCAAGCCGACCCGCAGACCGGGAGACAACACAAAGCCCGGAGATACGGAATTCACCCTGATGCCATAGGGAAGCAGTTCAGCAGCCATGGAACGTGTCAGGGCAATGAGGGCGGCTTTGGATGCCTGATATAGCGCATAACCCTCATGACCGCCACGACATAATGCCCCTGCTACGTTGATGATGACGCCTCCGCTCTTGCGTACCATCACCGGAGGCTGCGCTTGAGCTTCGGCTCCCCTCCGGTGTGCTTCACACATACTCGTGTTGTCCGCAGGTATGCTCCCAATCATGAGACGTGCAACCTCGCGGGAGACAAGGAAAGCTCCTCCGACATTCTCGTCCATCACAGCCCGGTATTCATCCCATGTCGTATCGAGGAACGGTTTGTTCAACTCCCATCCCGCTACATTGACAAGAATATCAATGCCGGAAAACCTTTCCATGAGTACGGCAAGATTCTTTTCAACCGCCAGAGCGTCTGATACATCGCAGGGAAGAAACAGGACATCAGCGGCTTCTCCCCCCAGTCTGGAGAGCGTCCCCTGTGCATATGATTCCTCAATCTCCAGGATAGCTACCCTGGCACCGGCTTTGACGAAGATTTCCGCCGTCGCAAAGCCTATGCCCAGCGCACCGCCTGTGATGACAACTCTCTTTCCGGTGAATTCTCCCATACGTGCCTCCTACAAGACATGAGTACCCCGGAAGGTACCGCCGGACAAAGAATCAAGGCGAACCCTGGCAACATCCCCCGGATGAAGCGGAGCATAGGGAATGAAGACGACCATGCCATTGTGTTCCGTCCTGCCAAGAAGCGCGTCTTTGTCATCCCGCGAATGTCCGGTCACCAGGATATCCTCATCTTTTCCCAGACGTGCCGTCTTTTCCACACTCTGGAGGGCAAGCTGCCGGTCAATGAGGATCTGAAGCCTGGCAAGCTTGACAGTCTCTGGAACATGGTCGGGCAAATCGACCGCTTTGGTACCTTCACGAGGATTCCAGTAATACATGAACGCTTCCACGTTGCGGCATTCATCCATCGCAGAAAGCGTCAATTCATAATCTTCTTCCGTTTCACCGGGAAAACCGACCATCACATCAGTAGCGAATGTCACATCCGGTATCTTTTCCCGTATATCGGCAATCAAAGTCAGGAACTTTTCCCTGGAATAGTCCCTCATCATTGCTTTGAGGATGGAAGAACTCCCGCTTTGCATGGGAATGTGCAGATGTCGGGCGATGCGTGGATTACGGGCAATAACATCAATCAGCTCACGTGTAAAGAAACGGGGATGAGGACTCTCAAAGCGCACCCATCGGATGGAGTCGAGCTCCACGCAGATGAGCTCCAACAGCTCAGGAAAGCGCATGAACGTACCATCTTCCTTCTTGTACCGATAATTATTGACCGTCTGCCCCAGAAGCGTGATTTCCTTGACTCCCAGAGAGTCGAGGCGTCGCACTTCATTGATGACCGCCTGCGGATTACGAGATATTTCCCTTCCCCGGACGAAAGGGACTATGCAGTAGGAACAGAACAGATTGCAGCCATTCATGATTGGTACGAAAGAAGAATAATCGCCATCCTTATGATAGGTTTCACCAAATTCATAACGTGCGCCGTCAAGCAGGCAGGTTCCGGACGCGACGCCAGTGAGAAGCTCTACAATCCTATGCTTGTCATTGGTTCCGACCACATGGTCTATGGCGGGTGCTTCCTTGATCAATTCTTCCTTGAGACGCTCTGCCATGCATCCGGTGACTATCAAGGTCTGTAGCCTCTCCTGCTTGATATGCTGGAACAGTCCGAGACGTCCCCAGATTCGATTCTCCGCCGTTTTGCGCACTGAACATGTGTTGAGAATAGCACAGTCGGCATTTTCCGCGCTGCTGGCCGGTTGGAGACCGACTCCTTGGAGCATGGTTTCCAACTCATGTGATTCCGCCACGTTCATCTGGCAGCCATATGTCTCAATCCAGTATGTCTTGGGATGTGGATTGCTGCGGTCGCTCACGCATTCTCTCCTTTTTGTTCTCTTTTACGTTCTTGGGCGGCTTGCAGGGTGTTCTCCATCAGCATTGCTATGGTCATGGGGCCTACCCCTCCCGGCACAGGCGTGATGGCAGATGTTCGTGGCGCAACATTGTCATAATCGACATCGCCGACCAGTCGCCAGCCTTTTTTCTTTGTCAGGTCGGTGACGCGGGTGATACCCACGTCAATGACGACAGCTTCCGATTTCACCATGTCAGCGGTTATCATATGGGGATGACCCACTGCCGCTATGATGATGTCCGCACGTCGCACGTGTTCCTTGAGTCCTAACGTACACGAATGACAGACAGTTACCGTGGCGTCACGACCTTTCTGCATCAGAAGCGCGGCCATGGGTTTCCCGACAATGGAACTTCGACCGATTATCACGACATCTTTTCCAGCAGTCCGGATACCGTAATGATCCATGATTCTCAGGACTCCTTTCGGGGTGCAACTGACCAAGGATGAGCGGCCGAGAAGTATTTTCCCCGCGTTGACCGGATGAAATCCGTCAACGTCTTTCGCCGGATCGATTGTATCGATGACGCAATTCTCATCCATATGTGGAGGCAGAGGCATCTGAACCAAAATACCATCGACATCATCGTCGGCATTCAGTTCCCTGACAAGCTCAAGGAGTTCCTGCTGTGTGGCATGGACGGACAAATGGTAGTCCTTATGTCCGTAGCCAAGCTCAAGGGCGGATTTTTTCTTGGCTGCCACATAGGTCTGGCTGGCGGGGTCTTCACCGACCAAGATGACTGCAATGGACGGCATCCTGCCATATTTCTCACCAAATATCACTGCTTCTTTTCTTACGTGTTCCAACACAGACATCGCCACGTCTTTTCCAGAAAGAACTTGCATTTTATTTCCTTTTCTACGGGTTTCTACGGAATATGTATACCGCAAAGAGGCATGAGGGCGCAACCATAGAGTCAGTGTGGCATTTTCTTGTAGCTGGCAAGACGGTATTTTCTTTACAAGTCATATGAGGTATGCTGTCAAGTAAGCTAGAATGAGGTGCATATGACGAAAAAATGCTTGTTTTTGATGTTGGCTGTCCTGATGGTTGCGACATCCTCTCTGGTTGCCGCCGATTCCCAGGAATCCAGCTATACACGTTATGATAAAGGTAGCCAGATGTTCACATTCCGCGCAGGCCCAACCATACCAGCCTTCATGTGGTTCTTCAATCCTAAAGCTGGAGATAACAGTTTTCCTGTCGGGCCTGGGGGTGAAGAAAACAAAGGAACCGGGTTGAGTATCGGCGGTTATGGAGGCATTGCTTACCAAGCCTTTATTTCACCGGTGGCAGCTTTTGGCGGTGAGTTGGGATATTCATTTGGGTTTGACAGGGGCGGAAAGCTCCTGACGATCATACCGATCGCCGCCAAACTGACATGGATTCCCCTTCAAGGGATTATTGAGACTCCCTTGTCCGTCAGCGCAGGACTGTCATACTTGAGTTTGGGCGGAACGGAACCGAAAGGAAAATTTTCCTTCTTCGCTGCTCTAGAGGTTGGCGTCACATGGTTTCCGAGCGACAACTGGGGAGTCGGTCTGACCAGCGGTCTCTGGCTGATACCGGACATCTACCTGCTCACGGACAAGCCTGAACACAACAGCTTGCTCGGAATCGTACCAATTGCCCTGTCAGTGACATACCGTAACTAGGAGGATGGAGATGATGAAGACTACCTTGAAAATTTTTGTTCCCCTGTTCCTTGTCCTTGCCGTCCTTGTCGGTTGCAATCTGGATGGGACGGGGCTTTTCCACGATGTGGCTCATTCAAAGAAAGCCAGTACGCATACGAACATCAACCTGCTCTGGACAGACGGTTCGGCGGTGTATGTACAAGCTGACCAAGACATTTTGCTCTACAGCAAAAATCCATCTGATCCACAGGTCATCGACGCGAAAACAATTGACCTGACCGCTATTGATTCTTCTTTGTCGAATCGGTTCATCGCAACCCGCGATAAGACTTCGGCAGGATTTGTCATTTTCATGGAGAACCAGAACAGTATTGTCAGTCATGTGATGAATGTAAACCCGACGGACTACACGCTTACTCTCGGTTCATCATCCTCGCCGTTTACATCTGCACCGAGCGCACCCTTCTTCGCAGAATACGGAACATATGTTATGGAAGACGCTGCGGGTGAATGGAAGGTCGATGGAACCACCCCCATCAGTCTTCCTCAAGGAGGAAAATTCGTCTCTCTGCTGGAAGACACCCTTTCCTCCTACTTCATCGTGGCTAAAGATAGTGATGGCAAATTCCAAATCATACAGGATGGCAATACTACCATCACGGGACTCGACACGGCAGAGAAACCTATTGCTTATTTTAATTCTTACGTTGTCACGCAAGACTTGACATCCTCAGGAACGTTATCAACGACCGGGACATTATGGAAAATAAACGGAACAATCGCCACAAAGGTCACGGATCTTTCCAACCTGGGCGGGACTACGCTCATCTTTGAATCTAATGGCACATACTACCTTGTCACCAATAGCAAGATGTGGACCATCGGGACTGATTCGGTTCAGGCAATCGGCACGGAGCCTTTCAAGACACTTGAAACCGGAACTAAAATCGTCTCGGCTTGGTCGGATAGTTCCCTGTATGTCTTTGTTACAGAAAGCAACGGCGTGTATTTCTATTGAGGCAAAAAGCATTATCACCCTACATGAAAAAGAGGCTGCCAGCAGCCTCTTTTTCATATACTCCCATATTACATCCCAGCAGTCACATAGCCAGCATGAACTCCTTTACGCCTCTCCTCGCACATTATGAAGGATGGCACGTATTTCGGGGTCATTGAACTGCTTGTCGATTTCTTCGCTGGAAAGTCCTACCATCTCGTGGCACATATAGTGTATCCATGCTTCATCGCTTTCATGCTGCATCACATGCTTACGACACCAGTAGTCCGGTTGGATGGGAAGTGGCTCCTGCTTCTTGTACAGCGGAACCTTGTAGTCGAACACTGCTATCTTGATGTCTTCACGGGGAATGCCATGCTCCATGATGTGTGATGTCAGTTCGTTGACCGTATTGCCGGTATCAAAGATGTCGTCTACAATCAAAATGCGGTCGCCAGCCCTGAGATGAGCGGGAGAATATGTCCAGCCATCTACCATTATCTTCGACTGGGCACGCACGTCACTGTAAGAACGAGCGACTACGGCGGCATAAAAAACAGGACGACCGCCAGTCTTTTTCCTGACCAACTTGTAGTATTCGCTGATGACATTGCCCATGTACGCGCCGCCTCGCAAAGACACATAGATGACATCAGGGACAAAGCCATCTTCAAAATACATTTTGTGCGCGAGTTTCAATCCCGCATCCCTGATAGTATCGGAGCTGATGAATTCTTTTTTCATAGGCGTCACCTTCGTCGTCTATTTATCGACTGTCAAAATTTCTGCGCCATTTGCTGTAATGGCGATTGTGTGTTCAAAATGCGCCGCGGGCTTTCCGTCTGCCGTGACGACAGTCCAGCCGTCCTTAAGTTCCCGAATAGCTTTGGAACCCATAGTAATCATAGGCTCCACGGCTATCACCATGCCCGGACGCAGGCGGGGGTTCGGAGCCAAAGGATTCACATAGTTAGGCACTTCGGGAGGCTCATGCACAGCCAGTCCCACGCCATGCCCGCAATAATCACGGACAACACCGAACCCGTTGCGATCCGCATGATTGAAAACCGCCCTGCCGATGTCGTGCAGGCGAGCTCCCGGCCTTCCGGCTGCCTTGACCGCAAGGTCGAGACATTCACGAGTAACCTTGACGAGGCGGGCGGACTCTGAATCTGTCTTCCCGCCAATGATGTATGTACGGGAACTATCGCTGATATAACCCTCAAGGTCAATGCAAGTATCAACGCTGACCAAATCACCATCCCTGACGACCTTGTGCTTGTTCGGAATACCGTGGATTACTTCCTCATTCACGGAAATGCAGGTTGCAGCGGGGAATCCCATATAGCCTAAGAGAGTAGGCTTGCCATGGTTCTTAACCATGAAATCATGACAGTATTTATCAATATCCTTAGTTGACATGCCGGCTTGGATCCAAGTTTCCAGAGAATCGAGCAAGCGGGCGAGAAGCCGACAGGAACGTCGGATCCCCTCTATTTGCTGCTCATTCTTCAATTGAATCATCTTACTTCCTCCCGGCATGAAAGTGCTCATCCCTCAACTTGTCTTTTTTTTGCCAGCGACAAATGACGAAAGCAGTTTGTCGGTGGATACATCAGGATACGTTGTCCGGTATGCAGACAATTCCTGCATCAGAGCATCAAGCAGACCGTTTATGAAACGATAATTGACCTCACTGCTGAATTCCTGAGACAACTTCACCGCTTCATCTATAATTACATGAGGATGTGTATCTTCAGAAAAAAACAAAGAAAAGACGCTGATGCGCAGGATGTTCCGGTCAATCACATCAATCCTGTCAAAGGCGCGTCTTACGGAATAGGCGGCAATGACATCATCTATCCCGTCAATGTTTTCCAATGTTCCTGCAACCAGATAGCGAGCGAAAAGAACCACCTCCGGCTCAAATTCATCCTGCTCTTCCTGTGTAAGTCCAGGAAAAAGATCTTCCATATAGGCTCCTGAATGCAAAGAGCCATTAAAATCCATCGCATAGAGAGTCTGTACCGCAAGCTCCCTTCCTTTGTGCCGTGACTTCATGAAAATGCCTTTCCTTACTCAGTTTGCATACAGGATACGGATGTTTGCCAGAGAACGCAAGTCTTGAATCAGCGCATTGACCGCGTTTACATAAGCCGTCTGTTGGTTCTGCGCCAGGAGATATTGGCGGATGTACTCACGCACCGTCACTGTAGTCTCAGGATTGATGGTGTCGTCCAATCCCAGCATCTTGGCATCCAGATGGCTGACCGACTTGAGGATGTGATAGCCGCTGGCGGACTCAACCACATTGCTGATCTGTCCGACTTCAAGAGCGAACGCCGCGTCATAAAAACCCTGTCCCAAAGAAGCCACAACATCAGAGTTATCCGCTGTCAGCCATCCGATGCTGCCACCGAGTTGCCGACTGGCGGCATCCTGGGAATAATCCTGAACCGCTTTCTCAAAAGTCAGGGAACCTGAACGGATGCTGGAGACAAGCGATATGAGCGTCGCTTTGTTGGCATCATTCGTCTTCTGTGCGTCAGTGCCTTCCGCAAAAGGTATGAATACATGGCTCAGCCTGATGCTTTCGGGACTAAAAAATTCCGAACGACGCTGTCTGAAAAAACTAGAGATTTCAGTATCTGTCGGCTGCTTCACTTGTGCGATAACATCCGATTTTGCTTTTCTGACATACGTATCGACCAGAAGTTGCTCCTTCAATGCCTTGCGGAAGGCCTCCATGGAACCAAATTGCGCTGTAACGGCCTGCTGGAACTGGGCGTCTGTCAAGGTTACTCCATACTGTTGTTCCAGAGTTTGTTTCTGATCGACGACAAGCTGAGAAACCTGGGCATCAGTAATGACTATGCCATCACGCGCCGAACCTTGCATGACCAACTCATCGTTAATCATGATTTCAAGGACACGGAGTGCATCAGGTGCTGCCGTTCCAGCCGTCGCAGCCGCCTCTTGATATTCCTTCACCTTGGCATTTAGTTGTTCCGTGGTGATCACTGTATTCTTTGTCAGGTTCACCACAGCTGCCGGTTGGCTGATCACTGCGGCGGCAAGAGTACCGGCCGCGCATACGGCTATGGATACCATGATAAAAAACTTTCTGACGGACATATTATTCATGAAAACCGCTCCTTCACTCTCATGCATACCCCTTGTCACAGAGGGTTGCCTCATTTTTTGTTTGCATCGATATGCAGACGCTTTCCTATAATCCGGGCATAATCAGGCTTCGACACGACATCGGAAGTCTTGAGATACATGCCCTCCGCTTCCATTGTCTTCATCAGCGCGCCGAGAGTCTTCTGCTTGCGCAGTCCTCCCTTGGTGATGAAAGCCATGCACCGCTTCCCGGACACCGTACCCGCCTGCTTGAGAAACGACGGGACTATGGAAGGAATCTTTCCTCCCCAGAAGCCAGCGGCTTCCGTACCGACGATGATGTAATCATAATATGAAACAACTTTCTGCCCTTCGAGACGCATATCGAACATTTCCACATCATGTCCCTGTGTGCTGATACCTTCAGATAGAGCAGACACAATGGCCCGGAGCGACTTGTTTTCATTGCCTGATGAGGCATACAGAATACATACTCTCACACGTTTCCCCTTTGTAGCAGGATATATATAGGAATGTACCATATATCCGGCAGTGCCGTCACCTCATGCATGGCATCATGACACAAACTACACACGTATTTTATCATATCAGACACATCCGACATAAACAAAAAAATCCCCATGCCGTACATCAAGGGGTGTACGGCAAAGGGAGTGTCCAACATACGGACGATGACTACCTTCCCTACTCTACGACCGACAGTGCGGCCTCCGGAGCCGGAGGCGCGGCATTCCACCATTCCTCCACTACTTCGGAGGCAACAGCAGGTTGCACCGGGAGAGTCTCCAGGACATAGTCACGGGAGGAGGACTTGTTCAGCAGGGCAACGACCAAGGCAAGCACCATGAAAGAGGCCGCCACGATTGCCGTGATGCGTGTCACGACACTATTGCTCTTGGCACCGAAAGCAGTGTCGCTTCCTCCACCGAAGATGCCGCCCAGTCCTGTGCCCCCTTCGCTCTGGAGGCCAACCAAAATTACCAGCACGACACTGGCAATAACAAAGAAAACCGTCAGGATGATGCTTAGAACAACCATATCAACTCCATCTATCAGAGACCGAATTCGATGATAGGCAGGAACTTATCAATGGAAAGTGATGCCCCGCCGACCAAAGCGCCATCAACATTAGGCTTGGCCATGAGCTCCTTCACATTATCTGCCTTTACCGAACCACCATACTGTATTATGAGCTGTTCTGCAACATCTTTACCATAAAGTCCATTGATGAGTCCACGGATATAGGCATGAGCATTGTCAGCATCATCAGGAGTGGCAGTCTTTCCGGTACCGATAGCCCAGACAGGTTCATAAGCAATGACCACGCGAGACATATCAGCGGAAGATACTCCCCCAAGACCTATCTTTACCTGCCGGGAGAGGACATCTTCCAACTTTCCGGCCTCTCTTTCTTCCAGAGTTTCACCGACACAGAGGATGACCTCGAAACCTTCGGACAAGGCAAGTTTAGTCTTGGCATTAATCAAAGCATCTGACTCACCGTAGATTGCGCGGCGTTCACTGTGTCCCAGTATTACCGTCCCGACTCCCAGATCCTTCAGCATGGACAGGGAAACTTCCCCGGTATAAGCACCGGAAAGATGGTCAGCGGCATTCTGGGCAGCAACGATGATCGGACTCCCCTTCACAGCCTCAAGGACAGCCGGAATCGCAACGAAAGCTGGCGCAATCATGACCTTCGCGTCAGGCTTGCCCTTTTGTACCGCTTTCGCAAGCTCAGCGGCATAAAGCGCTCCTTCTGAAGGAGTCAAGTTCATCTTCCAGTTTCCGGCGATATAGTATCTTCTCATTATTTTGCCTCCAATGCCACGATGCCGGGAAGTTCCTTGCCTTCAAGGAACTCAAGTGAAGCTCCACCCCCGGTGGATACATGGGAAATCTTGTCTGCCAATCCGAATTTGTTGATGGCCGCGACACTGTCCCCGCCACCTACTACGGTCACTGCGGAACTGGCCGCAAGAGCCTGGGCCACTGCCAGAGTGCCCTTGGCAAATGCTTCGAACTCAAATACACCCATCGGACCATTCCACACCACGCTCTTTGCAGTGGAAATAGCGTCGATGATCAGCTGGGTCGTCTTGGGACCGATGTCCAAGGACATCATGTCAGCCGGAACATCCGGCGCATCAACATACACAGGCACGGCTGTCTCGGAAAATTCCGAAGCGCAGACATAATCGACGGGAAGGATTACCTTCACGCCCTTGTCCTCTGCCTTCTTGAGGAAACTTTCAGCGGTTCCGATATAGTCCGGCTCAAACAGACTGCCCCCGATCTCACGTCCCTGTACCTTAAGGAAGGTATAGGCCATGCCACCGCCAATGACAATTGTATCCACTGTCTTGAGCAAAGATTCCAAGACGGTGATCTTCGATGAAACCTTGGCGCCGCCGATGATGGCGACAAAGGGATGCGCAGGATTCTCAAGAAGCGGAGCCATGAAACGGACCTCTTTCTCAATGAGGTATCCGGCGTAGGCGGGAAGAAAATGCGCGACGCCTTCCGTTGAGGCATGGGCGCGGTGTGCCGTGCCGAAAGCATCATTCACGTAGATATCTCCAAATGATGCCAATTCTTTTGCAAAAGCAGGATCGTTCGCCTCTTCTTCTTTGTAGAACCGAACGTTCTCAAGCAACAGGACTTCTCCGGGCTTAAGGGAAGCGACATCTTCCTTCACCTGAGAGCCGATGACATCAGAAGCAAGCTTGACGGGAGAACCAAGCAGTTCTTCAAAACGCCGGGCGACTGGGGCAAGGCTGAACTCCATGTTCTTCTGTCCCTTGGGACGTCCGAGATGGGTCATGACAACAAGTGACGTACCCTTCTTGCCCAGGATATGCTTGACAGTAGGAAGCGCCGCTACGATGCGCGTGTCATCGGTAACTACTCCGTCCTTGAGAGGAACGTTGAAGTCAACTCGAATCAGTACACGCTTACCTTCCAGCTTCGCGTCTTCAATCGTATTCAGTTTCATGGTTACCTTCCTTCATACGCCAACGCGAAATCAGGCCCCGTAAAGGGCCTGACAACGTTGGACAAAACAGTTATTTCGCAATCTTGCGGGCAAGGTCAACGACACGGTTGGAATAACCGAATTCGTTGTCATACCAAGAGAACACTTTCACAAACTTGGGACCGAGCTTCTGGGTGAGACCGGCATCGAAAATCGAAGAATGAAAATTCATCACGATGTCATGGGACACGATCGGATCCTCAGTATACTCCAAGATACCTTTGAGAGAACCGGAAGAAGCGGCCTTCTTGAACGCTGCGTTGATTTCTTCAACGGACGCGTCCTTCTCAAGGAGAACAGTCAGGTCAACGATGGAACCAGTTGGCACGGGTACGCGCATGGCTCCACCATGGAGCTTGCCGTCCAGAGCCGGAATGACTTTGCCGATAGCCTTGGCAGCGCCGGTAGAGGTCGGGATGATGCTCTGAGCAGCCGAACGAGCCCTGCGGAGATCCTTATGAGGCTGGTCAAGGATTACCTGGTCATTGGTATAGGCATGGACAGTAGTCATCAGGCCGCGTTCAATGCCAAAGTTGTCGTTGAGGACCTTGGCGAGAGGCGCAAGACAATTGGTGGTGCAGGATGCGTTTGAATATGCATGCTTTGACAGATCAATGGTCTCGTCATTGACACCGATGACGATGGTCTGGTCAATCTCGTCCTTCGCGGGAACAGTAAGAATGACTTTCTTGGCACCAGCCTTGATGTGATCTTTGTATCCACCCTTTGGACTTTCAGCAACAGTGAACACGCCGGTGGACTCGATGACGACATCAACGCCAAGTTTGCCCCAAGGAAGCTCTGCCGGAGAGCGCAGGGCATACACGGGAATTTTCTTGCCATCAACGACGATGGCTCCTTCCTCGTAAGACACAGCCTTGTCGTAAACACCATACGTGGAGTCATACTTGAGCAGTGTCGCGAGTGTTTTGGGATCAGTGAGGTCATTAATCGCAACAACCTCAATACCCTTGTCTTGGAACGCAATCTTGAACACGTTGCGACCAATTCTACCAAAACCGTTAATAGCAATCTTCATGGGATAGCTCCTCCAAAAAAAGAATCGATAAGATAATAGCTCTATGGGCGGCGAGGGTCAACGAACCTCGCGTCTAATCTCCATATTTTACAACAATCCGTACCCGCTCGATCTTGTTGCCGGAAACATTCTCGACTACAAAATCAGCTTTCCCGTCCGAAGCCGTCTCTCCGGCAAGCGGAACCCTTCCGAAAAGCTCAAAGACATATCCCCCGATGGTTTCGGCTTCATTGTCCGGGAATTCCAAGCCAGTAATATCGTTCACATCCTCAAGCGAGCTGCGTCCGTCACACGACCAGATGCCTGGCGATAAAGCAATCACTTCTTCTTCCTCGTCATCATATTCGTCCTGGATATTTCCCACGATGACTTCGAGAATGTCCTCCATGCAGACGACTCCGGAAACACCGCCATATTCATCGATGGCAATAGCCATGTGGACACGCTTCCGGCGGAACTCCCTGAGCAGGACGTCAAGCCGTTTTGTTTCCGGAACAAAGAACGGCGGCCTCATCATCCGCCCTACATTGAAATCCTGGGCGATATCCCTTTTCAGGACATCCTTGATATACAACACTCCGACAACATTGTCCGGAGATGTGGAATACACAGGGTAGCGTGAATATCCTTGTTCCGCCAACAGGTCATAGATATCATCAAGTGATGCATCGATGGCTACGAACTGCACATCCACGCGGGGAACCATGATTTCCTTCACGGTCTTCTGGGCAAGCTCCGCGATGCCTTCTATCATATCCCTTTGTTCTTCACGCGACGATGGCTCCTCTGATTGGTCGGAACCGTCATTTTCTTCAGATTTTTCTTTGCCGAACAACGCTTTGATAGCGCCAAACAAGATTTACCCCCTTAACCGGCGGAGCATTTCCTCCTGCCGAATCAACATAGGTTCCTGAGGATCATTCGTGGCATGGTCGTCACCCAGCAGGTGCAACATGCCATGGACAAGCAACCGGTGCAACTCCTCATCTAGTGAAACAGTAAAGTATTCGGAATTTCTTTTCAAGGACTCAGGGCTGATGACCAAGTCTCCAAGCATCCTCCACTCATTTCCGTCCGCTGATGGCATGGCTTCCCCATCCTCCTGGACAAAAGACAGGATATCCGTACTCTCGTCCCTGTCCCTCCATTCAGCGTTCAAACGGCGGATTTCTTCATCGGAGACAAAAGAACAGGACATTTCCACGTTTTCCAAGCCTAAATCAGAGAGGATGCCAGAAATCCTGTCCAGTATCACATCTTCAGGATAGCTCTCCTTGAACATCTCCTGCCCCTCTCCATACATTACATCAATCGTATTCATTTCTCAGTTCCTTTCGAAGGATTCTGTCCGGCTGCCGCGCCATCGTGCTGAAGGGAAAAAAGCTGCTGTTGGCCTGCCGGTATGTCCTCAGGATATTCAATCCTTCGGTGGTCACGGCCAATTAAAGTATGAAGCAGCGAAGAAGAAATAATATCCAAGTCAGAGAGCGAAAGATGACTGTCGTTCAGTTGATCCCTTTCTATCTTGCCCATGATGATTTGATGAATCATCTTTTCATATTTCGGCGTCGTCGGTCTCTTTATGGAGCGTGTCGCTGCTTCTACGCAATCGCTGAGCATTACAATCGCAGACTCCTGGTTGCCTGGTGGATTGCCGGAATAGCAGAAGTCTTCTTCCGCTACCAGACGGTTCTCACGGATACCGTCCTGCTGCGCTTCTTTATAGAAATAGTAAATCACATCATTGCCATGATGTTCGCTGATAATCTGAAGGACTTCCTGGGGAAGCCCAATTTCACGTCCTTTTTCCACTCCCAGGCGCACATGGCTCTTTATGATGGCAGCGAAAAGGCTTGGTTTCAGGTCATCATGCTTGTTCTCCCCAGTCTGATTCTCAATGAAATACTCCGGATGGTCTGCTTTGCCAATGTCGTGGTACAAAGCCGCCGCACGGACAAGCAGTGCATTTGCGCCAATTGCCCTGGCAGCATCGTAAGCAAGGTCAGCGACTACCCGGCTGTGGTTGTATGTCCCTTGGGCAACCTGACTTAACCTGATTAACGTGGGAGAATCAGTATAAGAAAGCTCATGTAACATGAATGCCGTGGGAATATTGAATAGTTTCTCCATGATAGGAAGGAGAATTATGGCGAGAAGATAGGAAATCACCACATTCCCGACAATCCCGATTACCAAAAGGGGAACCGCCGTCAGCCTATAACCATCAATCAAAGAAAAAAGAGTCACGATGAAAGCTCCGATCAACGCGACAAGGAAAACCTGGTACAGCATGTCCAGCCTTCGACTGGCAAACTGTATGGCATAAACACAGGAACATGTCATCAAAATAAGTTCGACGTATGTGGTCGCCCTCCCGCCTTCCATGAACAGGACAGCATAGGCACAGAGCATGGCGGCTGCAATCAGTCCAAGTCGTTTGTCATTGGTCACAAGAGATATGAAGATAGGAAGGAAAAGAATGGGCAGGAACGGTATCATGGTGATGGCTCGGAAAATAAACGAAGCTTTCATGACACCAACCATGGCAATCAAAGTGAGAAAAATACCGATGAGCAAGATCAACAGGAATTGAAACCGTCGGTAGCGGTTCGGAAAACGGTCGAACATTATGACTCCGCCTGACGTCACAATGACAGAGAAAAGCACCATGCCTGATATCGCGGCAAATGAATAGGTAGGTTTTTCGCCTCTCATGACGTCCAGCTTGTCCAGCATTTCCCCTGTCACCACTTCATTACGGCGGATGATGTATTCCCCTTCTGCAATCTCTGCCATGACAGGGGACACGGAATCCGCCGCCAGTTGACGGAATCCGATTGTGGTGACTTCGTCATAATGGACATTAGGAACAAGCAGCAGGGACAGGGAATCAAGAAGCAACCACCTGTCGAAAGCCGGCAGATCTCCGTACTGCTCAAGAAACGGAGTGGTCACGCTCTGGATGTCCTCCATGGTGATAAGCTCTCCGACAGGAAAAGACGTGACAGAACTATTTCCTTCCCTCAACGCCACCACTGTGATTCCTTGGTTCTCAAGACGGGAAAGCTCGTTCCCATCGTACAATCCCGTCTCAAGGAGGAATGAGGCTGTTTCCTTCAGGATTGACGCCATGATTGTCCTGTCCGCTTGGGAGAGCCTCATGAACCTGTCAACAATTCCCTGAGTGTCGATGATGCCGTTCGCGAGCATGAAAGCACGAGCGGATGCATCAGCATTTTCAGAAAGTACGCCAGCGGTGAATCCATCGACCTGTCCTCTTGCAACCAAAGTGGAACGCAGGGAACGGACGAAATAAGGCGGCACGGCCGCTTCCGCAGCTGTCACTGCCCGGCGGGTAGCATCCCTGTCTTCATAACGGACGGATTGAGGCGCAATTACATCACGAGTCCCCAGTTGTCCCGCAACATAGTTCTGAAGATCTCCAAGAATAAATCCCGATGAAAGGGTACGAACCAAGAGAGGCCCTATGACCGCAGCACAGACAACCAGGATGACAAGAAAAATGACAGCTATTTTCTGTGGTTTTGCGAACGCCGGACGTTTTCCTCCTATGGCAACATGCTTGATCATTGTATGAATCTCCGATCCACGTCACCCCTTCCGTTCGTTACAGCAGAACCGGAATCATGATCGTATGCGGAAACAATCCGCTGGACTATCCGGCTGCGCACAATGTCGGGAGAGGAAAAATAGATAAACTCTATGCCTTCAATGTCTTTCAAGATTCTGGATGCGTGTACCAGTCCACTTTCTTTCCCACGTGGAAGGTCAGTCTGGGTGATGTCCCCTGTAATGACTGCGTTGGCATCATCGCCAAGACGGGTCAGGAACATCTTCATCTGTTCCTGCGTGGTATTCTGGGCTTCATCGAGTATCACGCTGACATTATGGAGCGACCGGCCTCTCATGTATGCCAAGGGGGCTACTTCAATGACGTTGTTCTCGTACATGCGGGTAAGAGTAGCACGGGGAACCAAGCGTTCCATTGCATCATGCAGAGGCTTAAGATAGGGATCAAGCTTCTGGGAAAGATCTCCGGGAAGGAAACCCAAGCTCTCCCCCGCCTCAACGACAGGCCGGGAAATGATCAGTTTCGACCGGACACCAGTGAGAACCAGTTCCAAAGCATGGGCAACGGCAAGGAAAGTCTTGCCCGTACCAGCTGGTCCAATACCAAAGACTACCTGGCTGCGCTGCATCGCCCTGATATATTCCTTCTGCCGCAGGCTTTTCGGGAACACTTGATGACCAGCAATGACAATGCTACGACTAATGTCTGCTTCACTGGCACCCTTTGCCGGGATTTCTCCGACAAGGGAATCTCCATCTCCTGAGACAAGTATCTGATATTCCATGAAGATTTCTGGTTCGGCAATGACCGGTTGCCTGTCCGCCAGGAATTTGAGGCGCTGGAGCAACTTGACAAACCTGTCATCACCGCGCTCATCATTACCTGCCGCTTCCAAAGCATTCCCACGGGATGTGAGGTCAGTTCCAAGCAGAGCTTCAAGATATGGCAGGTTCCTGTCATTAGCGCCCAATACCCTGCGCATCTGCTCCTGAGCCTCGAACACTACACTACGACCCATGCTTCTCCTATGTGACCATCTTCCATCCGGAAGAAGTGTCCTTCGTCCAGTTCTGGTCAATCTTAATCTCAGACAGCGTATTCCATTGCAGATAAATACTGAACTTCGGCTGCCAAGACCATTTACCTTGGGATGATACTACTCTTCCCGTGTATTTGCAATGGAGGTCCCAGTCCACCATGTAATGAACCAGCTCCAGAGAGACCTCGTTCATGATGAAATTTGTGTTGCTCCGTCCGTTCCCGAAAAAATCAAAAGACCGGAACAAATCTTGGAACATCAACGATGGTTTGAAGTCTTCTCCATCGTAATATTTGTAAAATCCTGAATTATAAGACGATAGGGATAGCTTCACATCAAGGAATTCCTCTATTTTGAAGGAAGTCCCCAAACTAATCGAGAGATAGCTGTTATATTTATCAGCAAAACTGAAGGACATCGATGAGTCCACGGTGAAACCTAATTTTATCCGCTTTTTCCACCAAGAAAAACTCACATCCTTGGTTGAAAGTTTCAATGATAACGAATCCGGTGCGAATGGCTGATCCATAGCACTTATGCTCCCAGCCCAAGAAAAAGATGTCTCCAGCCATGGCCTGTTGTCAGCTCTGTTCAGGTCGGCTTTCACATACAGAGATGAGAAATAATCTGTACGCAACGGTTGCGCCTGAAAACTAGTAAAATCAAAGCCGCCACCCAATGTCAGTTTATTGTCAAAGAGTCGTATGGTAAGCTTGCCATCAGCGAGCAACGGATGAGAAGGGAAGAAACGCGAGGTTCCGCCGGAATCATGCATGTCATACCGGAAGCGCACTTGGGTATCAACGAGATTCCGTACATAGGAACCGGTAATCGTGAGCAACTCCGGTTCAAGGGTTTGGCTCACAACAGGATCTTTGGGCAGGAACTTCCATGACGCGAACAGACTCATACCTGCCCTGCTCCAGGCAAGAGCCGGAATCAGGAAAAAGTCAATTGGATACAAGGCACCAGTCAGGGACGGAGTGAGCGTGCCTGCCTGTCCCAAGGATATGGCATGACTGAAAGAGATTTCATGCTGGCTGACATAATCCTTGGTGAATTGATAGCTACTGAAAGGTCTATCGACATTGGGAGTGATGCTGCTGCCCTTGCGTGTTTCCTGATATGTATGGAGATCAGTCTTCAACCTCCATGTTAAACCTAGCAGAGGAACCTGCGCAACACTGTAGCTGCGCAGCTGGGTACGATTGACACTGGTAGAATCGGATGCATTGGTCTTTTCATCGAGAGTGAAAGTATATGAAGGAGAAAATGTCTGGGAAACGGACAGGATGCCACGACCTGTGGAACCCTTGATGACCAACTCTCCGTCGGTCGTCGTGGAAACGCTGCGAGGCCCCAAATCCTGAACGCTGCTCCCCGCATCAAGAATATGAGTCAACCGCTCGTTCAGTGACCAGGTGATTCCAAACGAAGCACGATCAGTAGGAACGGACGCTGAAACAGGGGTCGTAGGCAACACGGCTTCATATACCGCCGGCAGTCCTTGGCTGGCCAAAAAGTCGGAAATCTGTAGTTCAGAAGCTTCGTCCTCTGGAGCCAAAGCCGGTGTCGGTATAGTGTCAACCTGTGTCAACGCACCATTTTCAGCAGCCTTATCATTCTTTGCAACATAAGGTTTTCCTTCCCAACTGAAGATTGTACCGGAAGCATTGGCATTGAACGTAGGAAGTGTAAATGAACGGATATAATATGTGTCCTTTCCTCCCCACAATGAATAGCCATCGGAACTTCCATTCCTCCAGTCGAAGCGGACGGTTGCCGTCAAGGTCGATATGGACAGGCGGGACAAGAACGATGTCTGCAAGTCTTTAGGGAGTGAAAATGAACCTTGCGCGTTCCAGTATATGGTAGAATCGGTTGCTATGTTCCCACGGTCGAAGACATGGGATCCAATCAGCTTGTCGATGGAAAAAGCTGTCAGACGGCTTGAATAATCCTTCTGTACCGTCGTATCAGAATACAGAGGCATGGAAATATCAAAGGAAGCGAAGTCCGTCTTGAGCTTCAATCCGAAATCTGCCATGTATCTGACAGCAGGTTCTCCTGTAGTACCGGCGGAAGGATCCAAGATGACCGCACCGGAGGCATTGATTCTCAGTGCATCAGAAAAAAGACCTGTCGAAGAACCGAGTCCTAACAGGAAACCGGAAGTCTGGTACACATCCGCGAGTAATGCCATGTATGAGGAGGATTCATATGCCCATTTCTGAAGGGCACTGACCTCACTCACAGGCATGGTTTCATAGAAAATTCCGTCACGAACCCTGACTTCATCCTTGGCAGAGCTGTCCAAGGAGAACATGGAAAAAAAGCTGCGGGCGGTATCTTCGGTGACATTTCCGGACGCATCCTTTTCTTCAGTCTTGGGATAGGTACCGTAAACCTCGAATGTCGTATTAAGGAACATGCCCCGGTCACTTTCAAAACCGACAGCAGGATTGAATACAAGTTCACGGCCAGGGTAGAAGAAAACAGGAAGCCAGAGCACCGGCACACGTCCGACATACAGACGTGCATTACTCATGAAAACATCACCACCGGGAAGAAAGGTCAGGTTCCCTGCCCTGATACTGGAATAGGCAGTATCAGGATTGATTGTAATGACGCCATCGTCAAGCGACAGCATCTCATCATCACTAGCGTACCGCAGCCGCCTGCCATGCGTGAAATAACTGACATCCTTGTCTTTTGCATCAGGAGTCTGGCGCACCGTTGTCAACTGACCGGTAGATATGTCCAGGCGTGAATCCACCCATGACAACGAGATGATATCACCTTGGACGGAGGTCATCGCGGCATTGGTATTCTCATCGACAAATTCAACCCCACCACTGGCAGACATTCGCTTGTTGTTCAAGTCAAAGACAATGGTTCGTGCGCTGAGAGTAAAGGCCGACCCAGAATCCGCATCGGAAAGACGGACTGAGGCTCCTCCTCCCAATTCTACGCTGCCTTCCCCTTCTCCAGCACGGGAGAATGTCCGCGCATGGAGTATCTCGACCTTCCAGCCGCTTTGAGAGCCAGGAGATTCCGCTGGAGCAGCATCTTCCGCTACCAAAGGAAGGAACAGTGCCTGTGTAAGCACAAGGATAGACAGGAGAACGGACATCTTTCGGATGCCGCGGGACACTGGTCGCCGTATGGAAGTTTTCATCTCCATCCTTTCGTCTTTCACTTTGTCAGGCAAAACGGAATCAATCGTCAAACTCATTTTTCATTCACTATACCGGCAAGATAGTAACCTGTATAGGATTCTTTGCAAAGGGCGATTTTTTCGGGGATGCCGGTGGCAATCACCATACCTCCGTTATCCCCTCCTTCAGGTCCCAAATCTATCACATGATCCGCCTGTTTGATTACATCAAGATTATGTTCAATCAGTACCACGGTGTTTCCCGCGTCAACCAGCCGGTTAATCACCTCCATCAGTTTCTTGACATCAGCAAAATGCAGTCCCGTGGTAGGTTCATCGAGTACATAGAGCGTCTTTCCAGTCCCATATTTCGACAACTCAAGACTGAGTTTCACCCGTTGGGCTTCACCTCCGCTTAAAGTCAAAGCACTCTGACCAAGCTTGATATATCCCAATCCGACCGAGATGACCGTATCAACCTTTCTCTTGATGGATGGCACGGCAGTAAAAAATTCCGCTGCCTCATCCATGGTCATTTCCAACACTTCATGGATGTTCTTGCCCTTGTATCTGATGCCCAGCGTTTCCTTATTGAAGCGTTTTCCATGGCAGACATCACAGGTCACATAGACATCCGGCAGAAAGTGCATTTCAATCTTGATTGTCCCGTCCCCATGACAATTCTCGCAACGCCCTCCAGGAACATTAAAGGAAAACCGTCCCGGCTTGTAGCCGCGAGCTTTACTTTCAGGCAGGGAGGCAAACAGGTCGCGGATAGGCGTGAATGCCCCTACATAGGTGGCAGGATTGCTCCGTGGTGTACGGCCAATCGGACTCTGGTCGATGTTGATTACCTTGTCGATGTTTTCCACGCCTTCAAGCGAGGAATACCCATCAAAGTCGTCACTCTGGCGGTTAAGCCTCCTACGGACGGCAGGAAGGAGTACTTCGTTGAGCAAAGTACTTTTCCCAGAACCTGACACACCTGTGAGCACTACCAGCTTTCCCAAAGGGATATCAACATCAATGTGCTTGAGATTATTCTTCCACGCTCCCTTCAAGGTGATGCTTGTGCCATTGCCTTCCCTTCGTTGCGCAGGAATAGGGATGGTTTCCGCGCCGGAGAGAAAACGTCCGGTGATGCTCTCGGAATTTTTCTCGATTTCTTCAGGCGTACCCTGCGCGGTGATGTACCCACCATGGATTCCTGCCCCAGGGCCTAAATCCACCACATAGTCCGCCTCGCGAATCGTGGCTTCATCATGTTCGACGATAATCAGAGTGTTTCCCAAGTCGCGGAGGTTCTTCAATGATTCGATGAGCTTCTGGTTGTCCCTCTGATGGAGTCCGATGGATGGTTCATCAAGAACATACAACACTCCGCTGAGAGCGGAACCAATCTGTGTGGACAGACGGATACGCTGGGCTTCTCCACCGCTTAAGGTGGCCGAAGATCGATCCAAGGTCAGGTAGTCTAGACCGACATTGTTGAGGAATCCCAGGCGGCTGCGGATTTCCTTCATAATCTGGGTGCTGATGGATATTTCCTTCTCCGTCAGTTTCAACGAACTAAAGAAAGACATGGAATCACGCACACTCAGACGAGTCACTGACATGATATTCCGTTCGGCTACAGTCACCGCCAAGGCTTCGGGACGCAGGCGTTCACCATGACAGGCTTCACAGACACGCGCTGTTTGGAATCCCTCCATCCACTGCCGAATCTGGATGCTGCTCGTCTCATAGTATCGCCTTTTCAGGTCAGGGAGAATTCCAGGAAAGGGTTTCTCCATCACATACGTTCCCTTACCGTTCTCATTCTTGTATTCCATCGGAAGTCTTTCTTGCGTTCCATAGAGGATTACATTGTAAACTTCATCGCGCAAGTCGGAAAAAGGAGTATCCAACGTAAAAGCGTAGCGTTTTGCCAGAGCCTTGAACGGTACTCGCCCCCATGCCGCTTCCGGATTCTGGGTAGCTATCGCGCCTTGGTTGTAGGATTTCGTGCGATCCGGAATAATCTTGTCAGGATCAAACTCGCTTTTGAAACCGAGTCCATTGCATTCCGGGCAGGCTCCGAAAGGATTATTGAAGGAAAACAGCCGGGGTTCAAGAGCAGGCAAGCTCACGCCGCAATGGGGACAACTATTTCTTTCGCTGAACAACTCAATCGTCTCCGGCTGTCCATCAGTGGAAAAAACGACCGCGGCAAGCCCGTCGCTCATGGAAATGGCCGTCTCCAGACTTTCCGACAGACGGTGACGGTTCTCCGCCTCCAGGATGAGGCGGTCGATGACCACCTCGATGTCATGCTTGACCTGCTTGTCCAATACGATAGGTTCTTCATCCAGCCTTCGTATTGTCCCGTTCACCCTCACTCTCTGATAGCCACCTTGACGGGCATCCTCGAATATCTTCTTATGTTCGCCCTTACGCCCCCGCACCAAGGGTGAAAGGATAGTAAGACGGGTTCCCGCAGGATACCTGTAGATAGTCCCGATGATTTGGTCGATGCTCTGTTCTGATATCTCCCGGCCACAGATATGACAGTGTTGGCGGCCTATACGTGCCCAGAGCAGGCGGTAGTAATCATAGATTTCCGTGATGGTTCCGACAATTGAGCGGGGATTGCGATGAGTTGATTTCTGTTCGATGGCAATGGCTGGCGAGAGCCCTTCCATATAGTCCACGTCCGGTTTTTCCAACCGTCCCAGGAACTGGCGGGCGTAGGCGGAAAGACTCTCAACATACCGCCTCTGTCCTTCGGCAAAAATTGTATCGAAAGCCAGGGAGCTTTTGCCGGAACCGCTGATACCGCTGACAACAATCAACTTGTTCTTCTCGATATCTATGTCCAGATTCTTGAGATTATGCTCACGCGCTCCCCGGATGATCAGCTTGGAATGTTGCATGTTCAGAACTCCTCTACGACGTCCATCAGGACTTGTTCGACATCTTCCGCCGACACGTCCCTCACCAGTTTTCCACGGACATACAGGAAAGCCTTATGGCCGATTCCTGTGATTGCGATGTCGGCATGGGAAGCCTCTCCCACGCCGTTGACCTGACAGCCCATGATGGCGACAGTCAAGGACTTCTGTATCTGAAGCAGCCGTGGCTCCAGTTTGGCAAGCAGGCTCTGCGTATCAAAGCTGTATCGACCGCAACGGGGGCAACTTATGACATTGATGCCTCCCGCACGCAAGCCAAGCGTACGAAGAAGCTCTACCCCGGCCTGCACTTCCGTCTCAATACTGCCGGTGATGGAAATACGTATGGTGTCGCCAATACCCTTCTCCAGAAGACGCCCCAACACCCAGGTGGAACGGGTCACGGCGGAAACAATGCCGCCCGCCTCCGTGACACCGAGATGCAGGGGAACATCGCTTTTTTCAGCAAAGCGGACGTTCACATCGTAGGTAAGGGATGGATCGGATGCTTTCAGCGAAACGACGATATCATGGAAATCCATATCATGAAACCAAGAGACATATTCTAAGGCAGTATCGACCATCAGGTCAGACGGCTCCTTTTCTGTATGCTTGGGTAATGAGCCGCTGTTCAGTCCTATCCGGATTGCCACGTTTTTTTCTTTTGCAGCCCGCACGACTTCCTCAACCTTCCACGCTGCGCCGATGTTTCCAGGATTTATCCGTATCTTATGGGCACCGGCCTCGATTGCCGCTACGGCCAACCGATAGTCGAAATGAATGTCAGCCACTACTGGCATGGGACTTTCCGCGCAGATGCGCCGGAAGGTCTGCCGATGTTCGTCATCCGGATAAGAAAATCGTATGATGTCGCATCCCATTGACTTGAGCAGGCGTAATCTATGGAGCAGGGACTCCACCGCTTTGTCATCACCGTTGGAAGGAAGGGGCTCGTCCCACATGGTCTGGATGCGTACAGGGCTGCCTCCTCCCACGATTATATCTGCTATGGATACAGGTGTAGATTCCCTCGCCACGACATGCCCTCCAATCTTCCGGCCATACGTCAACCAGACGAAACTACTCTACTCTATCTTGAGAAAAAAATGAAGAGCATGCTTTACATTTGTTTAGTATTTTCATGAAACGACCACCCGGCAGCGACTCCGGATGGTCCAAGCGTTCTTTATGATTTACCCGATGGAGTTCGGGATGCATACCATGTTCAGGCTATAATCATCAAAGTCCCCAGTCAGAAAGATGCCAGTCCCGCGCCTATTTCCTTGGCTTTTGCCAGTTCTGCATTTCCAGGGGTTTCATTGACAATGAAGCCTTCTCCTTGATAAATGATGGCTCCGGCAGCGGTTGTTCTGCTTTCCCAGTCCCTCATCCACTGTCCATCTCCCCATCCATAAGAACCGAACAAAGCAACCTTTCTGCCGGAAAGAGAAGATTCGATATCCGCAAAGAATGGGTCGAATTCCATTTCCTCAAGGGTTTCCACACCCATGGAAGGACAGCCCAAAGCTATGACATCGCTAGACAGGACATCTGTTTTATTTACCTTAGAGACAGGTGTAAGTACAACCTCTGCTCCTGCCGTTCTCGCTCCTTCCGCAATGGCTTCCGCCATGGCCTCCGTATTACCAGTCTGACTCCAATACACAACTGAAACTTTTGCCATTTCAAGACTCCTCATTCTTTTCAAGTTTTACATTCATGCGACTCCAGCAAGCTGCCGGAAGGAATACCCATGATCATACAGGCGACATAATCTCTCGCGACATCGATCATAACAGGAAAAAATTTCCTGCGCTTTTTCTTGGTGTGCATAGACTTTCCAATAACCGTCCAACAAACTTTTCTGTCCTTTGCTGTCGATGAAGCCCAACACATCATGCAAAGGGTATCCCAGGAACAATCCGACTTCATGGGGAAAAGAAGTTCCACAGCCGAGAGTTGAACAAAGATTTCCAAGCAAATCTTCAAGAGTTCCGTCCACAGGATACCCCAGGGATTTCAAATAGCTTGAAATGGCCGGAAGGGAAAGTTGAGCTTCCAAAGCCCGCTCATGATACACAAGGAGCAATTCATGGGAAAGACATCGGCACACCGTGCGAAAAGCAAGCCCCGTACCGTCCATGTCCGCCGCAAGAGCGGAGAGTTCCGATGCAAAACCTTCTTTCCTCATCATCCCAGCGCAAGAAACAAGTCCCGCGGGTTTGATGCCGCTAATCACCGGAGCACAATGGAAAAGTATTGTTCTTTCCAAACTTGACATTCCAGCCTCCGGATTTGCCCCTTGATGGATAAAAGTTAGCAATATCAAACTTTCTTGTCAATCCAGTCGCTTCCTTTTCCTTTATTTTCGTCTTCCAAGGACAGAAGGTGTGAAATCATATCTTTTCTAAAGCGCTGAAACGCCCCTGTCGTCTCCTGTGTTTCCTACATCAGGGGGAAGAAATGGAACGGGAACATGGTTTTTTGACGGATTGCGGTCTGTATGAATGTCTGTATGGAGCCATGCATGGACTTTCCTGCATGACTCGGAAGATTGATTATTCATGTTACCGCACTGGCATCACCGTGACATCCGCCACACACGGACATCACGGCGAGGGGCATATGCTCCGATTATCTTTCCGTCTTCCCTATTTCATGAAATCTGGCGCGAATCGGGAAAAGGAAGTCGGGAAACAGGAGCCCCAGAACATGCGCGACATCCGCAGTCAGTTCTTTCCGCTTTCCGCCAGAGACGTTCTTCGTCCTGATGACATCACCATCTCCCTTATCATTGGGAGAAGCGTGACTATCTTGTCATTAGAATGATGCCAGAAAATGGAGAATCATTTCCGCATGGAACGGTCGTGGGCTATGAGTATCCTGAGCGCCTCGACGGTCACAAGAACGGCAGTCTCCGTATCATGACGGATGATATTCTCCAGCCCGGCTTTTTCTCTTTCTTGGTTGCCGACAACAAAGAAATCACTTCCGCAACGGACTCCCAGTTTGCTTGCCGCGACAAACAATGCGGCACTTTCCATCTCTGAGGCAAGAACACCGAGTTTTTTCCATGCCTCCCACTTGGGAAGCAGTTCATAGGAGACAGGCATGGCTTCCGGCTCATGCTGTCCGTAGAAAGCATCCTTACACTGGACGATGCCCATGTGGTGACGCAATCCCAACTTTTCAGCAGCCTTTTTCAATGATTGTGCAACAGAGAAATCACTCACGGCGGGAAATTCAATGGGAGCATACTCCCGGCTTGTCCCTTCCATGCGGATGGCGCCGGTGGCTATGACCACATCACCTGATTCCACAGGCAGTGCAATACCCCCACACGTGCCGACCCGGATGAAGGTATCAGCGCCGCATCTAGTAAGTTCCTCAATGGCAATTGATGCCGAAGGCCCACCGATGCCTGTACTGGTCACACTCACCATTTCTCCATCGAGATATCCCGAATACGTGGTATATTCCCGGTTTGAGACGACGAAACGCCCATCATCGAAATGACGAGCGATACGTTCGCAACGTCCGGGGTCTCCGGGAAGAATGACATAGCGACCTACATCTCCTTTCTTGAGATGAACATGGTATTGCATTCCCGTTCCCTGCATATAATCAGTCATTGCATTACTCCTTTGAGCCACGGATGAAATGAGGACATGACATCCTGTGGGAACACAACGTTATCATATGCAACGAGGTCTGTCAAAAAAACAATGAAGTTGCGGCTTCCGTCGGTTTTCATCGGCTTCCGTCCGCAACTCCCTTCCTTCATGTATTGTTTTTTCTCATGAATGTACGCCAGCTTCCGTCGGGTAAAGGTATCACTGGATTTTCCGGAGAACCAAGATCATCCCGTCCATACCAATATACATACGCTTCCGTCCAGGCATCGGTTCCCGGAAGGAACACAGGCGTGACGATACGTTCATACTCATTGTCCGCATCGCCAGGACCAAAATAGTTCTCCAGTACATCGAGCATTTCCAGCGTATCGTGGAAATCCTCAATCTCCAGAAGTTCCCCTTCCACCCAGTCATCGCCCGCAAGCAACGCTGGATACCCTTTTGCCAATTGGTGGAAGATCTTGCCTTTCACCTGTCCTGCCTTACGGGAAAGGACTTTACCGACAAGTACCTTCCTATAGTTGAAAAAACCCTCCAGCAAGCTGCCGTACACCCATATCCTCATACATTCCATGTCAGGATTCCCGACCTCCCGTTACTTCTGTATCCGTGAGATTCTTTCCGATTGCCCGAATGGAAGCCTCAAGAGCAGTCACGATATCACCTAGAGCCAAAGACGGAGTATTCGGTCGCCCGATAACTTGATTGGGGATGAACGGCACATGGATGAACCCCCCCCGCACGCCAGGATGAGACTTGGCAAGATGATACATCACCCCATACATCAGGTGATTGCAAACAAAAGTTCCCGCTGTATTTGAAACACTTGAGGGGACACCCGCCTTCCGCATTTCCTCCACCATGGCTTTGATAGGAAGCGTGGAAAAATACGCAGGTTCTCCATCCTCGAAAATCGGGCGATCGACGGGTTGGTTCCCTTCGTTATCCGGAATACGAGCATCATTGACATTGATTGCCACACGTTCAGGCGTCACATCGAAACGTCCTCCGGCCTGACCGATGCACAGTACGACCTGAGGCTGATGCTTCCTGACTGCGCTCTCCACGGTATCGATCGATTTGTTGAATACCGTAGGAACCTCCACTTTTATGACGGAGATACCATCAAGTTGGTCGGCGACCAACTTGACAGCCTCCAGGGCCGGATTGACTTTCTCCCCTCCAAATGGATCAAAAGCCGTCAATAACAATTTCATGTATCTCTCCTCAAAACCATTTCCAGGCAACCATTTCAGAACGCAAGGATATACATCAGCACAATGTGGACAAACAGCATGGTGATTGCTACCGGAGCCTGAGCCTTGATGATGACATACTTGTTCTTTGTCTCAAGAAGCGCGGCAGGCATGATATTAAAATTCGCAGCCATAGGAGTCAGCAAAGTACCACAATAGCCGGCAGTCAGACCAAGCGCACCGACCACTACGGGATTTGCGCCTTGCATGATAAGGAACGGAATACCGATGCCAACGGTAATAACGCTGAACGCAGCGAAACCGTTGCCCATGATGATGGTGAACAAAGCCATTCCAATGCAGTAGACAGCCACGGCAATGATCCGCATCCCTTCAGGGATAATGGCGGACACGCCATTGGCAATGACTGTACCGACACCCGCCGCTGTGAACAACGCACCAAGAGCTGCCAGAAGTTGAGGCAGGATACCTACCGGTCCGACATTATCCATCAGGCGTGAGCCATCTGTGACTGCGGACTTCGCAGGCGCTTTGGTAATTAAGAATACAACGAGAAGAGCAACAGCGGCAGAAATACCAATGGCATTATTCGCGCCAAAAGGCAGGAATGTCGCGGCAAGCACTGCTACAAGAGCAAGACATAGCGCAGGAATGAACACCGTATAGCCGAGTTTATTGGCATTACTCCTGGTGGTTTCCTCGGACGGCACATCGCTCTTGCTTTGGGTGACGCGCTTAAAGGCGGTCAGCACAGCGATGATCAGCACACAGGCACCTGTTACCCAATGAGGAAGATATGGACCAGCAATGAAAGTGAATGCAAGAATAAACCAGAAAAGCGCCGTGGTGATGCGTGTTGCAAGGGTTTTATCATTGAGCGCCTTCAGCCCAACCAGAATGAAAATCACTCCAATGACACAGTAGAAAAATTCAGCAATGATGTTATTCATGGTTCAACCCTCCTTGCCCTGATATGTGGCGGCAAGCTTGCGGTCAAGCAGGATTGCATGAACCCATCCGACCAGGACGGAAACGACAGCGATAGGAATGGACATTGTAGCAATCTGCAATGCATTGACCTCGTAGCCCTGCTCCACAAGAGTCGAGACGATGAGCAAGGTTCCGGAAGCCCCCATGAAGCAGTTCTGTGCAAAGAAATTACCGAAGTTCTCTCCGGCAGCGCTATACCCTTTGATGGTATCTTCGGTCTTCTCGTCAATTTTCCCGAACTTCGCTACAGCCGCGCCCTGGGCCATAGGATTGATCAAAGGTCTGACGAACTGCGGGTGGCCACCGAGTCTCAGGGAGAACGCCGCAGCAACGGTACGGATACTCTGGTATAGAGCGATTATCCTTCCCGTGGTAGCGTTCTTAATCCCGCGGATGAAATCAACAGCCTTATCCTTCAACCCGTACCTTTCGCTGATACCAATGACGGGCAAAGTCAACACAAATAATGTGGCGGTACGCTGGGTGATGAAGGATCTGCCAAGGGTATTCAGTATATCCATGACAGTCATACCGGCAACAAGCCCTGTCACGACACCGGCAACGACAACCGTCGCAATGGTGTCTCTCTTGAGGATGAAGCCCACAATGACTATCACCACTCCGATAAGTTTCAGTGCTTCCATCTCCTTTTCTCCTTGTTTAATTGAGATTGATGTAACATAGGATAACATATCTCTTTTGTTCAGCCAATTTCAAAATGGAAAATCACTGTATAAAAATGCATGAAAAACTGTATAAATGAGGTGATGTCGCCGAATATCTTTAATATATATTCATTTTTGTTCACATATATGGTGTTATTGGGAAATTTTCTTGATGGAACAGGATTTTATTGACACACAGAACACCTTTACAGCTTACAGCTCCACGTAGGTCTTCCCCATACCGCCCTCCTCCGGGCGTGCGAAGAAACGCTTCTTTACCGCGGGAAAGGAATCAAGGAAATTCCCTATGCCTTGGGCAAGTATCCCGTCCCCATAACCGTGAATAATCTCAAAACCAGACATATCATGGACAATGCAAGCCTCCACACGGCGGGAAACTTCCTCAAGCGCCTGATCCAACGTCATCCCCCGTACATCGAGAATCGGAGACGGACGAGGAGAAGCCGTGGCATAGGAGATAACCGAAACTGGCGTCTCCCTTCTCCTGACAGGGTGGATGTCTTTCTCATCAATGACCATACGCATGACCCCTACCGAAACCTCCCATGAGTTTTTTCCCTTTTTCCGCAGAAGCCGTCCTTCCTTCCGTGCCGTACCGACAAGGACATCCATCCCTTCAGTCAAGAGCGTAGCATCCTGCGTCCGATTGAATGTACGTTGCCTGTCCTTGCGGGAAACCAAGGCATCCCGCTCTTTCTTTTCCTTCTCCTGAAGGTCAGCGATGAACTGCTTGGCACGGAGCGTCTTCTCCCTGCTAATCTCACCATGACGAAGGTCGGCAATGAGGTTCTCCAAACTTTTCCGGGTATCCGCGATGTAAGAGGAAAGCTGCGCCATGCCATCTTCCCTCACCCTGACTTCTTCTTCAAGCAAAGTACGGGAGCGTTCCCTGGCTTGGGCAAGGGCAGACTCCAGGGCTTTTTTGTCTTGAGCCATTTCTTCTTCCATCTGCCGTGCCCTGCGTTGCTTTTCTTCCAAATCCCTGATGATGGTACTGATTCGCACGGCCTCTGTTCCGAGATACTTCTGGGCAGCAACAATGACCTCTGACGGCAAATCCATCCGACGGGCAGTCTCAATGGCATGGCTTTCCCCTGAAATACCGCTGACCACCCGGAAGGTCGGCCTATGAAATTCCTCGTCAAACTCCATGGCGGCGTTGAGCAGACGGTCAGAACCGTAAGCATACTGCTTCAACACCCCGTGATGGCTGGTGACCAAAGTAAGGAACGCATGGTCAAGACAGTATTCCAAGATAGCTCGCGCCAGAGCCGCTCCCTCCGCAGGATCAGTGCCACTACCCAGTTCATCAAGGATAATCAGGCTGCGCGGAGTCGCCTCCTTCATGATGAAACCTATGCGATGCAGGTGTCCGCTGAAAGTAGAAAACTCCTTTTCGATGCTCTGATCGTCCCCTATGTCGCTAAAGATTCCATCAAACAAAGGCAGGGATGTGCCTTCTTCCGCCGGTACGTATCCGCAGAACTGATTGAGAAGGGCAAAAAGTCCGACAGTCTTGATTGTCACCGTCTTTCCACCGGCATTCGGCCCGCTGAACACCACCCCGTCTATGCCCGGTGGTATATCAACGGTCACCGGAACCGCCTTGCTTCCCAGCAGGGGATGTCGAGCGCCGACCAGACGGCAGGGAATGTCATCCGAACGATGCACGACGACGCATCTGTTCCTCCCTGCCCATGAAGCACACGCGTACAGGGCATCAGCTTCACCAATGATACACTGCAAAACCTTCACATCATCAAGGACAGCCTTGACCGTCGCACTCAGGGCGGAGAGGATACGGGCAATGCACATCTGTACTTTCTGTTCCGCCAGCACAACGTTGTTATTCAGACCGACAAGGGGAAAAGGCTCCATGAAGGTAGTCGCTCCACTGGCACTGCTCCCATGGACAAAGCCAGTCACCGTAGAACTCTGGTCAGAGCGCATTGGTATGACAAGGCGACCGTCACGCAACACCGGTTGGTCATTACGGACGCTTTGGCTGTTCTTCAGAAGAAACTCACGGCTGTAGGCTTGCCGCTCCCCACGTATCCTTTCCACATCACGGAGCAGCTTGGCAAGTTCGGGATGGCTTTTTTTCACGGTACCAGGACTTTCCATGATGGAGAAGATTTCCTTCTCCACCGGGGCAAGCGTCACGGGAAATGCCGTGAACAGACCCGCCGCAGGATTGACAGCCTTCCCCTCGTCCTGTTCTTCGCAGAACGCTTTGAACTCACGGGCAGCGGCGATATATCCACCGACAGTGTAAATGTCTTCGCCGGCCAGAACCGCCGCCGGTCGGTCGAGGAGATTGAGAATTCCGGAGATATCGGGAAAGCCAGAGGGCGCGGGGCGCAAAGAATCCTGACGGAGACGCATGATGTCTCCTACCAAGAGCTGTCTTTCCTCCCACTCATCCGCAGTGCGGACAAACCTGTCCCTGCTTAATTCTTCCTTGCCCTCGCTACTCAACGCATGAGTGGCGATAGATGTCGTCACCGTCGTGAAACCGAGATCCTCAAGCGTCCTCGTGTGCATCCCATTCCTCCTTGTCCCATGTATCATCAGCATATCGGTTCCTCTGCGCACGTGGCCGCACAGCCCATGAAGGTGCCCTTTCTTCAAGCGATGCAAGCATCCTCAGATAGCTTTCATACCGGTCTTCATGGATAAGCCCGGCGTCGGCGGCATCACGGACGGCGCATCCAGGCTCCTCATCATGCAGGCAACCCTCGAACTGACAGCGGACACGGTACGAAGCAAATTCAGGAAAAGAAGCCTCGATTGCGTGCGGATCATCATGAGGAACTGATATTTCCCTCACTCCCGGAGTATCAATAAGGGTAAAGTCTTTTCCGAATAGCATGGTGGCATAATTGGTGGTATGCCGTCCACGGTCAAACTTCCGGGATATCCCGCCTGTCCGCTGCACAACGGTTCCGTCCAAGAGAGCATTGATGAGAGTAGACTTCCCGACACCGGACTGACCGATGAAAGCAACTGTCTTCCCATGGCAGATTCCCCTGACTTCATCAAGTCCTTCACCCTGTGCCGCTGAGACGCGGATTGTACGGTAGCCCAGCTCAGAGAACAACGCGAAACGCTCGGCCTCCGCATCCTTCTGGGCGATGTCGCATTTGTTCAATATGATCACTGTCTCGACATTCCTGCTGCAAGCAATCACCCGGTCGATGAAACGCGGGCGGAATGGAGGGGACGCCACGCTGGAAACACAGACGACAATGTCCATGTTCGCCGCGACAATCTGGTTCCGCTGACCTTTTTCATTCCAGCGGGCGAAAAAACTGGTGCGCTCAAGCCTCTCAAGGATCAAAGCCTCGCCGGAACCTTCCACAGGCTGGAACAATACCCTGTCGCCTGCGACTATGGGATTGTATTCCCCAGCGGCCTGGACAAGCTGCTTGCCTTTGATGCGGCAGAGATATGCAGTCCCGTCGGAATCAATCACCGTATAGATATTATTGATGCCACGGGTCACTGTCCCTTCCACAGCCTCTCCCACTTTCTCATCCTCCCCACTCACCATGTTTTGTCATGGTATAAGGATTCAGGAGGATTGACAACATCAGTCAATCTGGTAGTGTGTGAAGCATGTTCAGTTTCATCAAATGCGCACAACCGGGATGTACGGATTTCGTTTGTGACGATGAGCTCATGTGCAGCCTTCATACTCCGGACAAGGAAGGCGTGAAAGCGCGTGCGCGTGCTGCCATGTTGTCAGCTTCTCCCATGGGTGACCTGTCGCTCGGTCATGCTGAATTTTCCGGGGAGAATTTCTCACGGGGAAAATGGGTCACCTGTTACTTGCCCTGGAACACATTCCGCAATTGTTCTTTCTCCGGTACACAGCTCATTGCATGCTATTTCAACTTTTCCCTGTTCGTCGCCTGTGATTTCACCGGCCTTGATGCCCGCTATTGCGTATTTGCCGGTTGTCGTTTCATTGACTGTGATTTTTCCGACTCCTTGCTTCTTCATTCCAATTTCATGGGAATCGAAGCTCATTCTACTGATTTCTCCCATAGTGACCTCAATTACTCAACCTTCCTCTCGTCTTCCCTTGAATCTGTAAAATTCGAGGATTGCAGCATGAAGAATACTGACATGGGTTTCACCCGTCGGCAGGATGTTTCTTTCCGTTATTCAAACTACGATGAGGCGAAGGTATGAAGATATTCCCGCATTTTTCCGTTGTCGGCTTCTGTAACACGTACTTGGTCGGAGGGCCAGCTGGCGGACCGGCAATCATCATTGACCCTGGATATGTGGACAACGACTTGATCAACCTTATCCAAAAACAAGAATATGTCATCACAGATGTACTGTTCACCCATTCCCATGATGCCCATGTCAAAGGCGTAGGGACTTTGATGAAGGTATACCGCCCGCGTCTTCATGGCGCGTTCTCCCGAATCAGGAGTTTTCCGCTCTTGCCGGTCTCTCACAATGAGATTTTTTCCTGCGCCGGTCTTTCCGTCATGCCGATTCATGTCCCCGGACATTCGATTGATTCCATGGTCTACAGGATTGGTGACGCTCTCTTTACCGGAGATGCCCTGGCAAGCGGACATGTGGGAAGTACCAGCGGCTACAGGGAACATGCCCTCTTGGTGAACATGGTGACATCGCGGCTTCTGAGCATGGATGATCGCCTGCTGGTTTTTCCTGGTCATGGAGCGCCAAGCTCAATCCTCATTGAGAAGCTGTTCAACCGGGATATCGAGGACCGGGCTTCATACTTGGGGAAATGATCCTCCCGCCTCATGAACAAGTTCAATGAAACGCTGGGGAACAGGCGCGCTTATCTTCAGGTGTCGGCCATCTGAAGGCCGGGACACATCGAGCAAGCGGGCATGGAGCATCAGTGTCACACCTGGGAAGCTCTTTCGTCTTCCTCCGTAGACACCATCTCCGACCACAGGATGTCCCAGATGAGCCATATGAACCCGTATCTGGTGTGTGCGTCCTGTCATGATACGAATGCGCAGGAGCGTGCAAACACCATACCGCGCCACGACTCTCCAGCGGGTTTCAGCCCTTTTTCCTTCCTTCCCCGTGGAAACGCGGAATTTCTTCCTGTCGTTCCTGTCCCTGGCAAGGTTGGTGATGATAACCCCCTCGTCATCCTTCATGGAGCCTTCGACCAAAGCAATATAGTGTTTGACGGCAGTATGTTCTGAAAATTGCCGCGCCATGTATCCATGGGCAAGACGGGTACGGGCAATGACCATGACCCCGCTGGTATCTTTGTCAAGACGATGGACAATTCCAGGCCGCAGAAAATCCGTCCTGTCCACCGCCTCGTCCGTTTCGTCACCAGCGTCTTCGTGCTCATCTTGGCCGCCATATGCCCGGATGAAATCCGGCCCGTAGCGGAATACAAGGGCATTGACAACAGTCCCGTCAGGATTCCCTGCCCCCGGATGAACGACAATCCCTTGGGGCTTGTCTATGAACAGAATGTCGTCGTCCTCATAGAGAATATCCAAGGGGATGTCCTGCGGCTCGATATTCCCAGGAGGATTTTCCTGCCAATACAGGATGACAGCATCACCGGGAGCAATTGCCTTGCTTCTCTTGACTTCACGTCCATTGACCATGATTCGGGAAGAAGCATCCCCGATGATGGAACGACTGACCCCGCTTGCCGCCGCAAGGTAGGCATCAACACGCTGCTTTCCGTCCGCATCGTCAGGGACAATGGACTCGAACACATGGCACATGTTCATTTTTCCTGCATCTCTCCCAAGATGAAATCCACCAAGACAATGCCCAGGGAAATACCCGCGGCAATGCCGACCTGCGTCAACATGCGCCGGGAATCTGGTGTAATGTGAGCGGCTCCGAACTGGTTGACGGCAAGGTTATATCCGAGCATGGTCGCCGTAAGAGTAATGGGCATGGAGCCGAAGAAAATTATTTCAGCACGACGCACCTTCCCTGACCAGATGGGAAATTCATCCTTCTGGTATGGTTCATAGTCCTTCACCGCATCCGCGGCGGCAAGCGGTTGCAAGATGAAAGCTCCGGCAAGGCACAGGAGCACAAGGACAAGGATTGGTTTCTTCATAGTGTTTCCCTCTGTCCGAACAGTGTAGTTCCCAGCCGCACCAAGGTCGATCCTTCCTCCACGGCTACGGGATAATCAGAGCTCATCCCCATCGACAGGACGGAAAAATCCTGGGACGGAAAACGTTTGATGCATTCATCACGCAGGGAACGCAGTCTCCGGAATGCTCTGCGCACAGCATCCTCGTCTCCTTCAAGGGGACCAATTGTCATCAGTCCGCGAATTTTAACGCCACCCAGGGAGGAAATTGCTTCCACGGCACTGAATAGGTCATCTTCGGTGGTAAAACCTGATTTCGATGATTCCCCGCTTGTGTTGTATTCAAGCAAAATCGGCATGACCCTGCCGCGCTCCATTGCAACACAGGATATCTGGCCAGCCAAACGCAGGGAATGGACTGAATCAATGGCATCGACCAAAGGAACGACCTTCCTTACTTTGTTCGACTGGAGATGTCCGATAAGATGGAGTCTCATCCCCGTGGGACGCTCGGAAGGCAGAGGGAACTTGTCAACGATTTCTTGTACCCTGTTTTCCCCAAAGATACGCTGGCCTGCCTCATATGCTTCCAGTATGGTCTCATACGGCCGTGTCTTTGATACAGCCATCAAAGTGATGTCACTATCCTGCCGTCCACTCAGGGCAACATGCTCCCTAATTGTCCGCCGAGCCTCCGCGAGGCGGGATGCCAAAGTCTTCTGCATCAGTAATTGACTCCCCCTCTCTTTTTTCTGCCGGTTCCTACGTGTCCGCGCACAAACACGGATATCCCATCCCATCCGGAACTATAGCGCAAAGAAGGACAGAGTCGCCATATTTTTTCTTCCTTGCCTCAGAGAATGCGCCCTTTTCTTTTCTCCGCTGGTTTTCATCCGGATGTGTTCACAAAATCCCCACAGCCATGAGTCTTTTTTGGGGGAAAGTATGTTTTTCCACACAATCCTACCATCAGTGATACTTAATATAATAAAACCGCCACACATCGTGCAGCGGTTCCTCTTGCGACGGTCAAAATGAGCGGAGAGGGATTTGAACCCCCGACCAATTGCGTGTAAGGCAACCGCTCTCCCACTGAGCTATCCGCCCGCGCGAAAGAGAAGGTAGCATGACGTGATGGCGTGTGTCAACGCAACACATCATCCTTTCTTCTCCTTACATTGCCCTATTCCT
Organism: Parasphaerochaeta coccoides DSM 17374; assembly: GCF_000208385.1. Taxonomy (GTDB): domain Bacteria; phylum Spirochaetota; class Spirochaetia; order Sphaerochaetales; family Sphaerochaetaceae; genus Parasphaerochaeta; species Parasphaerochaeta coccoides. Next base: position 532,311 of record NC_015436.1, on the reverse strand, counting down.
ACTTTATCTGCGTATTATGGGTATCCTTGAGAATGACATCATGCGCTCCACCTTCCACGATGCTGGTGGAGGAAACCAAGGTCAGCCGTGCTTTCTCCTGTAGTTCCCGTATGGAAACGGCTCCGCAGTTGCACATTGTTGAACGTACCTTGGCCAGCGACAAACCCATGTTGTCCTTCAGCGAACCGGCATACGGCACATAGGAATCGACGCCTTCGGCAAAAGACAGCTTGTCGCTGCCTCCCATATCATACCTCTGCCAGTTGCGTGCGCGGGGAGAACCTTCCCCCCAGTATTCCTTCAGATAATTACCATTGATATTGACCTTCTGGGAGGGACTTTCATCGAAACGGGCAAAATAACGTCCAAGCATCAGGAAGTCCGCGCCCATGGCAAGGGCAAGCGTCATGTGGTAGTCATGAACCAGACCTCCATCGGAACAGATAGGAATGTAGATGCCTGTTTCCTCAAAGTATTCGTTACGTGCCTTGGCGACCTCTATGACCGCCGTTGCCTGCCCGCGTCCAATGCCCTTTGTCTCCCGTGTGATGCAAATGGAACCGCCCCCGATTCCCACCTTGACGAAATCCGCGCCGCATTCTGCCAAGAAACGGAAGCCGTCCCTGTCAACGACATTCCCTGCGCCGACCTTCACCGAATCTCCGTAGGCAGAACGTATCCATCCCAGCGTGCGTTGCTGCCATTCCGTGAATCCTTCGGAAGAATCGATGCACAACACATCAGCGCCTGCCTCGACGAGTGCTGGAACTCTTTTTTCATAATCACGGGTGTTGATGCCTGCTCCGACCACATATCTCTTGGATTTGTCCAGAAGTTCGTGAGGATTCTCCTTGTGGCTGTCATAGTCCTTACGGAATACAAAACCCCTCATGTTTCCCTTGGCGTCAATGATAGGCAGGGCGTTCAGCTTGTGTTCCCAGATGATATCATTGGCTTCGGAGAGGGTTATGCCGTCCCGACCATAGATAAGTCTCTCAAAAGGAGTCATGAAGGTCGAGACGCGGACGGTCGGTTCCATCCTGCTGGGACGGTAGTCCCTGCTTGTCACTACGCCGAGGAGCCTGCCATTCGGAGAACCGTCATCAGTCACTGCAATGGTCGAATGTCCAGTTTGTGCCTTAAGTGCCTGTACGTCCGCCATGGTCTGGTCGGGGCGGATATTGGCGTCACTGGAGACAAAACCTGCCTTGAACGCCTTGACCCTCGCCACCATGGCGGCTTCTTCCTCGACCGACTGGGAACAGTAGATGAAGGAAAGCCCACCTTCACGAGCCAATGCCTCAGCCATCTTCTCTCCACTGACAGACTGCATCAGTGCGCTCACCAAGGGGATGTTCAAGGTAATGGCGCTTTTTTCCCCACGGCGGAACTTCACCAAGGGAGTCTTGAGATCGACATTCGACGGAATACATTCCGCCGAGGAATAACCCGGTACCAGCAGGTATTCGCTGAAGGTGTGGGAAGCCTTGTCATAATAAGTTGCCATCGTTTTCTCCTCAGGTGGTTCCATGAAGCGGGAATGACTGCTTTCAAAGTTTAGCAGACATAATGAACCAAAAAAGTAAAAAAAACAAGAAAAGTGATGAAACTTCGTCCATGCAAGAGGCACCATGCGAAAAGCCCGTACATCTGTACAGAAGAAGGAAAATTCGTTCCCGGATTATAGCAGAAAAAAATCAAAATATTTTTAGTTGACCGGTTTAGAAAACCGGTTTAGCATTGAGTTGGTCTGGAGAGAGGCACTCTGTGACGCAATATTTCATGACATCACGTAATGCCCCCTCTGGACAGCATGACTGCGGATTGCCGCAAAAGGAGATTGCAATGAAAAAGACCTTGGGTATCATCATGGCTCTGATGCTTGTCACCGGTTTGGTTTTTGCCGGTGGAGACAAAGAAGCATCACGTTCTCAGGAAATTTACTTCCTCAACTTCAAACCGGAAATAGCATCTGTGTATGACGAGGTGAGCAAGGCATATGAAGCCGAAACAGGTGTACGGCTGAAGGTCGTCACCGCCGCTTCAGGTACGTACGAGCAGACATTGACCAGTGAAATCGCGAAGAATGATCCTCCTGTCATCTTCCAGATCAACGGCCCCGTCGGCTTGAAGAACTGGATTGCTTATACCGCTGACCTGAAAGATACTGCTCTCTATGGTATTTTGAGTGACAAATCACTCGCCGTTACCAGCGGTTCAGGAGTCTATGGCATCCCGTATGTCGTCGAAGGCTACGGAATCATCTACAATGACGCCATCCTCCGCAAGTATTTCGCGCTCCCTGGCAAAGCCGTTTCCATCAGCAGTGCCACGGAAATAAAGGATTTCGCTACTTTGAAGGCAGTGGTCGAGGATATCCAGAAGAACAAAGCCGCGTTGGGAATCGGAGGAGCTTTTGCTTCGACATCCTTTGCCCCTGGCAATGACTGGAGATGGCAGACACATCTTCCGAACCAGCCCCTGTTCTATGAATTCGATGCCGCCAAAGGAAACGGCAGTGCGCTTGAAGCCGGACTGGCAGCCAAGGAAGTCGCTTTCTCATACGGCAGCGCTTTCAAAAACCTGTTCGACCTGTATCTGAACAACAGCATTACCGCTCCCGGCCTTCTCGCCAACAAGAGTGTCGATGACTCAATGGCCGAATTTGCTTTGGGTCAGGTCGCCTTTGTGCAGAACGGTAACTGGGGTGCCGGTCAGATACTGGGCGTCCAAGGCAATACCGTGAAGAACGAAGACATCAAGTTTCTTCCCCTCTATTTCGGCGTCCCTGGTGAGTCACAATATGGCTTGAACATCGGAACCGAAAATTACTTTGCCATCAACAAGACTGTTTCAGCAGCTAAGCAGCAGGCGGCCATTGACTTCCTGACATGGCTGTTCTCCAGCGAAACAGGCAAGGGCTTCGTCATTGGCAAGCTTGGCTTCATTGCCCCGTTCAACACCTTTGGACCGAACGAGCAACCCTCTGATCCTCTTGCCAAGGAAATCGTCCGCTGGCTGAACGCTCCTGGCGTGACCAGTGTACCCTGGATATTCCAGGCATTCCCCTCCAATGAATTCAAGACGGTTTTTGGTTCTGCTCTCCTGGAGTATACGCAAGGCAGCAAGACGTGGGCACAGGTCGAAGATATCTTCCGTTCCACATGGAAGGCTGAATCTTTGTACTGAGCACCAATGTGAAATTGTGAATGGGATGAGAGCCGTCGCATGACGGCTCTCCAGTGCTTGAAAACCCTTGCATCCCGAATGCAATAGGAAGGAACATGCAGAACACACTAAAAAAATATTTCGCTTTGTTCGCCCTTCCAGGACTCTTGGCCTTTACCATGGCCTTTGTCGTCCCTTTCATCATGGGCATCGTCTTGTCCTTCACCCAGTTCACTACGGTTACCAATGCTTCATGGGTAGGACTGGAAAACTATATCAGGGCGTTCCAAACTCCGGATTTCCTTAATTCCCTCTGGTTCACGGTGAAATTCGTCATCGTCTCGGTGCTGACAATCAACATCCTTTCTTTTTTCCTGTCCTTGCTTCTCACCCGCTCGATTCCTGGAACAAATGGATTCAGGACAATATTCTTCCTTCCCAATCTGATCGGTGGAATCGTGCTCGGTTATATATGGCAGATGATCCTCAATGGGGTACTCCAGCCTTATGGCGTCACGCTGACAAGCAATCCGACCTACGGTTTCTGGGGGCTTGTGATCCTGATGACGTGGCAGATGACCGGTTACATGATGGTCATTTATGTAGCTGGCATACAGAATATCCCCCGTGAGCTGTTGGAAGCAGCGGAGGTTGACGGCGCCGGACGGTGGCAGACCATCAAGAACATCATCATTCCCGCCATCATGCCTTCTGTGACCATATGTCTCTTTCTGACCGTCACCAATGGCTTCAAGTTGTTCGACCAGAACCTTGCCTTGACCGCAGGAGCGCCTTCAAAACAAACAGAGATGCTTGCCTTGAACATATACAACACCTTCTATGGACGTGCGGGATGGTTTGGTGTCGGCCAAGCAAAGGCTGTCCTTTTCTTCATCCTCGTCGCAGCAATCGCACTCATCCAGCTCCAGATAACCCGCAAAAGGGAGGTAGAACAATGATTCGCATGAAAAAGTCCTTATGGGGCGTTTCCGCCCTGCTGTTCATCCTTGCCATCCTGTTCCTCTCCCCAGTTCTCATTGTCTTGATGAACTCTTTCAAGGGCAGGCTTTTCATCAGCAATGCGCCCTTCGCTTTCCCTGATGAAAATACTTTTGCCAGACTTGCCAATTATTATGAAGGCATCTTCAAGATAGGCTTCTTCAGCGCCTTCGGGTATTCCCTGTTCATTACAGTATTTTCTGTACTCGCCATTATCTTGTTCACCAGCATGTTGGCATGGTACATCACCAGGGTAAAGACTCCTCTCACGCGCTTGATTTATTTTGCCTTGGTCTTTTCCATGATAGTTCCATTCCAGATGGTGATGTTCACCATGAGCAAAGTCGTGAACATGTTGCATCTCGATACTCCCGCGGGTCTGATTGTCGTCTATCTCGGCTTTGGAGCGGGATTGGCCTCCTTCATGTTCAGCGGATTCATCAAGAGTGTTCCGTTGGCTCTTGAAGAAGCGGCCATGATTGACGGATGCTCCCCCCCGCGCACTTTCTTCTCTGTCGTATTCCCTATGCTGGTTCCTACAGCCATTACTGTCGCCATCCTTAATGCAATGTGGATATGGAACGACTATCTGCTCCCCTACTTGACCATCGGAACAAATCACAAGACTATTCCTATTGCGATACAATATCTGCGTGGCGGTTATGGAGCCGTGGACATGGGGGCCATGATGGCCATGCTTGTGCTGGCTATGATTCCTGTCATCATCTTCTATCTTACCTGCCAGAAGTACATCATCAGCGGAGTAATCGCAGGAGCTGTAAAGGGATGAGCATATACCATGACAAACGTCCGACAATCAAAGACATAGCTGCCGCATCCGGGTACAGCAAAACCGCAGTATCCTTTGCTTTCAACGCGCCTTCCCGCATCAGCGTGGAAGCCCGTGAAAAAATACTCGGATGTGCCCTGACCTTAGGCTATGTGCCTGATCCCATGGCGCGCAACCTGTCTTTGAAACGGTACAAGTCAATTGGTTTTCTCCTCCCCCAGGTAATTGGCAATACGCTCCGTAACCCTCACATCACAGGTGTCCTTCAAGGCATAGGAACAGTATGCCAGGAACACGGCTATACATTGACTCTCATTCCTCCCGTTGACGGAAGCATGTCCGAAGCAGTACGCGGTGCTGCCGTCGATGGGTTGATAACGATGGGTATGAGCGTTGAGATGAAAATCGTCGATATGATGAAGTTACGGAAGCTTCCCTATGTGACCATTGACGGCACACCGTCGGAAGGGATGCCTTCAGTCAATATCAATGAGGTCGAGGCGGCATATCTCATCATGCGTGAAGTCCTGAAGGCGGGACACCAGTCAATCGTCATCATCGCTTTGAACAAGGACTCCTTTGAAGCGGCGGACAAATCGATGAATGTCCCCACTTTGCGGCTCAAGGGTTACCACAAGGCGCTGAGGGAAGCCGGCATAGACCCACAAGGAGAAGAAGTCGCGCATCTGGTGTGCGACACGACTCTTGAGGAAGGTCGGAGGATGGGTCAGATTGTGTACGCCATGGAACGACGTCCCACCGCAGTGGTCAGTATGAGCGACATTGTGGCGATAGGCGCCATCCTCCATTTCCATGAATCAGGGTTGCTTGTTCCGGATGACATGTCCGTCGTTGGTTTTGACGACATCCCCGAAGCGTCTTTTATTACTCCTCGCCTCACCACGATACGCCAGTCAAGCGTAGAGAAAGGAACACTGGCGGCGCAAGCTCTTTTCCGTGCTATCAATGGAGAAGAAATCGAATCGAACAGGATGGAGCTTTCTTTCACCATACAGGAACGGGAATCCCTGAAAAAACTCGTTTCCTGAGCTTCCGAGGATATACACGATGAACACTTCCGATATACGTCATTGCGGCATACTCATGCATATCACCAGCCTGCCCGGTCCCCATGGCATCGGCGATTTGGGCAAGGAAGCTTACGCTTTTGCCGACTATCTGGTTTCTTCCGGCGTGACGCTCTGGCAGATACTGCCCCTTGGCCCCACTGGTTTTGGCAATTCTCCGTATGCCGCCCGTTCCACCTTTGCTGGGAACGAACTGATGATTGACCTGGACTGGCTGGTGGAAAAAGGTTTCCTGACGGAAGATGACATAGCTGCTCCCCCATCCTTTCTCACGTCCCGCGTCGATTATGACATGGTTGGTTCGTGGAAGCTCCCGCTTTTGAAAAAAGCCGCGCATACTTTCCTCTCGATAGTCAAACCATCCGGACGCACTAAAGAAATCCGTCAGGCTTTTGACTCTTTTTGTTCCTCCAATGCATCATGGCTTGATGACTATGCCATCTTCATGGTTTTGTACGAAAAATACAATGATGCCCGTTGGTTCAGCGTTTGGGACAAGAAATATGCTACACGCGATGAAGAAGCATTGAAACGGCTTGTACGGGAACATGCCGTGGACATCAAGGTATGGAAGATCCTCCAGTTTTTCTTTGATGAACAGTGGCTCGCTTTGAGAAAATACGTCAATGAACAGGGAATCCGCTTCATCGGAGACATTCCCATCTTCGTTTCCGCGGACAGCTCCGATACATGGAGCAATCTCCATATGTTCAAGACGGATGCACAGGGACGCTACACAGCAATCAGCGGCGTCCCCCCTGATTACTTCTCAGTGACCGGACAGCTCTGGGGTAATCCTGTCTATGACTGGAATGTCCTGCGCAAGGATGGTTATTCATGGTGGCTTCAACGAATCAAACGGATGTTCCATCAGACGGACATCCTCCGTATCGACCATTTCCGAGGTTTTGATTCCTACTGGGAAGTACCTTATGGAAACAAGACTGCTGAAATCGGGACATGGGTCAAAGTACCCGGAAAGGATTTCTTTGCAACGGTTCGCAAGGAGATGGGAGAGTTGCCTATCATTGCCGAGGATTTGGGTTTCATGACTGACTCAGTCCAGAAATTGCGTCTGTCAAACGGCTTTCCCGGCATGAAGATCTTCCAGTTTGGATTCTCACGCACCCCTTCCGGTTCTCCGAATCCTTTTGATACTTTCCTGCCTCATAACTATGAACGCGAGTGTGTTGCTTACACGGGCACTCACGACAACCAGACGACACGTGGATGGTTCAATTCATTGTCGGATGATGACAAGGACATGGTGAGACGCTACCTTGGCTGTAACGACCATGAGGCGACGTGGGCCATGATGCGCACTGTCCTGGCTTCCCATGCCGAGTACGCCATCTTCCCCATGCAGGACTTGCTGGACAGCGATGACAGAGCAAGAATGAACATCCCCTCCACCTGCGGCCCGTGGAACTGGGCATGGCGGATGGAAGATTGGGAATCGTCAGATTTCATATCCTCCCGTTTCTCTGAACTTGTACGCCTCTACGGACGGAACGGGCTACCTGCCGAAAGCATGGAATAAAGACTACCTTGTGGTCTCCATTTCTTTAAGCTTTCTGTAGTATTTACGCTTAAAACCGAATCAATAACCACTATTAACATTCAAAATCATTAAATAACCCGAAAGTATTATATACTTTTCATGCAAAATAATACCTTTGGGTAATAGCTTTCTGCCATCACCACGTTTATACTATTTTATTAATTACTACCATATGCGTAAGCTGGCATGTCATCATCTTCTTCATGGAGAAAGGAAAAGATACTATGAGAGAGAGAGAGAGAGAGAGAGAGAGAGAGAGAGAGAGACTAAACTAAGCGTCATGGTCTTCCTGACCATCCTGATGCTTCTTATCACCTTTGTTTCATGCGACAACAAGCTGAATGTTTCACATACCAACGAAGTACGCTTCACCTCGGAAATCGGACGCAAGGCCACGGCAGAGTCCGAATGGCAAGCCGATGATGAAGTCGGCATCTATATGGTAGCTCATGATGCCCTGGCAGCCACTGCCGCCTCAGAACGTGCAAACAAACTCTATACGGCTGACACAGCCTTCCAGACTTCCGGCTTCACTCCTGCTACCGCTGGTGATACCTTGAAGTGGGATGATATCTCCAATTCTGTCAGTACGTATTTTGACTTCATCGCCTATTATCCCTATGCATCATCCATCACTGATGCCACGGCTCTACCCATAAATATCTATCCGGGTTCCGGAGAACAGGATACCGGGACGGCCGACTTCCTGTGGGGACGCACCGACAACGTACAGAACAATACCTCAACGGTGCATCTGAAGCTTGACCATATGCTCTCCCGTCTGATTGTCAACATCTCTCCCAGCACGACCGTTGATGCTGTGGCTATCAATGATGCCACCGGTGGATTTACTGCTACGGTCAGAGGCTTGAACACGCAGAGCGCAATCAACCTGAATGACGGAACCTTGGATGCTGCCAGTGTCATTGAGTCTATTGTCATGAAGGACATTTCCGACACGCTTACGACCACGGAAAGGGCCGAGGGTAAGCGCAGGTTCGAGGCAGTGCTGATACCTACGGATAACACGTTTGCCCTGGATAACGTGAGCCTGGAGTTTATCCTGACCGGTGGTGCTGGCGCTGGTACATACACCTGGAAGCCAAGTACCACAGGTGCTGTAGCTGAGGGAGACAAGCATCTGATTCACTTTGACAAAGGCAAGCAACATGTCTACAACATGACGCTCAATACGTCTGATGATGAAGTCGCCGTTGCCGCTATCCAGATTGAGATAAAGGACTGGGACACCGGAGATGGCATAAACGCACCTGCTGTCAAGCTGGGAGTCAAGTCAGTCTCCGCCGGAGGTGATCACACGATGATCCTGAAGACGGACGGGACGCTCTGGGCGACTGGACGCAACAATTATGGCCAACAGGGTGTCGGTAATACTACCAACAGAAGCACGCCCGTGCAGGTCTGGGATTCTACCAATGGTTCCGTGAAAATGACTGGTGTCAAGGCCGTCTCCGCTGGAGGTGATCACACGATGATCCTGAAGAAGGACGGCACGCTCTGGGCGACTGGACAGAACACCTATGGTCAACTGGGTGACGGCACTACGTACCGCAGAACTACTCCCGTGCGGGTCAAGGCAAGTACCACTCCCAACGACTTCATGACTGATGTCGCGGCTGTCTCCGCCGGACGGGAGCATACGATGATCCTGAAGAAGGACGGCACGCTCTGGGCGACTGGACGGAACAACTATGGTCAACTGGGCGATGGTACTTCAGGCGATTCGAACAACAAAAGCACGCCCGTGCAGGTCAAGGAGGATGCTGGTGGGTTCATGACTGATGTCGCGGCCGTCTCCGCCAGATACAATCACACGTTGATCCTGAAGAATGACGGGACGCTCTGGGCGACTGGACGGAACAACTATGGTCAACTGGGCGATGGTACTTCAGGCGATCCGAACAACAAAAGCACGCCTGTGCAGGTCAAGGATGATACCGATATTTCCGGGTTCATGACTGATGTCGCGGCTGTCTTCGCCGGATACGCACACACGATGATCCTGAAGAATGACGGGACGCTCTGGGCGACTGGATACAACGAATATGGTCAGCTGGGTGTCGGCACTTCGGGTATAGTGAACAACAAAAGCACGCCCGTGCAGGTCAAGGCCAGTACCGCCGCCAACGACTTCATGATTGATGTCAAGGAAGTCTCCGCCGGACTGAATCACACGATGATTGTGAAGAAAGACGGCACGCTCTGGGCGACAGGATACAACTATCAGGGTCAACTGGGTGACGGCACTGGGATCACCAGAACTACTCCCGTGCGGGTCAAGGATACTACTGATGATAGCGGGTTCATGACTGATGTCGCGGCGGTCTCCGTCGGAGAATACCATACGATAATCCTGAAGAAGGACGGCACGCTCTGGGGGACAGGATACAACTATTATGGTCAACTGGGTGATAACACTATAGTCAACACAAACACGCCCGTGCAGGTAATTTTCTGACAAGAACATGAGATGATACCGGCGTACACGCCGACCGATTAACAGGTCGTTCCGCCACGCCGGTTATCTCCTACAGCTCCCCATGGCAAGGCATCATCTGTCATCCATACTGGGAGCAATATCTCACGACCTCAGATGATTCCGAGCTTGCGTGCTTCATCCGAAATCAAGTCAATGGCTTGTGACAGTTCAGATTCCTCATGTACTGCCATGCAGGAAATCCGAAGCAAGGAACGCTGAGGCGGAACAGCAGGACTGATGACCGGATTGACATAAATGCCCCCCTCGTACAGAGCCTTCCACAGCAAGAACGTCTTCTCATTGTCGCCTATGACCAAAGGTACAATGGGAGTTTCAGTTGTGCCCGTGTTGAATCCGGCAGCGGTGAACCCATCAATCAGGAGTCGGGCGTTCCGCTGCAACTTGTGAATCAACTCAGGTTCATTTTGCATGATGTCAAGAGCGCGCGATGCCGCCGCTATGTTGGCAGGAGGCATGGAGGCACTGAACATCAGGGGGCGTGCGGCGTGACGGATATAGTCTATGACCTTCCTGTCTCCCGCGACAAACCCACCCAAAGACCCAAAGGACTTGGAGAATGTACACATGATGATATCAGCTAATGAGAAATCTCCCCCAAAATGCTCGCACGTTCCCCGTCCGTTCCTTCCGACGACTCCAATGGCATGCGCTTCATCCAAATAGATTCCGGCATGGTACTTATCTGCAAGAGCCTTGACTTCGGGCAAGGGAACGATATCCCCTTCCATGGAGAATACGCCGTCCACGACAATGAGCTTCGGTTCTTCAAGAGGAATCCTCGCCAGCTCTTTCTCCAGTTCCTTGAGATTATTATGATTATAACGATGCAGGTTGATATTATGCTTCAACCCTTCGGCAAGAAACACTCCGTCCATGATGGAAGCATGGTCATATTTATCAACAATCACATGGTCGCCTCGGTTCAGCAAAGCTGAAATTGAACCAAGGTTGCTCTGATAGCCTGTGGAAAAACACAGGGCATCCTCTTTTCCGACGAAAGAGGCAAGACGCGCTTCAAGTTCCTCATGCAAATCAAGCGTTCCGTTCATGAAACGGGAACCTGAACAGCTCGTACCAAATTTTTCCGTAGCAATACGCGCCGCTTCAACGAGCCGGGGATCATTGGCTAATCCAAGATAGTTATTGGAACCAAGCATGAGCAGTTCACGGCCATGAACATAGACCTTGGAACCTGCGCTGCGGCTGATAGGCTTGAAAAAAGGATACAGTCCGGTAGCCCGTGCGTCTTCCGCTTCCGTAAAGGCATAACATTTGTCGAAAATCGACTTGTGAGTATTCATTCTCTACCTTCCTATTAGACACTCTGTCTTATAACTTCACTTTATCGGGAAGTGTCATGAAAGAACAAGTATCAGAAAGTAAAAAATGGAAAAATATTTGACACAATGTCTATTAACTTTGCTTTTCCTTAGAAATCCTTTGAAACCTTGATAGCACGAATCGCAAGATAACAGTCATGGATGAAACTGTCCGTCAGCTCGAACCGGCTGGCATCGCTGTAGAAACCGACAATGGCAAAACCCGCTCGGCATAACCCACCCAACTGCGCATCCAATGTATGGCTGAATTCCATGGTATCAAGTGCCTTGATTTTTTTATCCAGTTCCTTCCGGCTTAGGCTTGTCATGTCGCTATACGGGATGGTGTACTTCACCTTGAGTTTCCCCCGTGCCTCTGCTTTCTCGTCAAACAGGTACATCACGGGGTTGGTCACTCCCGCGAGCAGCACGCCTCCATGACGGAGAACCCTGTAGGCTTCCCTCCAGACGGCTTCCACGTCATCGACAAAACAGTTCGAGACTGGATGGATGATCATGTCGAAACTTTCATCAGGAAAAATGGCAAGATTCCGCATGTCTCCCTGGATGGTTCGGATATCCAGTTCTTCTCGTGCGGCAACCTTCCTGTCCTGCTCAAGCTGAGCCGCGCTATTGTCAAAGACTGTTACATGCGCTCCCATGGCGGCTGCCAATGGCCCTTGTTGTCCACCGCTTCCGGCCAGACAGAGGACATCCTTGTCCGCCAGGTCATCCAGCCAGTGAAGTGGAACGGCAGCGGTGGGAGTAAGATACATTTCTGGCTTCCCTTGCCGTGCTTTAACCACAGATTCAGAGTCAACAGGCACTGTCCAGATATTTCCCCGTGAGACTTCCGCGTCCCATGCCTTACTGTTATGCTTCACATATGTCTCCATTTCTGCCTCCCAGAGCATTCCTGTCGTTCCGTTTTCCACCCAGACTTCAAGTCTCCCAAAGCCTAGCATGAGCATTCCCAGGGGTCAAGAAAGCGCTTTGGGAGTCCCTCTGGAAGTCGGAGGTGAAGTCACTACAGGAGCAAAAGTCATCATATCAGTCTCTGTCACAATGCCATGACTCCCCTTTTGTTCAAAATGCCTTGTCCTCCGGGCGATGCGTGAGGCAAAGAAACGGTTATCATTGACCAGCAAAATGCTAATTAAGTTTAGGCTTCACGCCAGCGGCAGTATAGACAATCCATGAACAAATCGTAGTCACATGGTCGCCTAGCCGCTCCAGCTCCTTTGTCACATAGAAATAATCATAAAGCTTCTCCCGATCCTCACGACTTTTTGTCTCGACATTGTAGATTAGCCCGTTCACCTGTTTTCGTTTGGCGTCCATCTCATCATCGATCAAAGCGACCGCACGAGCCTTATCCTGGTCATTGGCGACAAGAGCCTCGACCGCACTGCGCGTCATACGGGCGCCGATGAGAGCCATGGCCGACATTTCCTCCACAATCTTCTTGTCATCAAACTGCCCAGTCGGCAACAGGGCAAGCCGGGCAAGATGCGCGGCATGGTCTCCCATGCGCTCCAGACTGGTCACAATCTTCATGCCGGCGATTACCGTGCGCATATACTGCCCGTAAGGTGCTTCGCTAATCAGCAAGCGCACGCCATCAGATTCAATCATGTCCCGAAGCTGATTGATAAAATAGTCATCCGAGACGACCTTCTTGGCAAGTTCCTGGTCATGCTCCTTGAAAGCATGCACCGCCTGGTAGATAGCTCCCTCCACACGGTTCACCATCTGGATCAGCAACTCATTAAAAAAGGTCATCTTATCGTCAAGCTGATGTTTCTTGACCATCATTGATTTACTCCTTATGCAGAAGGCAATACCTTCCTGTCTTTATGTACATCTTTACATACATCATAACGTGAATTTCTTCCTCCATAGAGGAAAAACACCCTGCGCATCAACCGAATTTACCTGAAATATAATCCTCAGTCCTCTTATCACGAGGATTGAAGAACAATCCGCTGGTTTCACCGTACTCGACAAGATAACCGCAACGCTCACTGTCAATAAGAAAGAAAGCGGTATTATCGGATATACGGGAAGCCTGCTGCATGTTATGCGTCACAATGACAATGGTATATTTGGCCTTAAGCTCCACCATCAGTTCCTCAATTTTCGTCGTTGAAATGGGATCGAGCGCACTGGTCGGCTCATCCATCAACACGACTTCCGGATTAATCGCAAGGGTTCGTGCTATGCACAGCCTCTGCTGCTGTCCCCCTGAAAGGCTCAGGGCACTCTTGTTCAGGCGATCCTTCACCTCATCCCACAGCACTGCCCTCTGCAAACTTTCCTCCACAATGGCATCAAGCTCGCTCTTTGGCGGGCGTCCATGCAGACGAGGCCCATAGGCAATGTTGTCATAGATGCTCATGGGAAAAGGATTCGGACGTTGAAATACCATGCCGACCTTGCGCCGCAAATCCATTGGATCATAATCAACGTAGACATCCCGTCCATCAAAAAGGACGGAACCTGTAATTTTTACATTGTCGATGAGATCATTCATCCTGTCCAACACACGCAGGAAAGTAGACTTGCCACAACCGGAGGGTCCTATGAACGCGGTGATGGAGTTTTTCTCTATCTGCATGTCTACATCCTTCAATGCGTGGGATGAGCCATACCATAAGTTCAGACCATGGACGTCAAAGACATATTCTGTTTCAGGAACCATTGCAACTTCTGCCATCATTCTTTTCCTTTATTCTTCACGGAGGCTCTGTTCATCATCCAACGCGCCGTGGTGTTGATGATGAGTACAACCACGATCAAGACGAAAGCAGAAGCAAACGCCTTATCGAAGGATTGGCCTTCATTGATTGTCAGCATGATATGTAACGCAAGGACACGGGAACCGCTTGACAGTCCGGTCGCCACTGCGGTTGAGGAACCGATAGTATATAACAGAGCGGCTGTCTCTCCGATCGCCCGACCCATCGCAAGGATGATGCCGGTCGTGATACCGTTCAACGCGGATGGCAGGACAACCCTCCAGATGGTTTCCATCTTTGTGGCTCCCATACCAATGCTCGCCTCACGCAGACGCTGTTCGACTGAACGTATCGCTTCCTCGCTGGTACGGATTATGGTGGGGAGAATCATCAACGCCACGGTAAGCGTTCCGCTGATCAGAGAGAAACTCCATCCAAGAAGCTGGACGAACACCAGCAGACCGAAAAGGCCGAAGATGATGGACGGTATGCTGGCCAAGACATCGATTCCAGAACGGATGATTGATGTCAGTCTCCCCTTCTTTGCGTATTCCACCAGATAGACGGCCGCTGCAATGCCCAAAGGAGCAGCAATGAGCGTTGTCAGGAAAACCATCAGGAAAGTGTTGATTATGATGCTGCCGATGCCTCCGAAGCGTCCAGATTCCTGGGTAGGCAATACCAGATATCTGAAGGTAAGGTTCGGACTTCTGATGATACGGTTTACTTGGAGTACGGCTGTCACGAAACCCTGCTCCCCGGCGCGAAAGACATCTTTCTGCGTCGTGACACCGACGGAACCTTCTATACCCGCGACCTCACGAGCGACGGAAGAATCCGTTTTCTCCTGTACGAGAGCGACGGGGATGTCTCCTCCATGGAGCTGAACCCATGAACTGTATTCGCCGGAAAGCAATAAATCAACCTGAACATCAGAGAGGACTCCGACCATATTGTTCCCGTACAGTTGCGTGACGGTCGGATGAACCACGAGGACATGTTCTTCGTAGGCTATGGTTTTTAATGCGGAAGGCAGTGAAGATGAAGCCGTATTCCGGGGAACAATGGCAATCGAGCCATTGTGCGCGGCAGCCCCATCGACGGTAGCACGGAAGGAACCAACGATGATTCCGCCGGAAGCCAGGCAGTCGGATGCCAAATCAAGGAAACGAGCAAACTCATCCGCGATACTTTCATCGACATAAAGAAAGAAATTCTCATTCACATACGTGACGCGTCTCAGGGAAATAATCTTTCCCTGCGCCATTTCCCTCAACATGTTCCAATCGACCTGACGAAATTCCGCCCTCTTGTTCGCTACAATGTCGAACGGAATTTCCGTCTGAGACAGACCGAGCCGTTGTGCGGTCGCCAGCGGCAAGACACTGACCTGCGTCCTCTCCTGCTTGTAGAGACCCCGCACAGCCAAGTAGCCAATGATCACAACCAGAATGAGGACAGTAAGGGAGGAAAGTATCTTGATGGAACCAATGGCGAAACGATTTATGCTTTTTCGTCGTTTGTCATGAGCAAGCATCTGCTGTGTATCGGTCATTGCTAGTCCTCCATCCTGCTGTGCCGAGCGACACGCACGACGATATAGTTGAGCACCAATATCACGATGAACAGGAGCATGGCGGTAGCGAACAAGGATTGCAGGTGAGTTCCTTCGGCATAGCTCATGTCAGTGATGATGTTCATGGTGAGGGTTCTGCCCATATCCAAGGGAGTACGGGCAAAAATGGCCGCGTTTCCACCGACAAGAAGAACCGCTGTCGTCTCTCCTACGGAACGCCCTAGTCCAAGGATGATGGACGTGAATATTCCTGATTTGGCGGCAGGAAGTACAACGCGGGAAATTGTTTCCCATTTCGTCGCTCCCATGGCTACGGAAGCATAACGCAACTCATCGTTGACTGCCCTGATGGATACTTCGCTGATATTGATGATGGTAGGAAGTATCATGATGGCAAGGATGATGGCCGCGGCAAGCAGGCTGTAGCCGGTTCCTCCGAAAATATTCCTGATTGCCGGAACAATGACGGCAATACCGAACAGTCCATAGATGATTGATGGAATGCCGGCGAGCAGCTCAATCGATGAACGGAGGATGGAAGCTCTGCGTCCCTTGGCAAACTCTGCCAGATACACAGCGACTGCCAGAGCAACCGGAGTGGCGAACAGCAGGGACAGCGCAGTCACCATAAAACTTGCCCAGACGAATGACAATATTCCATACGCAGGTGGATTTCCCGTAGGAAGCCACTTCGTGGAAAACAAGAAATCCAGCACGGATACTTTGCCGAACACCGGCACGCCCTGCTGAAAAATAAAGATAGTGATAAGAAGAACAGTCGCTATGGAAACCAAAGCAGCGAGCAGCAGGATAATCCTGCCGCTACGCTCCTTGAAGCTTCGCACGCCGTTTGTTCTCGGTAGACCTAACTGCATGCTTTTATCATTCCTTGTTGCGTGGATTTATTTTCCGAATGTATGTCTCGTTCCTAGTTGAGGGGAATGTACTGGGCATCCAGCACGACCGCAGCCCCCTTGTCGGAGAGGATAAAATCCACGAAAGCCTTCTCGACGCTTCCCCCCGCAAGAGGTCCTTTGCTGACCAAGTACAGGTTGCGGCTGATTGGATAGCTACCATTCAAGACGTTGGCAGTGGTGGATTCGATGCCATCAACCAACAGAACTTTTCCACCGGCTTCAGTCACGATGTGGTTGAAGGCCATGCCGAGATAGCCGATAGAATTGGGAGTAGAAGCAATCTTGGCGGCAAGTTCTCCGTTTTCCTTGGCAACGATGGCGTTCTTGGAAGGCGCCTTCTTCTGGGTATCAAGTACTATTTCTTTGAAAGAAGCATACGTACCGGACGATTCATCCCGGACAATCAGGGCGATGGCGGCGTTGGGTCCACCGACCTGGGACCAGTTGCTGATTTCACCGGAAAAGATACCGGCAAGCTGAGCGAGGCTCAGGTTAGCGACAGTGACGGACTTGTTGACGGCAACAGAGAGACCGTCGAGAGCAATGGTGTTCGGGACAAGTCCATCAGCAATCTCAGTGGAATTGAGATCACGGCTGGCACCGGCCAAGGTCAATGTTCCAGCGGTGAGCTGCTTCAATCCGGTTCCGGTTCCCACGCCTTCATAGCTGATTTTCACACCAGGATTGGCAGCAGTGAACAGGGGAATCGCAGTCTCAACAATCGGAGCAACCGTCGTGGATCCGCCGAAAGTATAATTCTTCACTTCAACAGGTTTCTGTGCCTGCTCTTTGTTTCCCTGAGCAAATACAGTGCCGAAAGCAACAACGAGAATCAATGCGATGGCAACGATTTTTTTCATTTTCATTAATATCCTCCATGTGATATGCCTCGGACTATAAGGAACAACTGCTAGGAAATAGTCATGAAAGTGTTAAAAAAGTGTTAATCTCAGGGTATTTCAGATTTGAATCTCCGGACGATGACCATAGGAGGCATCACCACCTATGGTAATGTGGTGTCTGAGAAAAAAGCTGTCCAGTTGACTGCATCGGTTTTTCGCATTATTTCCAGTTTCTTGTTTTCTTACGCCTCATACGTTTTAAACCTTATCTATTAACACTATTTACATCTAAAATCACCAAATAACCCGAAAGTATTATATGCATTTCATATGAAATAATACCTTTGGGTAATAGTCGGCTGCCATCAAAGGATTTACACTACCTTATTCATTGCCTCCGCATTGGTTGTGCTGACATGCCGTCATCTTCTTCACGGAGAAAGGGAAAGACACTATGAGAGAGAGAGAGAGAGAGAGAGAGAGAGAGAGAGAGAGAGAGAGAGAGAGAGAGAGAGAATCTGAGAGAACTGCGTATGAGCAAATCTAGCAGACCAGGTTTTGTGGTTCTTACAACCATTCTGATGCTACTTGTCGCCCTTATTTCATGCGACAGCAAACTGAATGTTTCACATACAAACGAAGTACGTTTCACTTCCGAGATAGGCCGCAAGGCCACGGCAGATTCCGAATGGCAAGCCGATGATGAAGTCGGCATCTACATGGTAGCTCATGATGCTCTGGCAGCTTCTGCCGCCACGGGGCGTGCCAACCAAGCATACACGGCTGACACAGCCTTCCAGACTTCCGGCTTCACTCCTGCTACCGCTGGTGACACCTTGAAGTGGGACGACATCTCCAATCCTGCCATCACACACTTCGACTTCATCGCCTACTATCCCTATGATGAAAACATCTCTGACCCGACGACCGTGGCCATAGACATCAACCGAAGTTCCTCGGAACAGATGACCGGGACGGCTGACTTCCTGTGGGGACACGCCGACAACGTACAGAATAATACCTCGACGGTGCATCTGAAACTTGACCATATGCTCTCCCGTCTGATAGTCAACATCTCTCCCAGCACGACTGTCGATGCGGACGCCATCACGGGTGGCGTACTTTCTGCTATGGTCGAAGGCACAAGCACGCAAGGCACGTTCAACCTGGATACCGGAGCCTTGTCAGTCACAAGTTCCGTTGAGGGAATCATAATGAAGAACATCTCCCACACCCTCAGTCAAGCGGAGCAGGATGCGGGCAAGCGCAGGTTTGAAGCGGTACTGATACCTGTGGTTCACTCAGATGTCCTGCTTGATGCTTTGAAACTGGAATTTACCCTGGGCTCTGATACATACACATGGGCAGCGAATTCCGTAGCGACCTCTGACCAGGGCAAGATTCACTTTGACAAAGGCAAGCAGCATGTCTACAACATGACGCTGAACACGGATGCTCATGAAGTCGCCCTCGCAGAGATTCTCATAGGGATAGTGGACTGGGACACCGGGAGCGGGGTGAACGCGGCTGCAACCAAGGCATACCTCCTCACCTTTGAGGGAAACGGAGCCACGGGCGGGAATGCGCCGGGACGGATGTACGTTCATGAGGGCGACGTAATCACTCTACCAAGTCCCGGAACGCTGGAATGGTCAGGTCATTCCTTTGGTGGATGGGATACTCTGCCTACTGGCACCGGAACTCAGTATGCCATCGGAAACTCTTTCATCATGCCTGCTCATGATGTGATGCTACATGCTATCTGGTTGCAGAACCAATACACCGTCTCCTTCAACGGCAATGGTTCCACGGGCGGATCTGTACCGACATCGATAACCGATTATGTGGAAACGACGGTCACACTACCAGGTCACGGAACATTGGAAAAGAGCGGTCATTCCTTTGGCGGATGGAATACCGAGCTTGCTGGTAATGGAGATTCATATGCCGCGGGTTCCTCCTTCGAGATTCCCTCCCAGGATGTGACGTTGTATGCACAGTGGGAGAAGAACGAATACACCGTCTCCTTTCATGCCAACGGTGCTACCGGTATTGCACCGACATCGATAACCGACTATGTGGAAACGACGGTCACACTACCAGGTCATGGAACATTGGAAAAGAGCGGTTATTCCTTTGGCGGATGGAATACCGAGCTTGCTGGTAATGGAGATTCATATGCCGCGGGTTCCTCCTTCGAGATTCCCTCCCAGAATGTGACGTTATATGCACAGTGGGAGAAGAACCAATACACCGTCTCCTTCAACGGCAATGGTTCCACGGGCGGATCTGTACCGACATCGATAACCGATTATGTGGAAACGACGGTCACACTACCAGGTCACGGAACATTGGAAAAGAGCGGTTATTCCTTTGGCGGATGGAATACCGAGCTTGCTGGCAATGGAGATTCATATGCCGCTGGTTCCTCCTTCGAGATTCCCTCCCAGGATGTGACGTTGTATGCACAGTGGGAGAAGAACCAATACACCGTCTCCTTCAACGGCAATGGTTCCACGGGCGGTTCTGCACCGACATCGATAACCGACTATGTGGAAACGGCGGTCACACTACCAGATTGCGGAACATTGGAAAAGAGCGGTTATTCCTTTGGCGGATGGAATACCGATCTTGCTGGTAATGGAGATTCATATGCCGCTGGTTCCTCCTTCGAGATTCCCTCCCAGAATGTGACGTTGTATGCACAGTGGGAGAAGAACCAATACACCGTCTCCTTCAACGGCAATGGTTCCACGGGCGGTTCTGCACCGACATCGATAACCGATTATGTGGAAACGGCGGTCACACTACCAGGTCACGGAACATTGGAAAAGAGCGGTTATTCCTTTGGCGGATGGAATACCGAGCTTGCTGGTAATGGAGATTCATATGCCGCTGGTTCCTCCTTCGAGATTCCCTCCCAGAATGTGACGTTGTATGCACAGTGGGAGAAGAACGAATACACCATCACTTTTGATGGCAACGGGCATACAGGCGGAACTGTACCGGAGCCGATAATCGTCAATAGAGGAGACGAGGCTAATGTACAAGGTCAGGGATCACTGGTGAAAACCAATCATGTTTTTGCCGGATGGAGTACTGATCCCTTTGGCGCCGGGGACAGTTTTTGGGATAGTTACTTCATTCCCTCTGATGACATGTTGCTGTATGCAGTCTGGATAAGGCAATACACCGTCACTTTTGATGGCAACGGGCATACAGGCGGAACTGTACCAGCGCCGATAACCGCCTTTGAAGGAGACGAGATTACAGTACCAGGTCAGGGATCACTGCTGCGGTGGGAGGAAGGGAGAGACGAGGGGGATCCGTCGGGTTATCGTCCTTTTAAAGGATGGATCAATTCGTATGACGGACTACTCTATGGAACTGGAGAATCCGATGATGAGTTTTTCTTGATGCCGCCTTCCGACGTGATACTGACGGCAGACTGGGTTGATTTTTAACAAGTAAGGCAGTCTCCGTTGGAAACTGCTCAACGATGATCTTGAAGAATGGCTGGAGGTTCCAGGCGACTGGAGCCTCCTATTATGCACAACGAACAGGTCATTGTGCTGATTCACCCCATCCTACCCGCTCTCCGTGGGATTCCTTTGCCACACGAGTCTTCATGCCGAACAAGACAATCCTGACCTTTTCCTCGATATCTTTTCTTTCCTGTTTTTTCATGCCAGCTGTTTCGATGGGATCGCCAAATTCAATCCGTATTTTCGTATCAGGCTTGATATAGAGATGTCCGGGGGGGAATGCATCCTGCGTTCCCCAGATGCACACAGGAACAATAGGAACTTGGGCAATGACGGCAGATGAAATACCACCTCTCTTGAACTCAGCCAAGCCTTCGTGTTGGAAAATATAACCTTCGGGAAAAAGCGCAAGAGACGCGCCTCCTTTCAAAGAGGCAATCATATCCCTCATGGCTTTCATTTCTTCCGCTCCATCTCCCTGCTTCACATATACGGAACCTGAATGATCGGTCCAGAAGCTAAAGAAAGGAAGTTGTGAAAACAGACTGTTGGCAACAAAAGCAAAAGGAATGGGAGATACTGCGAACAAAGCAGGAATATCCATGGCAGACATATGATTGCACACATACAGGCAAGCCCGACCATAAGGAACATTAGAAGCTCCTACGATCTCAAGGTGCAGATTTGTCTTGTGGCAAATCTTCCGACACCAGGACTGGATTACATTGAATGTATAGAGCCTGCGTTTCTCACCTTTACGACGCACAAGCACCTTGGGCATCTTGGTCACGAGCGACAGACAATGGAGGAACACTTTCGGTAGCATCCCTGCCTCATCCTCCCGCACAGCCTGTCGGAAAAGTCTCCACCAGCGAGGCCCTCTCGCCCCGTTCATGACATCGATATATCGTGCCTCATTGAGCTCGATTTCTTGGATGTCTTCTTTTTCTTCTTCAGCAACAACATCTACAAGCGATTCGCTGATATCCAATTCCATAGCGTCATCCTCAACCAGGGTACGGGAATCCGAGCTTCCTGTACGCGCTGCCGAATTTCATGTCACATACACTTACTAATATGTAAAATCATAAGGCCTTGGGGGTCAATTTTCAAGGTTACAGTTGTTTTTCTTTGTTTTTCTCTATGCCTTTATGGTGAAACATTCCGCTGGGCAGCGATATTTCATACATCATGGAGCATTCCCGACTCATTCAACACATGCTGGACAAATCTTTCGGCGGCATCAAACTAAGGCCATTCCAGAGCCTTATCATAGAAGATATGCTTGAGGCAGAACAAAACGATGCCTGCGATCCGGGGCATCTCGTCATCCTGCCGACAGGAGGAGGAAAAACTCTCTGCTTCATGCTGCCTGCCCTGCTCATGAACGGAATTTCCATCATTGTCTACCCTCTGCTCTCCCTGATGAATGACCAGAAACGCAAGATGACTGACAGTCCGGTTCCGGTATTTTGCCTGAGAGGAGGTCAGACATATGCCCAGCGTGATGACATCTGGCGGAAACTTTCCCATCTCAACCAGGCAATCATCCTGACAAACCCGGAAACGCTCGTTAATCCTCATGTCCGACAACGACTTGAAAAGTTGGATATCAGTCTCTTTGTCCTTGACGAGGCTCATACTCTCATACAGTGGGGAAATTCCTTCCGTCCTGCTTATCATGACCTGTCTCAAACCCTGCCAACGCTTGGCGCACGCCATGTCATGGCTTTCACCGCGACATCTGGAGACGGAATGACCGGACAACTCATCGCCAGTCTTTTTAACCGGGTGCCTCCCCACATTGTCCGAGCTGACATTGATAGACCAAACATCATCTATCATGTCAGAAGAACCCTATGTCCTGACAGGGAAATAGTACTTCTTGCCGCCATTGCCCCGCGCCCGCTTCTTGTTTTCTGCCCTACCCGCAGAGAAACATGGCGTTGTGCTACGGAAATTGCGCTTGCACTCCCTCATATTCCAGTACGAGCTTATCATGCCGGGTTAGGAAGAAAAGAAAGAGAAGAAACAGAATCATGGTTTATTTCAAGTCAGGATGCCGTCCTTTGCGCAACCTGCGCCTTTGGCATGGGGGTGGATAAACCGAATATCAGGAGTGTCGTCCATGTACGGCTTCCTTCCACTGTTGAAGAATATCTCCAGGAATCCGGCAGAGCGGGACGTGACGGAAATACATCCCATGCGTGGGTCATCATCACCGGAATGGAAAAGCCATGCCAAGGATATCAGAATGCCTTCATGGAACCGCACGGCTGCATCCGCCGAACTGTGCTTGAAAAGATGGGACAACAAGGAACTTTCTGTTCCGGCTGTGATATCTGTGATAGTACATACGTGAACGAAGCGGAAGCGGAGAATGATATTCTCAAGGAAATCTTATGGCATCCTCTGCGCCACAATCCCGATACCTTGTCGGCATGGCTCAGAGCCAATGAGGACAACTGGAATGAAAACATTACAGATCACCTTGCAGGAGACGCTTGCGGCGCAATGCGCTGGACACCGAGCCAAGCCAAGGAAGCCGTAAGAACTCTCATACATAGAAATAGAATAAAAATCCTGCATTTTCCATTGCTTAATGATAGGATAGTACTGAAACACTGATTTATAATTACATTATACTAACATAAATATGATATTAAAATTGATTGTTACTATATTGAATATATATCGTTATTATTGTGTTTTATATTTTTATTTCATATAATCATATATCATGATGTTGGCGCTGACATCCCATAGCGACGAATTGCCATGATATGATATACTTGAAAAAAGAACAGAAGGAGACTGACGAATGGCAATCCTCACTCCACCTGACATTGACACGCTGCATGCCGTCTACCCACAGCTTTATGGGAGTGATTATGACGCAACAAAGATGGATGAGCGTTTCCATAATCTCCTTGACGGGTTCATCAGAATCTTTGGGAAAACCGAACGCCCTGCGCTTTTCAGTACTCCAGGCAGAACAGAACTGGCGGGAAACCATACTGATCACAACATGGGGAAAGTCATTGCAGCCTCAATCAACCTTGATACCATTGCTGCGGTAATCCCTACTGACGACAATACGGTTCAACTGATTAGCGAAGGCTTTAGACCCGTTAGCGTGAACCTCTCCGACCTTGCGCCAAAGGAAGAAGAAAAAGAGTCAAGTACGGCACTTGTACGCGGCATTGCACGTTCATTTTCAGATGAAGGCATCGCACTACGAGGATGGAAGGCATATACGACATCCACTGTCTTGAAAGGTTCCGGGCTGAGCAGCTCGGCTGCCATTGAAATACTCTGCGCAACCATATTCAACCATTATTCCAATAATGACGCGTGGTCGCCCATCAAGCTGGCACAAATCGGGAAATATGCAGAAAATGTCTATTTCAACAAGCCCAGCGGATTGATGGATCAGGCCGCCTGCGCCCACGGCGGCATAATAGGCATGGATTTCGCTAATCCTGCAAATGTTCTTGTCACACCGGTTTCCTTTGATTTCTTCCAGGCAGGATATGTCCTGACAATCGTAGATACCGGTGGGAATCATGCTGATTTGACCAGTGATTATGCTTCAATTCCACCCGAAATGGGAATGATATCCGCTTTTTTTAACAAGAAATATCTTAGGGAAGTCCCACAGGAAGAATTTTACGCCGCACTTCCAGCTCTCCATAAAAGCGTGAAGAATGACCGATCCCTTCTCCGTGCCATCCATTTTTTTGATGAAAACAATCGTGTCGCGGCAATGCTCAATGCGCTCCAGAACAATGATATGACAACATACCTTTCCTTGACCAATGAAGCCTGTCACTCAGCCTTCGAGTATCTTCAGAACCTTTATTCCCCCCATAACCCTCTTGAACAGGGTCTTGGACTGGCACTGGCGTTAAGCCGCAGGATACTGAATGGATGCGGTGCATGCAGAAATCATGGAGGAGGATTCGCCGGAACGATACTTGCCTATGTGCCCGTGGATTTATTCCCTCATTACAAAAAAGAGATGGAGCTGGTGTTTGGGAAAAACAGCGTGACTGCACTCGCCATCAGACATAGGAAGTCATCACGCATCTTATAGCACACCCGGCTCCGATGGAAAGTCTCTCATGCAAAAAGGAGATGATGGTCAGCCGGAATCGACTGATACGTCTCTTTCTTTTCAAGCAAAACCGCCAATGAGTCAGGAACAGCGACAGAATGCCCTACCAGAGGTTCCACTATGGTCTCAAACTTCGCCGGATGAGCCGTTGAGACAATGATACTCTTTTCTCTGGGGAAGTGTGTCAGTCTGACATATTCAGCGGTTGCCGTATGCGGACACATGACATACCGGTCATTTTCCCACGTTTTCCCGATTGTTTCTCTAATGTGTTCGTCCGAGACACTCCAGGCAGTGACGTTTGCGGAAAATTCCTTAAAGCTCGGAAACAGCTCCTGGAGCCTTTCCATGTTTGAGGGGGCTCCCACATCCATCGCGTTCGCCAATGTCGCCACGCTGGGGCGTGGTTCATATCGTCCGCTGGAAAGAAAGTCAACGATTGTGCTATTCGCATTTACAGCCAAGGCGATACGCGCAATAGGAGCGCCTGAAGTCTTTGCCCAGTAACCAGCGCAACTATTCCCGACATTACCGCTAGGAACAATGACCAGAGGATTCGCACCATGTTTTTTCTTGAATTCCAAGGCACTATGTACGTAATACGTCATTTGAGGCAGAAGCCGTCCAAGATTGATGCTGTTCGCACTTGACAGCCTCTCTCTACGGGAAACATCCTTGTCCATGAAAGCATCCTTGACCATTTTCTGACAGTCATCGAATGAACCTTCGACTTCATATGCTGAAATATTGTCCCCCCAACAGGTCAGCTGCCGTTTCTGTCGGGCGGAAACCCGTCCCTTGGGGAAAAGCACCTTCACGTTAATTCCTCTGCATCCATGGAACGCCGCAGCCACCGCTCCTCCCGTATCACCGCTGGTAGCCACCAATATGGTCAGAGTGCGTCCGGAACGGACAAGCTCTTTCTCCATGGAACGTGCCAAGAAACGTGCCCCGAAATCCTTGAAGGCCGCAGTAGGCCCATGAAACAATTCCAAGACCTCTCGATCATCTCCCAAGCTATGGAGAGGGACAGGAAAATTGAAAGCCGATGCACAAATATCGTCCAGACTTGAAGCAAGTGGATCTTTCTCAAAGAATGGCGACAGGACATCCGCCGCCAGAGCAGGAAATGATGATGGGAAATATTCCCGGAAATCCCTGGCAGGAATGGTTTCAGGAACATATAGACCGCCATCAGGAGCCAATCCGGTCAGCAGAGATTCTCCCAGGTTCACGTGCGGCGCTTTCTTCCGTGTCGAAAAAAATTTCATATCGGCTTCCCTCCTGCAATTCTCTTATCCCTTGATTTCTGCTTGCCTTACAACCGTGCGCCAAGATACGCACACAATCTCAGCAAGTCCGCGAATACTCCACCAGCAGTCACTTCTTTTCCGGCTCCTGGCCCTGTGATGACCAGCGGAAACTCATGATACCTGTCGGTGGTGAAGCAAATGACATTGTTTGTACCGACAGTCTGGGCAAAAGGATGTTCAGCGGGATAGCTGTTCAGGCTGACAGAACAACGACCATTTCCATCAATCTGACCGACATACCGAAGTTTTTCTCCCCTCGCTTCAGCCTCTTTGAACAACTTCTCCATCGGTACGTCCATCTCTTGCAGCCGCGCCATGAACAGGGGGACATCCATGTTGCAAAGCTGCTCCGGCACCAAGGACGTGACTTGCAAATCGGCTGTCTCAACCGTATAACCTAACTCACGGGCAAGAATGACTGTCTTGCGTGCCACATCCATGCCGGATAGATCATCCCGTGGATCAGGTTCCGTATAGCCCATTTCCCTGGCCTCACGCACCAATGAACTAAAAGGCTTGCTTCCATCATACTGTGAGAAAAGCCATGCCAAAGTTCCACTTACAATGCCTTCAATCCGATGTACGCGATCTCCGGTGCGTACCAAGTCCTGCAAGGTGCTGATGACCGGCAGACCGGCACCGACAGTAGCTTCATACAGAAAACGACGACCAGTGGAACGACAAGTCTTCATCAGTTTGTCATACAACCCATAAGGACCTGCTCCGGCTTTTTTGTTAGGCGTGATGATATGAGCGCCTTTTTCCAACCATGAGACATAATTGCGCGGGAGTTCTCCACTGGCGCTGCAATCAAAGATGACCGCATGGGGAAAATATGGGACTGTCACATGCTCAATGACTTTTTGGGTATCCAAAAGCACGGAATCTTTTTTAAAACGTTCCTTCCATGTATCAAGATCCACACCTTCCTCATCCAGAAGCATTCGTGTGCTGTTTGCCATAGCCCTGATGCGGATATCAACGCCAAACTCCTCATGCAGTCTTTCACTTTGTACCCTGAGCTGTTCCAATAATGTGGAACCAATGCCACCCAGTCCAAATATTCCTACAGACAAAGTCCTGCGAGACAAAAAGATACCTGCATGAAGCCCCTGAAGGGCGCGGGTACTGTCCGAGTCCTTTATCACTGCGCTGATGTTTCTTTCCGAAGAACCCTGCGCAATTGCCCGAACATTCACGCCTACCTTGGACAGGGAGGAGAAGACACGCGCGGCAATGCCCGGAGTCCCGCTCATTCTGTCTCCGACAACCGCAAGGATTGCACAGCCAGGCTCACTGTCAATGCGTTGAATGAGTCCGAGAGAGAGCTCATGGCGGAAAGCGTCGTGTGCCAGAGTCATGGCATCCTGTGCCTGAACAGCAGCGACTGCAAAACAGATGGAATACTCACTGGACGCTTGGCTGATGAAGGAAACCGATATGCTACCATCACGCATCGTAGAAAACAGACGGCTTGAGATACCGGGAACTCCACTCATCCCAGTACCTTCAATGTTGATCAAAGCGACATCGTGAATGATGGAAAATCCCTTGACCCTGCCATTGACCGTCGATTCCGGAATTCTTTCCGCATGCGCCATGGGACGGACTACGGTACAAGGACCTTGGATGTCATTCCACCATGACAAGCGCACCGGTAATCCTGTTCCGGAAGCGGGCAACAGCGACCGTGGATGAACCACAGGAGCTCCGAAATAGGATAGTTCCACAGCCTCCGAAAAGGAAAGTTCATCAATGACACGTGCTCCGGGGACTTCACGTATGTCGGCGGTACGCAGAGGCGCGTGTCCGTTCCAGAACGTTATGCCTCCTGCTCCCAACAAGGGGCCAAGACGACTGGCGGCATGTTCGGCAAGGGTCTCTCCATCAGGATCAGTTGAAACGTCGATGTCTTCTTCTCCACGGATATCTCCGTAAATCAGGACAATGGGAGATGTAAGGATTGAGTTTCCTTTGCGCAGTGCCTGAGGGTAATCCACCAAAACTACATCCATGCCCTTCTGTTTCATTGCCGCCCGGCAGATTTCTGCCGCCCAATGGGAGCCAAGGGCATCAACATATCTATCAGAACCTCCAGGAAAAGCAAGGGAACCATCCAAAACATGCAGTATTTCCCTGGCTGTCGCTATGTTGGAAGCGATATGTGCTGAAATGCTTCCAGAGGCCTTTCCCTTGCCAAGACGGTCATAGACAAGATGGTTCCATAGTTCCTGTCCGTCCTCCAGGGCTTTCATGGCGGCTTCCGCATTCCCGTGAGACTGTCGGATGGAGAACGCAAGATCATAAGACACCCGTCGTACAGGTCCGATGATGAACACATGGATCGCCGGTACCAAAGCCGCTATTTCTGCCAATTTCTCAGGGGCATCGGCATCCAGCGCAAGTGTGCCGGGGAGTGAATGTACTCGAATATCCTTCATATCTATCTCCCGTCTTCGGTTCCATATAATGAACAAAAGAGTGAACTTTTCCCTGAAAAGAATGCAAAAAAAGAGCCCTTGGAAAAGGGCCCTTCATATCCGGCCTGCAACCGCACACATTCCTGTGGATATTACCACAGGGTAAAAGACTACACGATTTTCTGAACCAGACCGCTTCTCAGTGCTCGAACGCTAATCTTCAGAGTGACGGGCTTTCCGTCAATGAGAGTCTTTACCTTTACCAAATTAGGTTTGAAAGTGCGCTTGGTGCATACGCCGATGTGCTGACCGACGCCGCCCTTCTTTTTTGCCTGGCCTTTCCGTGTCACGATATTTCCGGACATGGTGCCTTTTCCAGTTAATTGACATCTGCGAGCCATATCTTCACCTCATTACTAAGTCTTTTTCCATTCGCTTTGCACGGACTGCACGAGGCATCCGCATGAAACAGGTTCCATATGCCTACTTTACCGGAAGAAGCACGGAACCTACAGCTATGACAGCCTAACAGATTCACGTATTCGTGTAAAGCGGCTTGGTTCTTTTTAGTGTTTTTCAGACCTTTTTTCCTGTCATACATTACTTTTAGTGATTGTTCTTGTTGCGAAGTGCCGTACCAGCCTTTATTATTAAGGTATGCATCGGTTACTCGCTTACCATTATGTACTTATCTTGCCCGAAAAGATACGCAGGGAGCTTCAGTCGGTTCGACGCGTCCTGTGGAGGATGACGGGCGATGTCGCTTTCTATGCCGCAAGCAGTGCTTTGACGCTCGCCCACAGCCGTGATCCCCTGTCTCTTCCTGAGGATATTCCTTGGGATGGCAGCCGGGTGGAGATATCTTCCCGTGCTGTACTCTCCGACTTGGGTGCGCTCATTCTTCCTGCCGTGCAGTCCCCGGCACTGGAGAGACTGACATATACGCTGACAACTTCCTCCGGGGCATCTGCCGCCCATCCCCAGGGACTAATGCTGGCACCCATGGCCAAGGAAAGCTTCCTGTACCATCAGCAGGAAATCGAGGATTATCTTTCTCCCCTTTCCTTCTCTCCCATCACAGACGCCCGTCTGGCAGTCCTTGAGCTTGAACAAAGCCTTGGAGGATGGCACTGGCAATTCTTCCAGCCGAAGCGTCTTGCGTGGCGATAACACATATTGAATCCATACCGCTAGCGCTTTACAAACCTTTTAATAAAAAACAAGCCCCATCCGAAGACAGGGCTTGCATCCAGATGCTTTGACTCTTAGAACAGAGAGAAAGTCAGGAACAGTGAAGCCATCAGGGAAGAAATCAGGGACACTACAGTAATCTGAGTGTTGATTGAAGGTCCAGCGGTATCCTTGAACGGATCACCGACTGTATCGCCAACGACAGCAGACTTGTGCGCATCAGAGCCACGTCCGCCATTGTGTCCAGACTCGACATACTTCTTGGAGTTGTCCCACAGACCGCCGGAATTTGACATGAACAATGCCAACAGCAAACCACTTACGATATTGCCGGTCAAGAAACCGCCGATAGCGTGTACGCCGCCGACGAAACCGACCACCAAAGTGGAGATGATGGCAAGTGCGCCAGCAGGAAGCAGTTCCTTGAGAGAACCGGTAGTGGCAATGTCAATGCACTTGTCATATTCAGGAGTTACACCGGCTTTTCCTTCCTTCAGTCCAGGAATCTCCTTAAACTGACGGTGAATCTCTGTGACCATTCTCTGGGCATTGCGGTCAACTCCCAAAATCAGCATGGCACTGAAAACCGCCGGGATGGCAGCCCCGACCAAGAGACCGAAGAATACATCAGGCTGCATGATGTCGAATCCCGTGAGCAGTTCTATGTTCAATCCGCGGGTGACGATTGCCTCGTTGACTTCCGCAATGAAAGCTCCCAGCAAAGCAATGACTGTCAGACCAGCAGCAGCTATGGCAAAGCCCTTGGTGACAGCCTTGACCGTGTTGCCGGCGCTGTCCAGGGAATCAGTGATCTCCAGAGCCGTGTCGCCAAGGTCGCACATCTCCACAAGACCACGGCCATTATCAACGATAGGACCGTAGGCATCGTTGGAAATAATCATGCCGACGATGGAAAGCATACCCACGGCACTCATTGCAATTCCGAACATTGCATAACCTGCGCCAAGAGGAGCGGTGATGAGATAGGAAGCGAAGGAAGCCACTGCTATGCCCACCATGGCAGGCAGGACGCTGAGGAAACCATAGGAAACACCGGACAGGATGGTGAACGCGGGACCGGACTGTGAAGCCTTCGCCACGTGCCGTACAGGCGGCTTGGTATCATCAGTGAAATAATCGGTGGCGAGGCCAATGATCGTACCGACCAAGAGTCCGATGACAGCCGCGCCCCAGATGCGCCACTCAAGATTGAGCTGCCACGTAGCGAGTGCTGTAATCGCCGCATAAACAGCGGTCGTCACGTAAGTGCTGCTGTTCAACGCACGGGTAGGACTTCCGCCACGACCCATCTTTGCGGTACCAACACCCAGGATGGATGCCAAAAGACCGAGGGCGGCATAGAGGAACACCGTCAGGACGTTCTTTCCGGGCGTTCCATTGTCCAATGACATGGCCATGACAAGCGCGGCAGCCATGGAAGCGACATTGGAGTCAAAGAGATCCGCGCCCATGCCAGCGACGTCGCCGACATTGTCACCGACGTTATCCGCAATAACGGCAGGGTTGCGGGGGTCATCTTCAGGGATGCCCAGTTCAACCTTGCCCGTGAGGTCGGCGCTGATATCCGCTGTCTTGGTGAAGATACCGCCACCGGCCTTGGCAAACAAAGCCAGGGAACTAGCGCCAAAACTGAAACCAAGAAGCGTAGTGGCATCC
The DNA here is from genome assembly GCF_000208385.1 of Parasphaerochaeta coccoides DSM 17374. Taxonomy (GTDB): domain Bacteria; phylum Spirochaetota; class Spirochaetia; order Sphaerochaetales; family Sphaerochaetaceae; genus Parasphaerochaeta; species Parasphaerochaeta coccoides. The sequence goes on along the minus strand of NC_015436.1, from coordinate 500,589 downwards.
TGAGTCAGCATGAACAACAGCGTCACGCCAAGCAGACTGGAACCGACTACCGCCATACCCATGACGGCACCGCCACGGAAACCGGCAAGGAACGCGGGCTTGATGCCCTGTTGCGCAGCCACGGCTGTCTTCTTGTTGGCGATGGTCGCCACTTGGATGCCAACCTTTCCCGCAAGGGCGGAAAATGCAGTACCGACCAAGTACGCGACAGCCATCAGGATGTTGTCCAAAGCACCGCCAGTCCAAATCGGATGGGGAATGAACAGAAGAATGAGGATTGCCGCGACTCCGGCAAACTTTGCCAGAACGACATACTCACGGCGCAGGAATGTGTTTGCGCCACGGCGGATGAGCTCTGCAATTGTTTCGACGCGACTGTTCTTAGACGGCTGGGATTTTACCCACGTATAAAGCCACAACGCCACTCCAAAAGAGAGTACAGACACCGCCAGGGCGATGAACTGAACAATTAGGACTGTAGACATTTCACAACCAACCTTTGTGTATATTTGCACCCGGAATCACGTACCGGTTGCAGTTTGCTTTTTCATCGTGCTGGCATGCATGTATTACACATACCAACCGGGAGAAGCCTGTGCTTCCCGCTTTACATATATCAAACCATTCGACTGTGTCATGGAATCCTCAATAAATTAGAAACTCATGACATTCGCCTGGCATTATGAACAATCGAGGAAAATTTTTCAATAAAAACAAGACTACGGAATAAGAGAAATAAAAGAAAAAAGCAAGTACTGCCAAAAGAATGAAAGAAATTCCTTACTCTCCGGTTTCGACATACTCCCGGAGCGATGCCATGTCCTTGATAAGCAACTTCTTCCCCGGATATTGGACGATGATTCCCATTTCTTCAAGTTGTGTCATCTTTCTGCTCAAAGTCTCGCGCGCAAGCCCAAGATGATTCGCCCATCCTTCCCTGCTCAGCGGCAGCTCCAACTCCACGCCATTGGACGTGTGGACGCCATAACCCTCGGAAAGCTCAAGCAACATGGAGGCGATGCGGATGGCGGAATTTCTGCCACCAACATTGAGGAGAATCCGCTCCAGACTCCTCATCCGGCCAGCGAGAGCATTGATCACCTGCAAGGAAATCTCAGGCTGAGCGGCCAACAATGACCGGAAGTTCTTGGTATCCAAGGCACACGTGATTGTGTCTTCAAGTGCCACGACCGTATACGGGGCAATGCCATCCGTGAAAAGGAAACGTGCGCCGAAATAGTCATTCTTGGGGAAAATATAAAGAATCTGCTCACGCCCCTCCGCCGTTACCTTGACTGCCTTTGCAATTCCTTCACGGATGATGGTAAAACCTGTCGCCTGTGCGCCTTCCCGCAGGATGACATCACCTTTCTTCCATGAATGATGTGACATTACAGCGGTAAGGGACATGATGGCATCATGCCCCAATGAAGAAAACAAAGGTATGTTATGGATACAATTCCTGCCATGTGGACATGTAAGGTCGCATCCTGGGTGGACTTTCAGATTTTCCATATTTTCCATCGTACATACAGTAATTCCAAACACGAAGAAAATCCAGTGGACACAAGATAATTCGGTTCGGCAAAGACATCCCTTAGCCAGAGACAAGGAAGGGGATGCCGCAAACTCATTTTGCAACAACCCCATTCCCACAAGACGCAGAGAAAGCTTCCAGATTATTTCTTGCTCTTTCCCTGGGCGGCAACAGCAGCCATGGCAGCTTCCACCGCGGCGGCGTCACCCAGATAATAATGCTTAACAGGCTTCAAGTCCCCATCCAGCTCATATACAAGGGGAACCCCGGTCGGGATGTTCAGATTGACAATCTCATCATCGCCGATGCCGTCAAGATACTTCACCAGCGCACGGAGACTGTTGCCATGGGCAGCGACAATCACCTTCTTCCCGCTCTTGATGGCAGGAGCAATCTCATCGTTCCAGAAAGGAATCGCCCGCTTTACGGTATCCTTCAGGCATTCGGTAAGCGGCAGATCCTTCTTGTCCAACCCGGCGTACCGGGGGTCACGGCCAGGATAACGCTCATCATCCTCGGCAAGAGGCGGGGGAGCAATATCATAAGCGCGACGCCATATCTTCACCTGGTCGTCACCATATTTGGCGGCGGTATCGGCTTTGTTGAGTCCCTGAAGGGAGCCATAATGGCGTTCGTTCAGCCTCCAGTTCTTTACAACGGGAATCCATGAAAGACCCATCTTATCCAAGATCAGGTTCAAGGTGCGGTTCGCGCGGGTCAGCACGGATGTGAACGCAATGTCAAATGCATAGCCTTCCTTTTTCAAGAGCTCGCCTGCCATGGCCGCTTCCTTCTCGCCTTTTTCAGAAAGATCCACATCTGTCCACCCGGTAAAACGGTTCTCACGGTTCCATTCACTTTCCCCGTGACGCACAAGAACTAATTTGTACATGTATGCTACCTCCAAGACGCCACGTGCCCACGCACCGGCCATGTCATATTGTCTACAGTAAAATGGTATCTGCATGGCGGGAAAAGGTCAACTCATCCATGTGATTCTCATTGGCTCCATCGAGTCCGTCCCATGACTTGTGAGCAACAAGAAAACAGTGGAAAACAAGCGGGAATGCCTTGTCAAATCTTATAAAAATATGATTAATACACGATAGATGGGTATAAGTGTCTATTTGTCAAGTTTTTTTTAAAAAATTTTAAAAACGCTCTTGATTCTTTTTTTCATTAGTATGATATTACAGATATAAAAAGAGTTAGAAATAACGAAGGAGGGTCTATGATGAAGAAAGACCTGGAAAATTTGGACGAGAAATTCATGCTTGACAGCACTGATGGAATTTTCACTGACAAGGACTTTGCGTTGCTCAAGAAACAGGTGGCGACCCACAAATATCTGGTGAACCAGAATATACCTTGGACCATTTCATGGGATGATGCGTTGTACTCCTGGCTGGAGAACGTATTTAACCCCTTGATGCAATATATTTCCCGCTGGGAAGTCCGTTCTGCTTTCCCAAACATGACGCTTGCGCAGCTTTATTTCGCGGTGTCCGACCACTGGTACTATCTCCTGGAGAAGCATCCTGAGGCATGGGCAGACCTTGCTGCTCTTGATTATTCTGCAAAATACGGTCACGGGCTTCCTGCCCTTGTCTCCAGGCTCCGCACACCTCGCCTTTCAGCCTAATGGTTGCAAGACCACAAAAAGCCACTTTCGGCATGTCAATGTCGGGGTGGCTTTTTTCATACCCTGGAATTAATGGAATCAATCCGGATTAGCCGGAAAGTATGTGAAAAGTATGAATTTGCACTTTCCTCATATATTCCCACTTGTCTGGTCAATGGTGTTCGGTTAGGGTTGAAACATGGACAAAATGCCATCACATGACATTGTGGATACAAACACAGGTAAGGTAGTTCTCATTGTTGAGGATGAGACTGACATCCAAGAGCTTATCAGTTACCATCTGAAGCAGGAAGGTTATTCTGTTTTGCAGGCTCTCGACGGGCGTCAGGCTTTGGAACAGATCAAGGTCGGAACTCCGAATCTCGTCCTGCTCGACCTTATGTTGCCCGAACTCAGCGGACTGGAAGTATTGAAGACCATCCGCTATTCATGGGGAATGACTGCCCTACCCGTACTGATTGCATCGGCACGGACGGAAGAAAGCGACATCATCATGGGCTTGGAAATCGGCGCCGATGACTACATTACCAAACCATTCAGCCCCAAAGTTCTCATTGCTCGCGTCAAAGCCATTCTCCGCAGAACGCAGGAACAGGAATCCCGTGCCGCTTCCCCAAAAAAGGAAGATACTGACATCATCAAGACTCCCGGCGGCCTGACCATGGACATTTCCCGCTACGGATGTGAATACAAGGGAACAAAGCTGAACCTGACAGCAACTGAGTTCGCCATTCTTCATCTGCTCGCAGGATGTGTCGGACGGGTATTTACCCGCAACCAAATCATCAGTACCATAAAGGGAGATGATTACCCTGTCACCGAACGATCCATTGACGTACAAATGGCAAGCGTCCGCCGAAAGCTGGGAGAAGGCGGTGCCGCGCTGAAGACTGTCTGGGGAATCGGATACAAATATCAGGAAGAAGAAACATGAAGCTCCGGAGCCGCCTGCTCGTCTACGTGACGGCCTTGCTGACTTTCGCCATGTCATGTGCAATCATAGCGGCGACTATCTCATTCTCACAGGCCATACGGAAATCAGCGGACAGCACCTTGGATGGTGAAGCACGTTTCCTCGCCGCTCGTCTGCCCCGCATGAACAGCGAAGATACCATTGCCACCCTGGATTCTTATGCCGAGAACCTTGACATAAGAATCACGATAGTCAATGAAAATGGGATTGTCACCTATGACAGTGAAGTAGATCCATCGACCATGGACAATCATCTCTGGCGCGAGGAAATACAGGAGGCTCTGTCCACTGGCTCAGGGGTATCATCCCGTTCAAGCGGCTCAATGCACACCCCCATGCTGTACAGGGCAGTCAAGACGACGGACAGCAATGGTGACATCCGCATTGTCCGTACCAGCGCGCCTTTGGTCGAGCTCATTGCATGGCGCAGCGTTTTTTACACGCTCCTCATCCCCCTTCTTCTTGTCTTCCTCGTCATCGCCGTCCTGTTCACCATACTGATGCTCAGGTACCTGACCCGTCCGATAGAGCAACTGGCTGCTACCGCCCATGAATACCACCAAGGGAATCTTCTTGTTCGCAGTTCCATAGAAGGTCCGGAGGAACTTGCCGAACTCTCCGCCACGATGAATTCCATGGCAAAGGAATTGGCGGCAAGGATCAGCCAACTTGAACGGGACAAACAGCAATATTCCTCCATTCTCAGCTCCATGTCAGAAGGTCTGCTCCTTGTTGACTCCCGTAATATCATCGTCCTGAGCAACAATGCGGCGAACACAATGCTTGGCAAAGGATTCCCGGAAGCACAAAGCCTTGTCGGTGCGAAATTGTCCGAAATATTCACGGACGATGATTTTCTCAAGCTCGTCGCTACGACGATGCACTCTGGCAAGGTCGGACAGACATCCATAGTGAAATACAAACACCTGACAGGACAGACCGCTTCCCTTGTCGGAGCCGGGCGTGAACAGACGTTCCAAGTCTCCACGGCCATCGTCCCCGGCATGCAGGAAGAATCAGGAAAGGCGGTTACCGGAGGAATCCTCATTACCTTCACTGACATAACCGAACTGAAAAGACTGGAACAGGTTCGCAAGGATTTCGTAGCCAATGTGTCCCACGAGCTTAAAACACCCCTCACGGCAATCAATGGCTTCTCAGAGACCTTGCTTGGAGGTATGATTTCATCTGAGGATATAGGACTGTTCTCCAAGATAATCAACCGCAATGCCCGACAGATGCAGGGAATCATCGACGACTTGCTCCTCCTGGCCTCCCTTGAGGACGACCATGCCGCGCTTACCATGAAACGTTGCACCCTTGAGGAACTGGTCAAGGAAACCTGCGAGGACACTTCGTACAGAGCGAACAGCCGGTCGGTCATCCTGACAACGACTGTCCATGATGAGAATGGTCGCGGGGTCATGGTGAATCCCAGCCTGCTGGTTCAAGCTTTGGTGAACCTGGTCATCAACGCGATAACCTACAGTGAGCCTGGTTCAGAAGTCCGTATCAAGGCGGAAGGTGATCAGGATACTGTGACATTCTCTGTCATGGATCAGGGAAGTGGCATACCGGAAAAGCATCTTACCCGCATCTTCGAGCGTTTTTACCGTGTTGACAAGGCGAGAAGCCGCAACCAAGGAGGAACTGGACTGGGGCTGTCCATTGTCAAGCATGTCGTGTCAATGCACGGCGGCCAGGTGTCCGTCCAGAGCGTGGAGAACCTAGGCTCGACCTTCACCATCACCATTCCCCGCGAGCAGAAGTTCATGCAGAGCTTCAAGGACAAAAGCGAGCTTATCTACGGTCAGCTCCCCGATATCAATGAGAAGGAGTGAAACGTACCACCCCTTCCTGCCCAGTCCTTCTCCTTCCATCTCATGAAAACGAAAAAAGGCAATTCCATGGGTAACTTTTACCACATGTGAAATTGCCTCTGTTTGGAAATCTTAGTAAGACAAGTTGCATAAAAAATGATAATTAAAGTACCAACCTTTGTAGTAGGCATAGTATGTTATTTCTCAACAGTGATTTCCATACCAATGGAATTGTTAAAAAGAAGACAATAATTCTATATGTATATTGTTTTTCCTAATTTCCTCAAGAAATTCTTTCCTTTTTGCTTGCTCCTTTTCAATTGCGGCCTGTCTTGCATTCATTATAAATGATTGGTTTGCAAGCTTGGCTTCAACCAATGAAAGAGCTTTTTTTGCTTTTACTGTATCGGCTTTCAATCTTTCAATTTCAGAATCTACATTGATTGCTTCGCGCACGAAGACAAAGCATTCATATCCAAGCCCATTTACAGGAAATGCACCATTTATGGGCTGCGTGGACTCCTTATCAACAATAAATATAGATGCACCAATTAATGAAGATATGAATCCCTTCTCGCTCTCGATTAAATCTGATGCTAAAAAGACTTCAGACGGTCTGAATACTACTTTCAATTTTTTATCAGGAGCAATTTGGAGGTTGTTTCTAACAACACGTACAGTTCTTACAACATCTTGGAGTGAGGTCACAAGTATATGCGCATCATCGTAACAACGAGTTTTATCAAATATCGGATATTGAGCGACAATTACATCCCCCATATGATTCGGTAGCTTCTGATAAATTTCCTCAGTAATAAAAGAGAGAAATGGGTGCATAAGACGCATAGATGCTTCAAGCATATCCATTAGAATTGAAATCGCCTTATCCTTTTCTTCCTTAGTACCATGTAGAAGTTTCTGTTTGCTTGACTCAATATACCAATCACAAAAATCATTCCAAAAAAACGAATATATACATTGAGCAGCATCACTAAATTTATAATTCTCTATCGAATAACTAATTTTTTGACAGGCATAATTAAATCTACCATAAATCCATCGATCCATAATAGAATATTCAGACTCATCAATAGTGCGTATATTCCGTCCTTCTAAATTCAATAGCAAAAAGCGAGCGGCATTCCAGATTTTATTGGTAAACCGACTTCCTAGATTAAATAAATTCTTTTCAATTAACAAATCCTGACCCAAGGTAGTTACATAGCACAATGTAAATTTCATCGCATCAGCGCCATATTGATCAATTATTTCATTAGGATCAATGCCGTTACCAAGAGATTTTGCCATCTTGCGACCTTTTATGTCTCTAACAAGTCCTGTGATAACGATGTCTCTAAATGGAACCTTACCAAGAAACTCTTTACTGCTCATAATCATGCGGCTAATCCAGAAGAATATGATATCATAGGCAGATACAAGAGTACTTGTTGGGAAGAAATTATCAAGATCCGCTGTCTTGTCAGGCCAACCAAGAGTACTGAACGGCCAGAGCCAAGAAGAGAACCATGTATCGAGGACATCATTATCCTGCAAGAGATTAGTCTTATGGCATTTCGGACAGCATGAAGGGTCTTCCCTGCTCACAATTACCTTACCACAATCTTTGCAATACCATACAGGGATACGGTGTCCCCACCACAACTGGCGAGATATACACCAGTCGCGAATTGTCTCTAACCAATGGCAATATGTATTTTCCCATCTTCTAGGATAAAACACTATATCGTTCCGTTTTAGAGCCCCCAAAGCTTTTTTTGCAAGACCTTTCATCTTAACAAACCACTGATCAGAGAGGTATGGTTCAATAACGGTATGACAACGATAACAATGACCAACATCATGAACATGGTCATTAATTTCGGTTATAAATCCTCCTTCTTCTAAATCCTTGACAATAATATCTCTGGCATCGGAAGCTAGAATGCCCCTGTATTTTTGAGGACAATTGCCGTTGAGTGTTCCGTCAGGATTGAGAATGTTCACCATTTCTAAATTATTTCTAATCCCACACTCCCAGTCATTTGTATCGTGTGCAGGTGTGATTTTAACCATCCCTGTTCCAAATTCTCTGTCGACAAAACTATCAGCAATAATTGGTATTTTCCTATCTGTTAGCGGAATACACAAAATAGTTCCGACAATATTTTTATATCTTTTATCCTCCGGATGCACAGCTACAGCAACATCCCCAAACATAGTTTCAGGCCTAGTTGTGGCTACAGTTATATATCCCAAACCATCTGCATATGGGTATCTCACATGATAAAGCTTACCCTGAATACTATCATATTCCACCTCGTCATCTGAGAGAGCTGTACCGCATTTATAGCAATAGTTTACAAGGTATTTGCCTTTATAAATTAGTCCTTTTTCGTAAAGAGTAACAAATGCTTCTCTAACGGCACGGCTTGCTCCCTCGTCCATGGTGAAACGCTCATGTTCCCAATCGCAAGAGCAACCCATCTTCTCGAGCTGACTTTTTATGATGTTGTGATGATTTTCCTTGACTAACCAAGTACGTTCCAAGAATTTTTCCCGACCAATATCATGTCTTCCTAGTCCCTCATTATTCAATTGGCGTTCTACAACATTTTGAGTGGCGATGCCAGCATGGTCGGTCCCCGGGAGCCAAAGAACAGCCATTCCTTTCATTCTGTGATATCTTACTATTACATCCTGAAGGCTATTGTTCAAGGCATGACCCATATGGAGAATGCCAGTTACATTAGGAGGAGGCATTACCATGGAAAAAGTCTCTTTTAACTTATCATACTGAGGAGAAAATTCTTTTTTTGATCTCCACATAGTATAAATCTTTTCTTCGCATTCTTTATGCCAAAACTGAGAATCCATATCACCCCCTATCAATACAGTTTATATTAGCCGGACATCCTTCACACTCTTTATTCTGCAAATCATTTCGCAAATTATTAAAAAAAACACATCTTTGCCACTCGCTATAAAAACTTTGTGGTTCAAACGAAAACAGAGGTTTTTTTCCTACTAAGAAATTACACGGGTACACAATTTTATCAGAATCAATTACCGTATAAACAGTTCCTGCATAACAAATCCCAACATAATTTTCAATTTTATTAGATAATAGTAAGTCCCTATATTTATGTATTACTCTTTCGGGAAAAACTAAATTTATTTTTGCTTCCTTGTATATCGTAATTAACCCTAGTAATTTAGAAATAAAATATAAAACTATTTCTTCTGAAGGAACGATATTCCCAGAAAAATCTACTACATAAATAAAACGGAACTGATATAGTCCATATTCCCTAGCTAAAGAAAAAAGTTTATCAATTTGAAAATAATTTAATGCAGTCAGAACAAAATTAATTTGAACTTTATCTTTTATTTTTGATAAATAATTTAGCCCAGTTATTAGTTTAGAGAAAGAGTTTTTACCTCTTATTATTTCATATTCTTCCTTTGTTCCTCCATCAATACTTACTTGAACAGTGTCAAATGTTTTGTCAATTAAATAAACTATTTCTTCTGTTAGCAACGTTGCGTTAGTAACTATTTTTTTATTGCATCTCAGATTAAGAAGCGAGGAACAAATTTGATCAAAATATTGATGACATAAAGGCTCACCACCTTCTATACAAAGTTCTTTTATTTTTATTTTCTTTAGATAATCTATTATGGAAGAGAAGTCTTTGACTGATAATTCAGTTTGTCTCGGATCCAAATAGCAATGCTTACAACGTAAATTACATTTTGATGTAATTAAGACATTGAATTTTTGCGGATAATTATTTAAATCATCTTTCATAGAATAGTCAACTAATAAGCAGAGAGGCTACCCTCTCTGCCATCGAAGTGAATAATTATCATCTAGAGTGATACAAATCCAGCAGGTAATTTAACGACACGAATAACAGGTTTAGAATATTTCTGTTTCATATCTATGCCTCCTTTTTTTTATTATATCAAAGAAAAATCTATTTGTATACTTTACTTTTTTTTAGCCTACTAAGGTAATTTAAGAAAGTAGGTAAATTAAAAAAATAATGAACTAAAATACATAAAATAATTGATTGAAATGATAGCTTTAAGATAATTAAAAAACTAGATAATATGAAAAGCCAAAACAAATCTTTTTTCCCCATTAAATAGGGAGCCCAGGGAGAATTATAGTGTGATACAACAAACAAAAAAGAGATAATTAAGACAGTAAATATCACAGAAATCAAAGATTTATTAAATAGCGAGAAAAGAAAGTTTCTAAAAAAAAACTCCTCGGCAATTGGTATTGTAAATAGCGAATAACATTCTATAGAGAACTCTTTTTTATTAAGGGGTGGACTATATTTTTCGATGTATTCTTTCGATAGAAGTATTTTTATACTGCGTCTGTTTATCAGATAATATAAAACAATTACAACAATACCGCTAAAAAGAAAAACCTGCATTGGAACAGTAAATTCCGTATTATCTTTTAATCCAAATAGCAATGGGAAAAAATATGTAAAAAATAAAATTGTTTTTTCAAGAAAAATTCTTTTTCGTTTTAATTTCCATAGACATATTTGTTGCAAAGAAAATGACACCATAATAATCAAGCCATAATAAAGTTTTCCCTCAATATAACAATATAATAACACAGTCGTCGTAATAACAAGCAAAAAAATGCTTTGCAATACTGTGTAGCCAGTTTTATTTGGTTCATAATTCATTTAGACAACCTTATCTATCAAATCAAACTTTTTTAACATTTCAATAAACTTATACAAGTCATGCTCAATTTTCTTTTCATTCTCCACTTCATAAGAATCAAGTACTTTTTTTCGAATAACATCAATATCAGTAGGAGTTGAAAAGCAATTCCAAATAAAGGCGCCAATCTCATTAACCTCGAAGCATTGCCTTCCGTTAATTAAAAAACTCTGATCGCCAATTTTTCCCAACCTAACAAAAATATTTCTCACATATTTTTCTGCCATACATTCCTCCTACGCAAGTATATTCATCAGATTTGTTATTCTAAATAAAAAATTATTAATTGTATCCATGTTAGGATTGCTTGGATCAATACAATACGAATATAATTCCTTAACCGAATCCAAATCAAACTGTGTTGTTGGTATCTTTCTCATTACGTAATTTAATAGCCATTTTTCCTTAATAAACGCAATTCTAAAATGTGATAGTAATACAAGAAGAAAAGAAACTATCATCCTGAAAGTCATATATGATATATTATAAAATTGCTTTTCAGAAATAAAGCCACGCATATCTTCTAGTTCATTATAAAATCTTCCTTGATATCGATTTTTGATACACTCGCACAACCTATCTAGAGAAATCTTGTCTCTTAATCTAAGATATCCATCTTTATTTCTTATACATATTGCATTTAGAACATTACATAGTAAATCCAATTCTGATTCAGAAAGAATCAAATCATGAAATTTCATTAGATCCTGAACTGAGTTAACCCTACCAATTATGTTGAGTAGTTTTCCCTTGTCAATTATTTCAACATCAAATCTTAAATCATTATGTATTTCAGAAATCAAATAAGTTTCCCCATCAAATGCTGTGTACGTCTTGTAATCAGGAGAAGCTGTTATCAGTAGTAAATCAATATCTGAATAACTATTACTCAATCCATTGGCTGTTGAACCTATCCATAGCACAATATCTTCTGACTCAATATTTTCATTCAATTTCTGGCAAATATAATTCTCTATACCTTTTATTATTAATTCTTTTTTCATTTTACTCCCTCCCGTTAATTATTTACTCTCATATTTTTTATATATGTGCAAATAAATAAAATAAGTTATTAATGACAAGCTTCCAGAGAGTATCCATAACACAATATAAGAGTATCTGGATAAAATAATCCCACCAATGATTGGCGCAATCATGGTACCAGATGTTTTATATAATGGAAGTATGGCATTAAACCGGCCCCTAAAGTTTACGGGTGTATTATTATTTTGATAAGCTTTCGAATTATTATTTAACAGTATTTCTCCTATTGTATAAAGCAAAGTTAGTAGGAAAAAATGCCAAGGAATATTCGCAAATCCCAAAAAAGAAAAAGCAATTGCATAAAGTAGAATAGCAAATAGGATATTTTTTAAAATGTTATTTTTCTTACTTATATTTAATATCACAGGATTCAAAATAATTACAGAAAAGGCATTTATAGCTGCAACAATTCCATATATTCGTACTCCGTCAGCACCAAACATTGTGTTTAACTGTATTGGCAACACAAATGATATTTGTTTATAAGAAAATGCAACAAAGAAAACCCCAACAGAGAATAGAAGCAATTGTGGGCGAGAGAGCAATACCTTTACTATTGAACCCTCAACTGCATTCTCACCAGAATTGTTAATTGTGTCTGGTGAATTTGGTATTATTTTAGGCCTATAATCAGGGACAAACAAAGTCACCGCCAAAATTGAAGTAATCAACGCAATCCCATTCCCCCAGAACAACCATTGCGGATGAGAATAAAAAAGCATGCCAGCAAGAAGTGGTCCTATTGCAAAACCAATGTTGAAGGCTTGGTATAAAAGGCTGAAAGCAACTTGTCTGTCTTGTGGAGTGGTCATATCTACTTCTAAAGCACTTCGAGCGGGGTCTGTTATTCCATCGCAAAAGTTTGCGATAAACAATACGATTAAAACAAATTCAGAATATAAGATAAAGCCTGCAAGAATAAAGCATACTCCCATAATGATTTGGCTGACGACCATTGTCACTTTTCGTCCACAAGCATCAGCAAGTTTTCCACCAATCAGAGAACCCGGAATATGTAATAATGTATATATTGAAACAATTAAGCCTGTATACGCAGTATTAAAACCGAGCATAATAGTTAGGTACAAAGATAAGAAAACAGAAACAAAACTTCCTGCACAATTAATTAGTACAGTAAAAGTCATAATATAAAAGTTTTTATTCAGTCCTTTGTATTGTGAGATCAATTTCATAGCTATCTCCCATTATTTAAAACTAATATAATGTATTTTTATTGTATCATCTTTCGAAGAGATGATTATTTCTAGCAATGAATCTTTCCAGAAAAAAATGTCTCCAAATCTTTTATTCTGTTCTTTTAGCCTATTATTCACAGAAATAATTTCCGCGCCAAATTCATCATTTTTATATTTTATTTCAAAGGGTTCCCGTAATAAGAGAAATATTTTTTCAAATTTTTTGCTATCAACAAGGATTTGAAAGAAATTCTCTAAATAAATCTTTTTATATTGTTCGCTTATGTTTTCAACATATTTTTCCATATCTATGAATGAGTTCGTATGCAATGAATACGCTAATTTTTTAAGTATATCGTCTTTGACATTTGAGAAAAGAAACGGAAAAAAATTATCTGTTTGCTTTGTATTGCTTTCTAAGCTAAAAAAATAGAAAGTTTCAAACTTGAGAAGCCCATCATGAATTACTTTCAATTTAGTTTTTTCATATAATTGAAAGCCAAGCATGTGGAAAATGTAACAAATTCTTTCTCTTTCATTTTCAGAAATATGATTGAATGTTACCACGATACGACCATGTTCATATAAACATTTCTTAAGTTTCAAGATTAGTAAAGCTCTATCTGTCATTGAAAAATAATAATTATGAAGAACATCAATTAATAAAATTAAATCAAATTTCATTGATTCATTCTTAACTATTTCTTCAAATCTAGTAAGATTTATTACATTTTTTTGCCCAATCGATTCTAAATAACCAATTATATCTAAATCTTTTTCTACGCCAATAACTTCGTATTCTTCTTGCTGTGAAAGAGGAATAAGGTAATATCCAACCCCGCATCCGTAGTCCATAATTTTTCTTGCAGACTTAATAACTGAAGAATCAAAACCAAAAAAATACTTATCGCGCCATAAGTTAATATCATACTGACTTTCTTTTGTTTTTAACCAATCCAAACGAAAACTCATAAGGTAAACCTCTTTTTATTTTTGATAATTTCATACTTTTGCAGAAAAGGAAGGTTATTAATCTTTTTTTGCAAATCTAGATTTTCATACTCTAGTATATAAAAAACATATCGAATTTGGAGAGGAAAAATAGATTGAACTCTTTCTCTTTTTTTGACTTGAATTATATCATATTTTGATAATTTGTAGTCAACCAATTCCTGCGGATTGATGTGTGTTCTTAATAATGAATTACTAACTCTTGAGTACAATTCCCAATAAGAGTTTTCACAAAAGAAAGGTATCGTTTCAGACAAGAAAAGAATCCTTAGAATAATTGAATCGATTTCATTAATGAAAAAATTACCATTTTTGAATTCATGAATGCGTATTACATCATTTGGGAAAATACCTGTAACATATCTTTGCTTTGTTTCTAGCGACAAATTTTTATTAATATACATGATATCAATATTAGAACTAGGAGTGAAATCACATCTCCCATAGGAACCACAAACCCCTAGAATTGATATATCATTTTGTGATATTTGTAGGCTACTTAGCCTTTCTCTTATCCATAGTATTTTGTCAAATCTATCCATTCTTGTGCGTCCTTGTTAATACCCAGTTTGGATATTTCTTTATGACAAAATTGAATAATCTCCTCAATGAAAATCTGAGACCTGATAACCTTTTCTGCAAAAAAAGTATAATATTTCTTTTGGAACGTATATAAGCCCGCCTGACCAAGTTTCTTATATCGCCATTTTGTTTTTGTATTTAATATTTCATTAAATGCGATTAATAAGTCCGCGGTACGATTAAGTAAATCTATACTACGAAAATATGCAGAAAAATAGTCATCAGCTTGCATTAAGCCCAAAATATCTTCATAAGCATTTCGAACAAACAATCCATTCTGTTTTACAAGGAGAATTGAGATTTGATTTTTTTTCTCCAAAAAGTATGTTTGATATTCCCTGAACGAGGTCTTATCACCAATGGGGACTCCAATAATTATATCCCATATCATTTGAAATTCATGGAAACTTAAGATAAAATTATTGTCATCTAATTCCTTAATGGAGCATTCGACTTTCTTCTTTAGATCACTAATATGCTTTTCGGGAATTAATTCTATTTCATAATGTATGCCATTATCATGGATGTCTTGAATCTTCCTATAATCCCAAACCCTATCTGCCTTAGGATGTTCGTCTTTACAAATTTCATATATATCTATATCTGATGTTGTTGTATTAAAGCCCTCAACATAAGATCCCGCCAAATAAAGCGTTCTAAAAGAATCAATTAAATAATTTGGGATATTAATTTCTCTCATACAATTCCTTTTTTATTGAAAAGTATTTATATCAGTCCGTCCATAAACATTTCCAAATCGAACTGCACCTATGGTTTTTGCATAATGTATCCGATCTTTAGGCAGAGTCTCTTCCTTAGAATCTACTTTCATCCGGATAATATCTCTAATTTCTTCGACAGATAATCCATTTATATTGTAAGGATTATCGTTTAAACAAATTGATAGTTCGCCATATGGTGACAACCGGAATTTTTTACATCCTGCATCAGCACATTTATAATTCCAAGATGGCATAGATAAATATTCCACAGATAACCCATCTAAAGTCATGTGGACTGTATTAGGATTATCACCAGGAACAACTCTACATGTTTTAACTACATCATACTTGTTCCTCAAATATGTTAATAATTCTTCTTCTGCAATAACCTCTGAGTGAAATAAATCATGTCCGGATTCAGTAATCATGATTGGATTGCAAGGCATTAGTGTAATGAGTTTAAGTGATATATTCTTTGATTTAATTGAAAGAATAAAATCAATTAGCGATGAAATACTATCCAAATTATTTCGCAATAGGACTGAATTAATTTTTACAAAAGAAAAAAATGAACAAGCCTTTATTATCGAATCTTTTACTGTCAATAAGGAATCAAACCCACATAATTTTTTATATTCATTTCGATACATTGTATCTAAACTAATATTTACCCTTTTTAACCCTGCATGAGCAAGTTCTTCAATATTTCGGTTAAATAACTCTGTTCCATTTGTTGTCATGCTTATATCATGATAATTAAGGTTTTTACAATACTTGATGGCCAATATAATATTTTCTCTCATCATTGGTTCACCTCCAGTAAAATGAACCCCTTTGAAAGATAATTCACTACATGCTTTAATAACATTATTCAACACTTGTTCGTCCATAATTTTGCGATCTTCAAACTTACCTTCTGGATTACAGTATATGCACCGCAAATTACACTTCGGCGTAGAAAAAATCCTTAAATGCCATTGATTATAAATCTGCTTCATGCTCTTTATCCCCCCATTTAATTTCGCCCAGTCGCCGACTATTCATTAAATCGGATAACAAAAAATCTAGATTCGAGTAATTGTTAATTCTACAACCCTCACAAGTTGTTCCATCTGCGTAAAGTTTAATTTGCTTACAAAATCTTGAATTACATATTCCTTTTTTGGGAGAAGAAAGTAATCCAATATTATGATCGCCTTTCTTGAAATATTTTATAGTTGGCAAATCGACAGGAATTTCATCGATATCATAACCTAATTGTTTAATAGATAATTCAATCGAATGAATATCAATATACTCTTTATGAAATTGGCTTTCATCACCATAATTCCATAACTCATGTATTTTTAAAGTAATATTATTATGTTTAGTATATTCAATAAAATCCAATACTTCGTCGACATTTCGACGCATCAAAACCACATTGAACTTTACTTTTATATTGTTGTCTAACAGTTTTCGAGTATTTTCTAATACCTTATCGAGACCATCAATACCGGTAATCTCCAAATATTTTTGATTATCGAGAGAGTCTATGCTTAGGTTTGCCCGTTCTAAATTATACTTAATAAAAGCATCCATATGCTTGTCAATCAGTAACCCATTAGATGTAATTGCTTGCTTCTTGAACCCCAAAACATGTGCTAGTTGCATATACGCCTCAAGATTTTCTAATGTGCATTCTCCTCCTGTCCAATGAATTTCTCTCGTAATTCCCAAGTTAGCGGCAGCTTTTAAAAAAGCAGAAACCTTGTCATAATCCAATCTTTTTTTCTGGGCTTGGATTAGAGAATCATTACAATAAAAACAAGAATAATTACAATTCGACGTTAAAGCAATTTTTACCGACCACTCTGAGAATGTTTTCATATTCTTCTCCCGACAAATAATATTTTGCAAAGGCTGTTAGCTCTCGTAAACATTCATAAGGATTATCCGATGCATGAAGCAAATTATCTTTTTTATGTATATACTTGTTTTTTATTTCAGTTAAAGAGTTTAAATATGGGGAAGAGTTGAACACTTTGGTGTTCTCATGAGATGATAACTTGGGATTAATCCTAAAGAAATAATCCACAAACTGCTTAATACAATCCTTTGAAGAATGTGGTCCAACAAGCAAAATAAAAATTATGGGATAGTGATAGTTCAAATCAGCATTTTGGATATATTTTAATCCCGCATCTAACCATGTATTTCCCTTACCATTTTTGTAAACTAAATCAAGATAATGCAGATTAGTATATGAAGATACAATCTTCTTATGTGTTGTATTTATCCACGCTTCAATTGAAATTCTCATTGAGTTCTTGCATATATAAAAATCAAAAATAGATCTAATAATGTCATACAAAACGATATCATCTCTCTTTTTATAAAAACAATCTGGTTTAAAGAGGACAATAGAAATATTTTCGCCAGCTATTATTTCATTCTTCTTAAAAATAACTTTCTCTTTGTTTTTAAAAATATAATCGTTTGTATACTGCAATACTCCTCTCCATTTCCAGAAAAACTGTTATATTTATATAATTTCTTATTTTTCCAAAGCGTCAAGAAAAACAAAAATGTTTTAGCGGCGAAGGGACTCGGACCCCTGACCTAACGGATATGAGCCGTGTGCTCTACCAACTGAGCTACGCCGCCATGGAACCTGTACTGGCTTGTCGTATCGACAACAACGGAACTATACAGATTGCCTCCGTATCTGTCAAGACGAGCCGAAAGTAAAGATTCGGCAGTAGAAAAATGGCAAAAGCAAACGCTTTTCCAGACCTGCAAAACCAGTCTATGGACAGGGACTTCCACAACGATTAGTATGAAACCATGAAATTTTCCGGAGACCAAAAAGATCCCCAGGTAATCCTTTCATGGCTGGATGGCAGTTTCCAAGAACCTGTCCGCGACCCTTTGTGGGGAAACATCCTCCTAAACGAAAACTTCGACCGCATCAGGGCAACCGTGGCTTTTCAGAAGCTCGGACGCATCAAACAACTGGGCCCCGCCTACCTCACCTATCCGGGAGCCGTGCATACCCGCCTGAACCATAGCCTGGGAGTTTACCATGTCGCCCGTCTCATTTCCGCTTCCCTGCTGCGCCACAGCATCAATGAAGGCAAGGATGGCAATCTGACCATCAACGGCATATCCGCGTTCCTGGCGGCAGCGCTGCTCCATGACCTGGGACATTTCCCTTATGCCCATTCCTTGAAGGAACTACCCTTGCTTAAACACGAATTTCTCGGAACCCGAATCATCCGCGCCGACAAAGAACTACATGACGCGTTGGACAAAGCAGGGATTGATGCCAATGATGTCTGCGAGATCATAGATGACAGCCAGCCGCCTTCATCAGATGAAATCCGGTTCTACCGCGCCTTGCTCTCCGGTACGCTGGATCCTGACAAACTTGATTATCTCAACCGTGACGCATTCTTTTGCGGCGTCCCCTACGGAAGCCAAGATACATCGTACATCATCAACAAAATATATATTCATGAAGGGATGCCTGCGGTTCCCGATCGTGCAGCAGGCTCCATTGAACACCTGCTTTTCAGCAAATATCAGATGTACCGCAATGTCTACTGGCACAAGAGGAATCGTGCGGCAACGGCAATGATCAAAGAGGCGGTCATCACCACTCTTGACGACGGCGACTTGCACGCCGATGATCTCTATGGACTGGATGACGAGCAGTTTTCCTTCCTTTCATGTTTACATTCCCACCCCGCGCTCGCCCTGATTTCCCATGTGCGGGACAATAGACTGTACGTGCCTTGTTATGACAAACCATATGATGAGGGAAATCAAAACCACCGGCAGAGTCTGAATCTCGCTGAACGAAAAGAAATAAAGCAAAACATCCATGCCCGGCTTTCCCGGAAGATTCACGCACTCTCCCCGTGGGATGTCATCATCGACATTCCTGAACCCCTTTCCTTTGAGGTCGATATACCGCTCATCACGGAAAACGGCGGCACAATCCCATTTTCCGCAGTATCAGGCATCTTTGACTGCAAAGTATCAGAAAACCCGGCCAGGCTCCTGCGCCGCGTAAGAGTCTTTGTCCCTGCCGAACAGGAAGATGCCTGCCGTGATATTGTCCAGACCATGATGGACGGATGAGTTCAGACTAAACAACCGGAGAAGATTCTTTGACATCCTTTGACATAAACATGCATGAATATCATCATCTTTTTCTTTCTACAGCATTCTTGTATACTATATAAATAGCGAGCCGCAAGGAAGGAGAGCAAGATGACACGACAACGCATGACAATCATTCTTTTCCTGTTGGTTCTGCTCACCTCCCCGGTTTCCATTACCGCATCTTTTTCTTCTCTTGATAGCAGCGCAGGGGCTAGCATCGATTTGGAAGCACAGACATTTATCCTCTATGTCGAACCAAACTTTTCAGTGGGAAAACTCGACGTTTCACTTGCCCTTTCGTTACGCTTCCTGTATACGAAAGAACCTTTTTCCCTTGCCTTTGATCCTTCCAACTGGCTACCTCCGCCACGGGAGGAAAACACAAACAACCTGACATACATACTCACCACGGCTGAGCATTACACCTCTTTTGTCAGGTATGTAGTCTGGGGAAACCAAGCCGATCCTTTTTATTTCCGTTGGGGCAAGCTGAACGGAGTCTTCATGGGAGACGGGCTTATCCTCAATTTCTTTTATGATACCTCCGTCTATTTCAATGAAACCCGACCAGGGATCAACACGCTTCTCTCCTACCAAAATTCCGACAACATGAATATCAGCCTTCACGTGGTGACTGACAATGTCTTTTACCCTTCCCTTTTCGCCAGTCGCATCGGCATCCGACCTGCCGGAAATGCCGGGAAGCAGGGTAAACTTGTGGTAGGCGCATCGTTTGCACAAGATACAGGATACCGGAAGGAAAAGAATGATGCGGCACAACCGATGCCAGAGAGTCGTGTCAAACCTGAGATGTGGATGACCGCCTTTGACATCGGCTATACGGTGATTGACCATAAATTCTTTTCATGGGAACTTTTTACGGATGTCGCCATCCAAGCCTCCTGGCATAACATGGAAACGTCTACCACGGCTTTCCGTTTGGGTTTTGGGGGAAATCTCCTGACTTTCTTGCAATACAACATGGCAGCAACGTTCCCCTTGTCAGGAGAAAAATTCATTCCGGCATATTTCAAGACTGGATTCCATGATCTTGAAGAACGCCGGACTCTCAACCTGGGCGACCTTTTCCTTGAGGCACGAATTGGCTTATCCGCTTTTGATGGAGGCATATATCTCGGAGCCTCCGCGACATCATTCCTTGTCAATGAACTGTGGGTAGACCAGACGTTCGAGGCTACGGTGCGGATGGATTTTGACCTTTTGAAGCTCATTGGCCTGGAGCTTACTTTCTCCAAGACATCCGAATCCATGTTCACGACACCTCTGCCGGATTTCTCATCCCCTGAAAACGCGAAAATCTCCGGCGCGGCTTTCGTAAAAATGGGTGCATTAGCATTTGACATAGGTATGACTCTACCTTTTAATGAAAAGGAATGGAGCATCAATAAAAATAGTGTTCTGGTTGATGTAGCTGTTCATCTTGCCTTGTAGGGTACTTAACATGATATACTATGTTGATCTTAACGACCTGATCAGAAAGGATGGGTTATGAGAAAAATAAATATGTCACGGATTTTATTGATAGTGCTGCTATTGGCTTCCGCGACAATTCCCGCGTTCTCTGCTCGGTTATTCATTGATGGAGAAACCGCCGATAGCGTCATCGTTTATGATAAAGACGGAACCAGGGTAGAAGACAATCGCATCTCCACCAACGGTCTTGAGGAGTCATGGCTGGTTCACGCCGTTCGTCCGACGCGCCTGGTTTCCGAGAATCTGAATTTCCGCGTCAGCATGACTGCCGGTTCTACAGTGGCGTTCAGCCGTTTTTCCTCTAATAAGCTTGATCTCTATGTGCTGGAAGGAACAATAAGGGCTAGAACCAGCAATAACCCTATGGTTGCCATCACTGTCTTCACTCCGGTATCCCTGTTCACCGCCCAAGCTCCTGCTGAATTCATGGTCGCCACGATGGATGATGAAGAATGGATTTATACGTTCACCGGTGAAGTCACTGCTTTCAACAGCATCACAGGTACTCTGACAGATCTTCATGACATGACGTTCCTGGATATGATCCCCGGTCCGGAAGAATATTATGGCTCTGGTCCCATGGTCGTCCCCCTTTCTCCTGATGTACCTGACGAACCTGCCACGCCTGTTTCTCCTGATGTACCCGACGAACCTGCCACGCCTGTTTCTCCTGATGTACCCGACGAACCTGCCACACCTGTTTCTCCTGACGTACCTGACGAACCTGCCACACCTGTTTCTCCTGACGTACCTGACGAGCCTGCCACGCCTGTTTCTCCTGATGTGCCTGTCGTACATGGCACACCTGTTGCTCCTGAGTTCTCCAGCACCATACAGGTGGAATTTTACACATCGGAAGATCCTGATTCTGGCACGACATCAATCATAGCTCCGCCTGATATCCCTGTTTTTTCCTCAATCATCGGAGTTGATGTAATTATTCCTGAACCCATTTCTGAACCGCCTACAGTTCCTGAGCCGCCTACACTTCCTGAACCACCTACAGTCATTATTGTTCCTGATGCACCGCAATTCAGCGATGGAATAAAGACAGATTTTTTGCCTCCTCCAGTGCCTTTGTTCGCTTCCACAATCTCTGTGGAAATCATGAAGACTACGCCCGATACTCCAGAATTCAGCACGTCACCATCCGTGACTTTGCTCGTTGCTCCTACGCCGGAATTTTCTTCGACAGCGACTTGGAATGTCGTGCCTGCCCGTCCGTCTACCCCTGAATTCTCTTGGAGTGAAGTAACGTTGAACGCTCCTGCTACCCGGCCGCCAGCTCCTGAATTCTCTTTGTCTGAAATAACATCGAACGTTCCGCCAGCTCCCGTATTTTCTGATGACTCCACCGTAATTGACAATCGCCTGAACACGGAAACCGTGGGAACCGATGCCCCTGTTTCATCCGGTAGTTCATCCTCCCCTGTCGTCGTTCCACAAACAGGAGCCGCGGCAATCCTGAGGGGTGACGCGCCTGCGCCATCTTTTATCTGGGGCGTTGACTCCGTGCTGTCTGGTTTCCACCAGGTGGAGAACGGTAAGTCAGGAATGTCTCTCGCTCTCATACCGTACTTCATCACCAATGGTTTCCGCCTGGGATTGCGTGCAGATGTTTCGCTTGTCTTTGACTCTCCTCTTTCATGGGGAGGAAACGTCGTTGATTTCGATACATCCTCACCCCTGTCCATCGGAGCTTCCGTCCTGCGTTTCATCGACCATATCAGTTATGGTTCCCGCTACAATGGGTTCTTCATTAACGCCGATGGTTCCTCCTTTCAAGGGCGTGACCATCTGACCGTGATGAGTGCCTATGACCCGAAATTCAGTTCAGGCAAGATTCTGCCTCTCAGACAGGCTTATAATTCAAATCTTATTGCCCAGGAGCTGTATATTGATGACCTGTATGGAACATCCCTTGTAGGAGGCGGTTTCCAGGCCGCCATGCTCCGGTTTGCTTTAAAGCCGTCATCATCCTTTGCTATCGGATTTTCAGGAGTCATGGGGTTAAGGATGACCGGAGGCACTCTTTCCGATATGCCACTTTTCCCCGCCATGGATGTTTCTTTCACCTTACAGGATACACGCGACCTTTTCCTTGGACTCTCGTTGACGCTCGGCACGTATGTTGATGCCCTGAATCCATCGTCTTCCACCATCTATGTTGGCACGGGTTCCGGTTTCGAGGATAAGTTCCCCAATGCACTGCTCAGCGTGCGCCTTGACACACGCATTGCCGACAGTACCCGCGCTTCTCTGTTCGTTGCCTACAACCATGGTGAACCCAGCACGGACAGGTTTAACAGTACGTCTTTCTCCGGTATCCCGCTTACATCTGGCAGTGATACGATTGTCATAGGCGGCGACATCTTGCTGTCTTTGGGTGTTTTCTCCCTGTCCGCCGACTATACGCTTCCTTTCGAGGCACAGGGGTTTGCCTTGGCGACCCTGAATCCGGCGCTTCCTAACGTTGATTCCACTCGGAAAGCGGATCGCGGCAGCATTGGCCTGAGCATCAACCTGAAATCGTGGATACTCGGTGTCGGCATGAGCCACATCAGCGTCATCGATAGTTGGAAAGCCTTGTTCTCCAGTAGCTCTGGTATTGAAAGCTTCCTCAATCCTGTTTATGCGGCATGGTACGCTGAAGGTGGCTATGACAACGGAACCTTCGGCATACGGGCACGTGCTGAGGTTCGTCAGGATGACACATCTCCCATCGGCATATCTCCCCTGCTCACCCTGAGCGGAGTATTGCACGTGGGCAATAAATAGGAACGGCCATTACCGATAGATGCTGCTTAATAGACTTTATAAAGACGGACCCATGCTGATGCTGGGTTCGTTTTTTTTCTGTTTTTATGAAAATCTTTTTTCCAGATAAGCACACAAGGCATCAGAAAATTCTTTTGGCGGATTGTCATACCTTTTTCGTACATGGATATTTTCTCTGTAGCCTCGCTCATGTTCCGAAATTCAGTCCTGATGGACACTTGTAATTGTATGTCCAATGAAACAAAACCCGCAAACAACATCCCTGCGACATTTTTTCTTTATCATGGTATGATAAGATCATGGAAAAAACAGGACGCATCAAACGGCTGGATCCCATTGTCGCCCAGAGGATTGCAGCGGGAGAAGTCATTGAACGCCCATCGTCCGTTGTTCGTGAACTCATAGACAATGCCGTCGATGCCGGGGCCACGACCATCACCGTCGCCATTGAAAACGGAGGACTGGATCTCATCTCCATCATGGATAACGGCTCAGGCATCGCTCCTGACGACCTGCCGTTGTGCTGTGAAAGCCATGCCACCAGCAAGGTGGCCTCGGTCGATGACCTGTATCATCTGTCCACCATGGGTTTTCGTGGAGAAGCCTTGTACAGCATTGCGGCCTGCTCACGGGTGACGATAGCCAGCAGCTGGCACGGACAAAGCCCATGGAGCATGACCGTTGACAACGGACGGAAGGAAGAACCCGTCCCCGGAGGGCCTTCCACTGGCACCAAGGTAGACGTGGAAGGGCTTTTCAAGTTCATCCCTGCCCGCCGTAACTTCATGAAAAGAGCCTCTGCGGAGGCGGCAAGCTGCCGTGCCGTCATGGTTGAAAAAAGCCTTGCCTTCCCTTCCATTGAATTTCGGCTGCTGGTTGACGATAGCCTCCGTGTTCATTTCCCTGTCACAAACCGCAAGGAGCGTGTCCTTGATGCACTGGCTACGGACAAGAACCTTGTGCGTTCCGAAACAATGGAATTGACCGACCACGCCGGACGCTTTGACCTGTATGCCGTCTGCTCGACCCCTTCTACGTTCCGTTCTGACCGTTCCCACATCAAGGTGTATGTCAACAACAGGCCGATTGAAGATTATGCGCTCGTACAGGCCGTTACCTATGGCTATGGGGAAATGCTGCCTGGCGGTTCATTCCCATACTGCTATCTTTTCATTTCCGTGGATCCTGAACTAGCTGATTTCAACATCCATCCGGCAAAGCGGGAAGTCAAGCTGAGGAACAAGGCTGAAATACATCATCAGATTGTAGAAATGGTCAGGACACAAGTTCGCCGCACCATACCACGTCTGAGGGGCATGATGCAGGAAGACCATGCGGCCGACGTGCAGTCCGACGTGCAACCGGAACTTGGCGCCTCCCCACGTCATCAAGGAGAACGAACCGCCGACACTCATGTCGCATCCAAACACGTCACCTATGGTTATGGTTCCGCTTCAGGATATTCGCCTGCCCCGTCCTCTGTTGCAGAAGCCCTGAAGAACAGTGGCAAACCAGCTGATTTCTGTTGGTTTGAGAAAGCGCGTGATTTCCTCCAGAAATCCGGGACATCGTCCGCCGTGACCATCAAAGCGGACAGAACCGCCGCTGACGCCACCACATGGATACCTGAAAATGCTTCGGAACAGGACTTCACCTACATAGGACAGGCATTTTCCCTTTTCCTCATCGCTGAGAAAGATGGAGATCTCTACATAGTTGACCAACATGCCGCGCATGAACGCATCCTTTACGATGAAATCGTGAGCCGTAAGGACATACAGAAGCTGATGGTTCCCTTGAGCTTCGATGTGGACGGAGATGTCGATGAATACCTCCAGCAGAACTCGCATCTGTACGCGGAGTACGGCATTGAACTGACCAGACCCGATGAACGGCAATGGGAAATCATGACCATGCCTGCCCTCGGCAAACCCGTGGAAAAACAGGTCGTAGACTTCATCAGCCACCACTGCGGCGACATGACGGAACTTGACAAAGGACTGTATGCAATCATCGCCTGCCATTCCGCCATACGTGACGGAGACACACTGGACAAGATGGCTGCGGAAGAAATCCTGCGCAAAGTCTTTGCCATGGCAGAACCCCGCTGTCCCCATGGTCGTACATTTTTGGTGAGACTCTCACAAGATGAGTTGAGGAAATCGGTAGGACGCACATAATCCAGCTGGCACATAATCCGTCAAATGCTACCGACGTTTAGCAGTGTTTGCGCTGACGTAACCTATACGATTCCCTCTATATAATAGCTTCCAGCGAACAGGGATATGCTCCCGCTCCTTCTGCGGCAAGACGTGAACGAACAGGATTGGCATAGGCATTGAGGACATAAGTGCGCACATCATGACTCAAGCGCTTATAACGGGCAAGGAATTTTCTCTGGTTGAGGGATTCATATTCACCTGCATAGTCCTGTGAGTCCGTCACATAGTCATAAGCAAAATAATTTGTATCCCAAAGCCGATAATTCATATGTATCTGCCGGTCGATTTCCGCAGCTACTTCATTGGGATCCTGAAAATTCCCTTCCAGCTTTGTACCGAAAGCAATATGAATGTTCCCCTTATATTTCCTTAAACCGCGAAGCATGTTGAGGATATCCTCATATTTACGTTTCGTATATTCGCCCCCGTGCAACTTCTTGCTGATTTCCTCACGTCCCTTGTTGATGTCACAGGGATCATATTGATAGCTGATTGCCACGGGCACAATATTACAGGCGTTGATCAAGTCGGAAAATCCAATGCCTTTCGTTTTGCTGGAAAGATACAGCATCTTGATGATGGAAGGACTTGTGACATCAATGCCATCCTTTGCCCGGCCGCTTTTCTGCGCAATCCAGATGGAAGTCTTCTCCTCCGTGATTAATTCAACGAAATAACGGGACAGCCGGATGGACTCCAAGTATTTCTCCCGCAACGGAAGGGTTCTCTTAACGGTGACTCCACCGTTGAGCTTGAAAAGATCCAAGGCAAGAGGATGAATCAGGAGATTGTCGCCGATGGCCATTTCACAGAGATTATGACCCTCGTTAAGAAGCGCATAGTCCAAGAGGGCACAGTCAAGGACAATGTCCCGATGATTGCTGATAAAAAGATATGGTTTGGAATGATCAAGCTCTTGCACTCCGCTGTATGAGAAATCATCCACCGAGCCTTTGAGGATGGCAGGGATGAAGATTCCTGCGGTAATGTTGCGCTGAAAATCATCATAGCTCCGGACTTGGGCAAGCGATTCCTGGAATTTGTCTTTGAAGACGCTTTTCTTGTACCAAGCGGTCAGAGGATTGGACTTGATGATCAGATCGGTGATTACATCATATATACCCGGTTTCGCCTGAAGCCGAGCAACCGCCGCCGCAATCTCTTTTTCATCATATGGCGCTATATCTGTGTACTTGCTTCTATCCATGCCTGCTGTCCCTTGCCCAGTTCCCGCGAATCACTCCGCGTTCTTTTCATTGCAGTTACCCCAAAGAGAAATCATGACACAAATATACACCAATTCTTAACAATTTAGAATGATATCTGTCGAGAGCTTATCTTTTGCGCACTATTTACGCATTCTCATATGCAAGACAGTGCCGTCACAACACGTATGGTACCCTATGGTTGCATGCTTCGTAGACCAGGAAAGTCTCCACTTCCATGATGTCCTTGACCTTGACCAACTCATTCTTGAAAAAATCAAGCAAGGTCACGCCTTCGTTCTCAGAGAGGATGAGCTGGACAATCAGGTCATACCGCCCAGTGACCACGACGGCGGAAACCACTCCCCGAAGTTTCGAGAAGTCGGAGGCTTTCTGCCCCAGGTCAAGGGAAGTCTTCATCCTGACCCCCATGAAAAACGCCTGGAGTCCTGATGAATGGGCAGGATCTATCAGACCGTTAATCTGAAGCGTTCCTTCTTCTATCAGTTTGTTCACACGGGAACGCACTGTATTTTCTGTTATCTTCAACTCATCTGCAATGACGCTGAAGGGCTTACGCCCGTCTTTACCGAGCCTTCTCAGAATTTCCTTGTTGGTCGCATCAAATTTTGTTCCCATAGTACTTCCTCTTACCCTTTGCGTGCCTGGAAGTCACGCATGTAATCAACCAAGGCATGGACATCCGCTTCTGGAAGCGCATTATAGACCGACGCCCTTAGTCCTCCTACTGAACGGTGTCCCTTGAGTCCCAGCATGCCCAGCTTCTTTGACTCGGCTATCAGTTCGTTCTCCAATTCCTCAGTAGCAAGGCGAAACACTATGTTCATTCGGGAGCGGAAGCGTCTGTCCACGGGAGAACGGTAGAACCCTCCACTGTTGTCTATGACATCATAAAGCAAGGAACTCTTTGAACGTGCCTTTTCATCCATTCCCGCCAACCCTCCGTTGCGCACTATCCAGTCAAGGACCAGTTTCACAGCCCAGATGGCAAAGACCGGAGGTGTATTATAAAGCCCTTTCTGCGAGACATGCGTGCCGTAGTCCAGATAGGTGGGTAAACCGGAATTGCGGCTCTCCAGCAAATCCTTGCGGATGATGAGCAGGGTTGCCCCCGCGGGACCAAGGTTCTTCTGTATTCCCCCATAAATCATGCCGAAGTCCTTCACCCGCACCGGGCGTGAAAAGAAATCACTGGACATGTCCGCGATAAGCGGAACGTTACCTGTTTCGGGATACGCCGGCCATTCGATTCCTCCGACTGTCTCATTGCTACAGATGTAGAGGTATGAGGCCGCGGAATCCGGCTTGAAAGCGGCAGGATCCGGCATGCTGGTATAATGAGAAGACGCGCCGTCATATGCCAGCCGGACGGTTCCTATGGTCTTGGCATCACTGGCCGCCTTGCCTGACCACGTGCCGGTATCAGCATAGTCGGCAAAGCCATCTTTTTTCAGAAAGTTCAAGGGTATCATGGAAAACTGAAGGGTTGCGCCTCCCCCAAGGAAAAAAACTTCATACTCGTCGGGAATGTCCATGACCTGACGTATCAAAGCCAAGGTCTCATCGTACATATCCTCGAACATGCCCCCACGATGGCTTGCTTCAAGCATGGACAATCCCTGCCCATGATAATCGACAAGATTCTCAGACATCTCCGTCAATACTTCGACGGGCATCACCGAAGGCCCTGCAAAAAAGATCTTCTTGCGCTCCACTTCACACCTTCCCTTCATCTTTCAGTCTTTCGATGATACGGACGACTTCGTCGCCGATACGCCCCAGGTTTTCCTCGCTGTTTGCCCCCACATGAGGAGTCAGCGTCACATGTTCGCATTTCAAAAGAGGATAGTCAGGCGATGGAGGATCGCTCGGATAGACATCCGCCGCATACCAGGAAACCTGGCCATTCTCCAAGGCATCTACCATTGCCTGTGCATCAATGCATAGTCCGCGGGCTGTATTGATGATGACCGGCTTGCGCGTCATGACTTCCAGAAGTTTCCGGTCAACCAGATGGTTGGTGGCGGCATTCAACGGCAGATGGACGGAGACATAGTCGGCATCCCTGACTGCATCCTCTACCGAGTCCTTCATTTCCGCATAGGGAGAACCCTTCTTGGAGCAATCATAAGCCACAACCTTCATGCCGAACGCAAGAGCGCGTTTTGCTACTTCCGTGGCTATATTGCCCATTCCCAGAAGCGCAATGGTTTTCCCGTACAATTCAGTGCGTTTGAGATTTTTCAACCATTTTCCAGATTTCATGCCAGCGTCATATTCGCTTATGTGGTTAGGAACCGCAAGCATCAGGGAGAACGCAAGCTCGGCGACAGCAATGCTGGAAGCTGTCGGCGTGTTCAGGGTCAAAATTCCTTTGCTGGCAGCACTCTCCATGTCGATGTTATCCATCCCTACTCCACCACGGATGATGGCCTTGACACGGGGCGCACCTGCCATCCAATCACTGGTACATTTGGTCTTGCTGCGAACCAGGACAATATCGGCTTCCCCCAGCCTTGCGGGATCTGAGGTCACTTCACCGAACCGGGATAATTGTTTTGGCAAAGACGTGTCGAATGCATCAGCAATCAGAATAAGCATGTATCATCTCCTAATATTTTGAGCATTCTAGAGAAAAATGATGAAAATGTCAAATAGACATCATGATATTCATGAAAAATTAAGTTTAGACGGTATAAATTTTGATATATAGTGAATAATTTAAATCTTTTGTAAGTTTCCCACAATGTATGTGTTCTTTTTTTATGTAAAATGTGAGACATTATGTTCAGTAATCATGTGGTAGCAAGAATAACCATAGGCAAGGGTTTTTCATGAAAACGATATATATTGATTGCAGCATGGGAGTCGCCGGCGACATGCTCATGTCGGCATTGCTTGAGCTGGTTCCCAATCCTCATGTGTTTTTGGAAGCAATCAACGGACTGGGCATTCCGGGAATGTACGTATCATGCAAGAAACTGTCGAGGCATGGAAGTGAGGGCACTCATACGGAAGTCCTGTGGAACGGTCAGACGGAAGAATCTGATAATGCTGTCTTTGAGAGAAAAGAAGATTTTCAAGATGAGACAGGCGGATTCGCGAAAATCGAGCATATCATTGCTTCGCTTACCCTCCCCCATGGCATCAAGAAGAATGCCCGCGCTATACTGCATATGATTGTTGAGGCCGAGAGTCGCGTGCATGGCATGGCGATACAGGATATCCATGACAGTCGTTTGGGAACGATGGATGCTGTCATTGATGTCTTGGGTTGTTGTATTTTGATGGAGGAATTGAATCCTGACCGCATTTTTTCCTCATCCATCCGCACAGGATACGGGGAAAATCAGTGGGGAGGAAAGATATTGCCTGTTCCAGCTCCCGCGACAGCTCATCTCTTGCATGGCATCCCGTTCTACAGTGGTGACACACGGGGAGAGTTCTGCACACCTACCGGTGTCGCTTTGATAAAATATTTTACGGATGATTTCCGTCCCATGGGAAACATGTCCGTCACAAAAACCGGATGCGGTATGGGAAGCCGGGACTTTGGGATTCCCGGAGGTTTGCGCGTTCATTATGGTCACAGTGAAGATACATCAGGAGGTTCCACATCATGATAAAAAGTTCATCCTCTCAAAAGCAAGGGGCGTGTGATGAAGCACTTCATTTAATTGAGACCGGCACGATAAGCTGCGTTGTCATACAGGATGATGCCATTGTCCATAAAGCGGATGGGCGTGGTGTATCTCCTCTTTTGAAACTGTATGATACCGCCCCGGAAAAGCTGAAGGATGCAGTGGTCATTGATAAAATCATAGGCAAGGCGGCGGCAATGATACTGGTGGCAGGTGGTGTCCGCAAGGCATATGGCCAGATCATGAGCGCGGCGGCAAAAAAATATTTGGACGCCCATTCCATTGAAACCGAATATGGACGCTATGTCGATGTCATTGAAAACAGGTACAAGACCGGAATGTGTCCCATTGAGCAGTCAGTCATTGATAGTGAAGATCCTCTGGAAGGATTGGAAAAGATACGGAAAACTGTCCTGACGCTCATACAGGCTCATGCAGAATAAAGGACTGGATAGAAATGGATTCCAGGCTATCATGAGTGCAAAGGGGAAAAAGTTTTTTTAAGAGGACAATATGGTTTCTCTTTCATCTTTCCCGTTCATGATGTGACACTGGGTGACGGCACTACGACTAACAGAAAAGTAGTGATACAGATAATTCTCTGACAGCATACAGACACATAAAAACAAAATCCCCCGCCTTCTCATTGGGCAGGGGAATCGTTACATACTAAATCACATGTTAGGAAGGTGCATCATACACTTTTCTGGTTGTGCAATTTGCGTACCTTCTTGAGCTGTCTGCGACTCATAGCCTTATTCTTGCGGTTGAGGATGGTCGAAGGCTTCTCGTAGTACTCTCTTTTCTTCCACTCGCGAATGATGCCTTCTTTTTCAACCATGCGCTTGAAACGCTTGATTGACTTTTCGAGCGGTTCGTTGTCGTCTACACGTACAAAAGCCAAATTAATCACCTCCTCTCCCGTCCATGGGAATAAATGCTAAATCAGCATGCAAAAAACCCGCCTGTTTGTCAAGAGTGCCGGACAATGTCCATTACGGTCAACTGCACAATCTCCGTATTGCGGAAATAGTTGCGGCCAAGCCGGAAAACGACATTGACACTATCCCCAAGGGAAAACTCCCTGTCCAACTTGTCAGCCGCCTGCCAGTAGACAGCCGGCCATGTATGGCTCCCGTAGGAAACCGACAGACGGAGATGGTCAGAGCCTTGCCTGTTGTTCATGGAAGATATATCAGAGATAATCGCACCCTCAATCATGAAATGTATGGGCGGATTCTGCTCCCCGTATGGCTCGAAAAATTCCACGACCTTCATGATGTCCGGCGTCATGAAACGTGCTGGCAGGGAACAGTCAATCCTGATACTTTCGCCATGCTCGTCCACGCCGTCCATCCTTTCCACCACGTCCATCAGCCTGTCCTTGAAACCGGACAGGTTATCCGTCTCCATGGAGAAACCTCCCGCCCGCGCATGTCCTCCATAATCAAGGAACAAGTCTTCAAACTGGGACAGGAAATCCCTGACGTGAAAATCATCAGGGCTGCGCATGGAGCCGGTAACCCGGTGGTCGTCCGTCTTGGCAATGACAAGTGACGGGATGCTGAACTGACGGAGCAGGCGGCTTGCCATGATGCCAGTCAATCCCCTGCTGATCGAGGGATCCTCAACCATCAGGAACTTGCCTCCATGACTTTCCTTGCTTGCCTTTGCCTTGGGTTCAAGACGTACCCAGACATCCTCTCCCATCTTCTGACGTTTTTTGTTAAGCTGAACCAGCTCTCCTGCCAGCCTCTCGCTTTCATGGGCATCCTTGCTCAGCAGCATCTCAACGGCGATGGACGGTTCACCCATGCGCCCTGCGGCGTTAATCAAGGGCGTCAGGTTCCAGCTTATGTCCGTCGTAGATAGACTCCGTCCAATGAGATTCTGCATGGCCATCAGCGGCTGGAGAGCTTTGCGACGACTGGACTTGAGAACGGACAGCCCACGCCGCACCAGGATTCTGTTCTCATCAATCATCGGCATCAAGTCCGCGATAGTCCCAATAGCCACCAAGTCGAGCAGGGAATCATAGTCCTCGGAAAGCAAAGGCTCCTTGTGCATGACGAACGCCATGAAAAGCATGTACAAAGCATCAAGCTCATCCCGACCCAGTAGTCCGTAGCGGGCGCCTCGGCTGATGCTGGTCAAGGCAAAGATACTCTTGCCCCGTATCTGCGGCAGAACTTTTTCCATCTCCTGACGCATTGACACACAATGGATGTCCACCCCGCGACCAAACGCCTTACGCAACTGACTGGTCTCCTCCTCCTCGTCAAGGACAAGGATAGGAACACCGGCAGAGAGGAACTGAAGCAGTCGGCTTTTTTCCGGAGGAAGCATTCCCGGCACGACCTCCTCAGAAATCCGATCATCCACAATCATGTTGCGCAAGCGCAACGCCCTGATGATTACCGTGTCGTTTCCTGGCTGGGCATGGAGAAGGATGCACTCCTCCCGGAAAAAGTCCGTATATGAGAACCGTAACGCCCAGATGCACTTCGCCGCTACCCCGCATCCCGCCAGATGGGAGAATGGATAGCCGCTCCCTTCCAGCTTCGGATTGATGATTGCCATGGCGGGCGGCAGAACATCTCCGCCTAGATGGTGGTCGAGAACCAACGTGTCGAGTCCCAAAGTCGAAGCATACGCAATCTCATCGTTGTTGGAAATTCCGCAGTCCACCGTCACCAAAAGTGTCACCCCGTCAGCATGCGCGGCATCTACGCCCGCCATGGTCAGTCCATACGGCTCGTCACCTTCGGGCAACTTATAGGAAGCATCCAGTCCCAGACGCTCAAATTCCTGATGAAGCAGCACCGTCCCTGTGATGCCATCGACATCCCTGTCGCCAAAGATTCGGACTTTCTCCTTATCTTCGACAGCCTGCTGCATCCTCTCGACGAACACTTCCATGTCATCGAAATGGAAGGGATTGTGCAGGAACGTCAGTTCGTTCTCCAGGAAGAATTTTACATCCTGGACTTCCTCAATGCCCCGTCGCGCCAGTATAGAGGCCGTGATTACATCCAGTCCAAGCCGCTCGTGCAGTTTCCCGACAGTCTCCGTGGAAACCCTTTTCTTTTCCCATGTCATATATATCAACCTTGTCTTTTAATTTCTCATTCATCATCGGAACCATCCCCGGAACCTTCATTGGAGACATTCCCGCTTTCATCATCCATGTCCATCATGCCAAAGCCAGATTCTACGGTCATCAGATGTCCTCCGGCAAAAAGATGCGCGTAGCGAACCATGTATCTCCTGATTCGCAGGGCAGTGATGTCGTTCAATTGTACGGCCACCGCCTCCCGTACCGCGCGTCCGGCTGTCATGGCAAGATAACGCCGTGCGCCGGGAGGAAGCAGCATGTCATCGACATCCCCGTTTTCCCGTGAACAGGGTGACAGCAGAGAAGCGGAAAATCCCAGAATCTCATCATGGGTATAAACCCTCTCGCTCACCGGACAGCGCGTCAGATCCGGCGCAATCCCCGCCAGATGGAGCAGATGCCAGACAAACTGGATGCTCGCCCTTTCAACGCTGGAAGGGTCTTCCTCCAGGGCGTCCAGGCATTCGGAAAGCAACAGGAACAGGGCGTTCCAATCACCGCCCGCCGTGCGGGTACACAGCTCCGACCAGAACGAAGCCGCCCACATGCTGTCAAGGCGGGAACGCACACCGTCATGAGGACTCTCCATCCGGGCATCCTTCAACGTATATTCCTTGCGGACAGGATTATGATACAGGAAAAACGTAGAACGGGAAAACATCTGCGCATTCATTGCCCTCTTGCCCTTGCGCGCCCCATAGGCTATGACATCTATGATACCCAAGTCGGGACAAAGCAGGGAGAGCCGGCGATGCATATCGCCCATGCGCCGTGTCCGCAGGACGATGCCGTCTACGGTCAGGTCGCGGTCCATGGCGTGTTTTCTCCTTGCATGGAATGAGAGTAGACGCTCACCCGTCCAGTGTCAAGTGAAGCAAGAAATTTGACTCTCCCCCGCGCCTCCTCCTGCTTGGAATCCTTTGCGTTGGAACCTTTCTTGAAACACTTGGTCGCCACACTCTCCTTGTGCTATGATGTTTTCATGTCATCATGTGGTTTCGTCAGGGCAAAATTTTTCATTGCAGCTCTGGTGTCGTTAATCCTACCGGTACTCCACCTTGGGGCAGTCAGCATGCTCCCACGGGAAACCCCCACGCTCAATTCGTCCAGGACACTCCTGGAGGGCTGGGATTTTACCGCTGAGGCAGGCACATCCGAAAGACAGGCATATGCCGAAGGACTCACCGTCAAACTACAGACAATCGGCAACGGTGACGCCGTGTGGGAATGGTTCGGACATTCAGCAATCGTCATTGAGGAACCGGACAAAAGACCGGTGATGTTCGACTATGGCATCTTTGACCTGGCCAGCGATAATTTCTTTTTTGATTTCGCCCGTGGCAGGATGTTATACCGTGTCATCAGCTCCGATGCGCTGTGGCGTCAGGACTGGAGCACAGATGTGCAAAGACGAGATGTCAGGACAATGGAGATTGAACTATCTCCCGACATGAAGCTCGCCTTGGTGGAATTTCTGGTATACAACACTTCTCCCGGCAACGACACATATCTTTACCATCATTACTATGACAATTGCGCGACACGGATACGTGACATCATTGACGCAATGACCGGTGGACAGTTTGGCGAATGGGCTCGCTCCATACCGGGAACCGGGACATACCGCGACCATGTCCGGCGACATTCCTATGCCAGTCCTCTCTGGGCATGGCTCCTTGACTACCTCCAGAGCAGCGTAATCGACAAGCCGCTGACATTGTGGGAGGAAATGTTCCTGCCGGAGATACTGGAACAAGCCATTCTCGATTTTCCCTTGAAAAATGAAGGAGTAAATGGAGGGAACGCCACAGCTCTCGCCACAGTGGTCAATGTCATCTCCGACACCACAGGACAGGGCATTCGTCCTGAGGTTGCGGACACTGCCCCTATTTTTGTTACACGCACGCTCATCTTTGGTGTCGCGCTAGCTGTTTTCTTCGGATTTCTCCACTATCTGCTCATACGGACAAAGAGGAAAAGTGACGGACATTCCCCTATTCTGCCGCGCATTCTCTACGGAGTTCCCCTCGGCCTGCTTTTTCTTGCCTTATCCTTTGTTTCCTTGCTCCTGCTTTTCATGATGTTTTTCTCCACTCACGATGTGGCATGGTGGAATGAGAACATCATTTTCATCAACCCGTTGCTCATCATCCCCGCAGTTTATGCGTTCCGTATTGCTTTTGGTCGAAAAGAGCATGAATGCCTGGTGAAACTTTCCGCCTCAATGAGATGCTTTGCCCTTGCGACCTGCGCCCTGATGATCTTCAAGTGCCTGTTCTCCGACACCTTCTTCCAGATGAACTGGAACATCATTGCTTCCATCTTCCCCTTGTACGCCGTCCTTGGCTGGCTGGTACGACCGTCCCTTCCCCTGAAAACTAAAAAAAGTACGGGCAAACTGACAGAAACATAGTCCTCAGCAATCTCGTTTATTTCCAGTTTATTTCCAGTTTATCTTCAGTTTATCTTCAGTTTACATACCGCCCAGACTGTAATCAATGATATTATAATGTAGAAGATATTGCAGAAAGCATCGCAGAAGGAGGCTCCTCGGCATGAATAAGATTCTGGTCGTTGACGATGACCCTCATCTTCGCGAATTGGTAAGGATTATCTTGCAAAAGGAAGGGTTTGCCGTATACGAGGCCGCCGATGGGCTTGAAGCTCTTTCAAAGCTGGAAACATCAAAAGCCGACCTTGCCATCATTGACCTGATGATGCCGAACATGGATGGCTTTGAGCTGTGTCAGGAACTTCGAGCATCTTATGATATTCCCGTGCTCATGTTGACGGCAAAAGGAGAAACCGCGCAGAAAATCAAAGGTTTTCAGGCGGGAGCGGATGATTACCTGGTCAAACCCTTTGAGCCGTTGGAATTGATGGCACGGGTGAAAGCACTGTTGAAACGCTATCAGATCATTGCCTCGCAGAATGTCCAAATTGGCAAGCTGATGATGAACCGGAAGAATTATGAAGTGATTGCGGGCAATATGAAGTTCACCCTTCCCCTCAAGGAATTTGAACTTCTGTTCAAGCTGGCA
The DNA here is from genome assembly GCF_000208385.1 of Parasphaerochaeta coccoides DSM 17374. Taxonomy (GTDB): domain Bacteria; phylum Spirochaetota; class Spirochaetia; order Sphaerochaetales; family Sphaerochaetaceae; genus Parasphaerochaeta; species Parasphaerochaeta coccoides. Next base: position 463,644 of record NC_015436.1, on the reverse strand, counting down.
GGATATCCCGGACGGACATTCTCACGTGATACGTTGATTGAAGATATCTGGGGTTATGGTTTCGAGGGCAATGAACGGACGCTTGATGTCCATATCAACCGTCTGCGCCAACGTTTCCCGGAAGAAAAAACCGATTTCAGGATTACGACCATCCGTGGACTGGGTTATCGTCTGGAAGTAGATTCATGAAAAAACAAAACCATCAGTTTTTTTGGGAAGGCATTGTTTCGGAACTGTCCGGGCTGACAATCTGTTTTGTCATGGCTTTTACTGTTGTAATTTCGCTGTCATATATCATTGCCATCTTGTCAAAGATTGAAATGACGGATGATGTCGTGCTGAGCTTTTACCTGTTTTCTTTCATTGGGTGGATAGTGCTGTTCCTCTCCGCAAAGAAAAGCCAGCGCGTCAGATTGTTGCTTGGTATTGATTTCACGCGGAAACCAATCAATGTCCGGAAGCTCATCCTTACCATTACCATAATTTCAGTCCTGCTCGGTTGTTTTGCCATTGCATATGCATTGACCAGCACCATCTTCGGACTCATAGGCTTTTTACTGCAAGCCCAGTATCCACGAGTGTTCTGGGGACTTGGTTTTTTGTTCTGGATACTCCTGTTGGTTCTTGTAAAAAAACTCCTGTTGGACAGACTCCCTGTCGATGATCACCATATCAAGCGGCAGGACATTCTCCAAGGCATTGCCATGACGCTTGTCGTCGCGGCATTGATAGCGGGTGGAGTGGTCGTTGCATATTTTCTTGCTTTTGTTCTATACGCCGCCTATATGGGTCACACTGTACCGGAAAACGGTGCTACGTTCTTCACTCTCCTATGGCGCTACTCAAGCGTGGCGTTCTTCTTTTTTCTCCGCTGGTATTTCAGGCAATCCCCCATCACAAAGCACATCCGTCTGCTGTCGGAAGTAATGAAAGCCCTTGACTGCATAGCGAGAGGAGATTTCAGTGTACGATTGAATCATGACCTGAAAGAAAACGAACCATTCGAAACATTGGTCAAGAGTATCAATGAGATGACCTTGAGCCTTGAACAGATGGAAAACATGCGGCAGGAATTCATCTCCAATGTGTCCCATGAAATTCAATCCCCTCTTGCTACCATCAATGGGTTCGCCCGGCTTCTGTACAACGATGAATTGTCACCTGAAAAACGAAACCATTTTCTCAATATCATCGAGACTGAAACGATGCGACTTTCCAGATTGAGCGAAAACCTTCTGAAACTTGCCGCGCTGGAAACGGACAGCGTGAAATTCGAACCCAAGCCATACCGAATTGACAAACAGCTTCGCGCCCTGCTTCTCGGCTACGAACCGCAATGGAATGAAAAAAACATCACTATGGAAGCGTCTCTTGATACTGTGACCCTCACCGCAGATGAAGACATGATGAGCCAAGTGTGGATAAACCTTATCCACAACAGCATAAAATTCACTCCGGATGGCGGTAGTATACAGGTAGAATTGCACGAACATGGAAAGTCCGTCATATGCAAGATTTCCGATACGGGCATAGGAATTGCCGAAGATGCGCAGAAACATATCTTTGAACGATTCTATAAGGCGGATAAATCACGGGAACGAACAAAAAAAGGAAGCGGACTAGGGCTTGCCATTGCAAAGACAATCATAGAAATGCATGGAGGCACTATTACTGTGTACAGCAAACTTGGCGCGGGAACTACGTTCACAGTATCCCTGCCTGTATCCCCGCCGATGTAAAGACCTTTTATATTTTACAATAAAATTCATCGGGTTTACATTCAGTTAACACGACATCAGTATTCTTGCACACGCATGCAAAAGATGGTTTCCCTCATGCGATCAACAGGGAGATGTCAGAATGAAAAGATGGTACAAACTCGACAACACTGCAAAACTTTACCCAGCGGTCATGAAGAAGACAAATGCTTGTGTCTTTAGGGTTTCGGCGGTATTGGCCGAAAATATTGACCCTGCCACCCTCCAGCGTGCCGCTGAAACAACCATAAGCCGTTTTCCTACTATGGCCGTGAAATTAAAGACGGGCGTATTCTGGGCCTATCTTTATGAAAACACCAATCCGCTGGTGGTGCAGGCAGAAGCGACCTATCCCTGCATGCCAATCATGGGAGACAAGGAAACCAATGAATATCTGTTTAAAATCATGTATTTCAAACGCCGTATCTCACTGGAATGTTTCCATGCAATTACGGACGGAACGGGAGCCATGGAGTTCTTGAAGTCGCTGGTATATCAATATCTTCTTCTGATGGGAAAGGATGTCCGGGACGATGGCCTGATTCTGCTGCCGGAAGGTGTCCCCCAAAAGGAGGAAGAAGAGGACGGATGCCTGAAATACCATGATGAACATGCCAGAACATCAAAAGTAGAAATGAGGAAAGCCCGCGCCATACAGGGGACACTCCTCAAGAACCGGGGAACGCATGTCGTCCACGGTGTTATTCCCTCCTCTGCGTTCAAAGAGCATGCCCGTCGGCACGGAACTACCGTGACTGGCTATCTTGCGGCAGTATTCGCCCAAGCAATTTCTTTGGCTGATTCCCAACAGGGTTATGATAAATATCCTATTCAGATTGGCATACCGGTCAATCTTCGCAAGTTTTTTCCATCAAAGACGTTGAGAAATTTTGTATCTCAGGTCAGCGTCAATCTTCCTGCGTCTTCCGGGCAACAGGACTTCGGGGATATGGTGGAATCCGTGACTGCACAGATGGAAGCGACGCTGACACAGGAAAATTTATCTGCCAGGATAGCGACGTATGTCAGCTATGAGAAAATGCTTGGAGTGCGGCTGATACCGTGGTTCCTGAAAAAAGCCGTAATCAGCTTTATATCACAGCGGGCAAACAATGCCGTGACTTCTGTCATGACCAACCTGGGCTGCATAAAGCTCCCCCCATCCATGGAAAAACATATACTCATGATGGAAGTGCTTTTGCCATCCCAGGAGGCAGCATCCATCAGTTGCGGTGTTTGCTCCGTCAACGACAAGTTGAATATCTCTTTCACAGGTAACACGGTGGAATCTGATGTAGTACGACGATTCTTTGAATTGCTTCATGAACTGACGGAACTGGACATTGACGTTTATTCAAACGGATGGATTGAAAATGACACCGTTTCCATGAATGGAATCGGCAGCTATCCGGTCTACCCTGCGCAACCATTCGGCAGGAAGGAAAGAAACCGGGTGATTCTGCCCTATTTCCACAGCTGACGCAGCTCCCTGGCGCAAAGCCCCTCCATACGTGACGTTCTTTGAGGATGCCCATAAGCATGTCCACATACTGCTCCCGTAAACCCAAGTGGTAAACGGTATTTGACCTATTTGGTTTTTCCCGGTATCGTTTGTCTCATCTTTTCCACATCCTGTCTGCATGAGGAGCGTCCCGTGAAGAAAATTTCTCAAGAAACGAAGAAAATGTTCCTTTTCGCCCTGTTCATCACGTCAATGGTCTTGGTAAACATCCTGGGCTCGAAGATTACCACCATACTCGGCATCCGCATGTCGGTGGGTATTGTGTTCATGCCTTTCCTGTTCCTCATCCCCGACATGATTAATGAAGTGTACGGCAGAAAAGTGTCATATTCTTTCGTCCAGATATCAACCATCATGCTGACGTTCTATTTCCTCATTGCATGGGCATGCATTTCCATGATACCGAATCCCTCGTGGCATCTCCAGCAGGAATATGCCGCCGTATTCAGCAACAGCCTGCGGATGACCGCTGCCAGCATCATTGGCTTCCTGGTCAGCCAGAACATTGATGTGTTCCTGTTCTCAGTACTCAGACGAATCACTGGCGGTCGCGGCCTCTGGATTCGCAAGAACCTGAGCACAGTGGTAAGCCAGTTCGCTGACACCACACTGTTCATGTTCATCTCGTTCTATCGGCTGAACCCTGATTTTACCGCTGCCAAAGTGTTCTCCCTCATCATCCCTTACTGGATAGTGAAAGTAATCTTCGCCTGGCTGGACACTCCTTTGGCATACATGGGAGTGAAGTGGCTCCGTTCCGGTGGGGATGCGCCAAAGCTGGACACCAACGGGGATGTGATTGTAGATAAGGCAGAACTGGTTTTCCCAGAATAATGCTGGAAAATGAAGGAAGTCACACTGTCCGGCCATAGGGTCTTTCCTCTTGCCGGAAGTTTGATTATCTTCTCATACGTCAGCAGAGCCATTCCCTTCCGGGAAGCCCGATGAAATCTTACGGACGCTATGAGCGATACGTTCCAGGACGGACATACGGGATGCTGAAACCATAAGATACTGGAGGAACCTTGATGTCTGACAAGGAACTGCTTCCGATAGAGCAGATGCTTCCGAATAATCTGTTCATCCTTCCCTTGACCGGAAACCCCGTGTTTCCCGGTCTTTTCACGCCACTTGTCATCTCCGATGCCAATGACGTGGCCATTGTGAACCAGGCCGTCAATCACGGCGGCAATCTTGGCCTGCTGCTGGTCAAGTCGCCCGAAGAAGACGAATACAGCCCGGCCAATCTCCATACGGTCGGCACGGTGGTCAAAATTATCAAGAAGATCAAGCTGCCAGACGGAGGCATCAACATCTTCGTATCGACCCTCAAGCGCTTTGTCGTAAAACAGTTCTACCCTAGCGGCTCATACTTGGTCGCTGAAGTCGAATACCAGGATGACATTGAGGACAAGCCGGAAGAACTGCGGGCATGGACTCGTCAGTTAATCACTGAAATGAAGGATTTGTCCCGCAACAACCAGCTTTTCAGCGAGGAAATGCGTCTGAACATGGTCAACATTGACCACCCCGGAAAACTGGCTGATTTCCTGACCAGCATCCTCAACATAGACAGGATACTGCAACAGAATATTCTTGAGACCTTGAATGTCCGTGAACGCATCGAGAAAGTCCTGCTCGTCATCAAGAAAGAACAGAAGATTGCGGCGATGCAGCAAAAGATACAGAACCGCGTCAACCAAAAGATAGAGAAGAACCAGCGTGAGTATTTCCTGCGGGAGGAATTGAAGAACATCCAGATGGAGTTGGGTATCACCACCGATCCCCGGATGGAAGCTCTCCGCAAGATACGAGAGAAAATAGCAAAGCTAAAGATGTCTCCCGAAATCAAGGAAAGCGTTGAAAGTGAGTTCGATCGCTTGCAGAGCCTGGATAGCAACAGTCCGGACTATGCCATCACCCGCACATACCTGGAAATCATCGCCGACCTGCCATGGAACGAGCCTAAACCGGATAACATCTCCATTGAGAATGCGCGTAAAATATTGGAAAAAGACCATTACGGAATGAAGGATGTGAAGGAACGCATCCTGGAATATCTTGCCGTCCGCAAGTTGAAGAATGATCCAAAAGGCTCAATCATCTGTCTGGTCGGACCTCCGGGAGTTGGTAAAACTTCGGTAGCCTATTCCATTGCCCGTGCCTTGAAGAAAAAATTCTTCCGCTTCTCCGTCGGCGGCATGCGTGACGAGGCCGAAATCAAAGGTCATCGCCGCACCTACATCGGAGCCATGCCCGGCAAAATCATCCAGGGGCTGAAACAGGTCAAGACACGCAATCCCCTCTTTCTCATTGACGAGATAGACAAGATGGGAGTGTCGTTCCAGGGAGACCCCGCGTCTGCGCTGCTCGAAGTCCTTGACCCTGAGCAGAACACTAGTTTCAGGGATAATTACCTCGACCTTCCCTTTGACCTCTCGGATATCCTCTTTGTGGTAACATGCAATACGCTGGACACCATACCACGTCCCTTGCTCGACCGCATGGAAGTCATTCCTCTTTCCGGCTATACGTCGGAGGAAAAACTTGCCATTGGCAAAAAATACCTGGTGCCGAAAAGCCTCAAGAAGCACGGTTTGACACAGAAGGACGTCAAGTTCCCTTCCTCCATCCTCCGTGCCATTGCCGATGAATACGCCAGGGAAGCCGGCGTCCGCAACTATGAAAAGCAACTGGACAAAATCAATCGGAAAGTCGCTTTCGAGTTGGTTTCCAATCCTGATTGGGAGCGTACTCGCGTACGACACGAGGATGCGCAAAGCACACCGGAGAGGAGTGAAGGCGTAAGCCAAACCTCCGGTGATGAGGAACAAAGCGTCCAACAGGAAAATTCGCAAAGAGAACCAGTTTTGAGTGAAAATACAAGCCGAACCTCCGATTCAATCATCCAGCCCATCACCATTGACCGGCAGAAGCTGATTGAGTATCTCGGCCAGCCGATTTTCAGGGAAGACGAGCTAATCGCTGCCGACAGACCCGGAACATCGGTCGGTCTGGCGTGGACCAGCATGGGTGGAGATACCCTGCTGATTGAATCCCAGAATCTGCCGGGCAAGGGGGAATTGAAGCTGACCGGTCAACTCGGCTCGGTAATGCAGGAGTCGGCGAACATTGCTTATTCCTGGCTTAAGGCGTCAAGTCTCCGCCATGGAATTGACCCGTCATGGTATGAGAAGAACAGCATCCATCTTCATCTTCCCGAAGGTGCTACGCCGAAGGACGGTCCATCAGCCGGCATCACCATGACCGTCGCCCTGTATTCACTTGTCACTGGTCAAGTCATGGCTCCTCACATGGCCATGACAGGTGAGCTGACCTTGAAGGGCAATGTCATGCCCATTGGCGGTCTCAAGGAGAAGATTCTTGCTGCGCGGCGTAACAAGATACAAACAATCCTGTTCCCCAAGCAAAACCAGCGGGATCTAGACAAGCTCGACGCCAACATCAAGACCGGCATTACCTTCCATCCGGTTTCCGACATGGAAGAAGTCCTGGCATTGGCGTTCCCTCATGACAAGATGCCTCATCTGACCGAAATGGAAATCAAGGCCAGAATCGAGGGATCAGAAAAGAAAAGAGCCGAGGAGGCTGATAAAAACAGCTTAAAGATGAGCATTGCCATAGCAAAAGCGGTCACGGAAGCTCTGGGGCGGTCATGAAGGAACGTATGGAACCAGATTGCAGGGAATCGACCCGTATGGAGCTTCTTTCTCCTGCGGGGACTTTTGAAAAGCTACAGGCTGCATGCGCCTATGGAGCTGATGCGGCCTACATGGGATTGACCAGCTTCTCCATGCGTGCAGGTGCCGGGAACTTTGACGAACATGTCAGGGAAGAACTTCACGCATGGAAGAAAAGTCTGGCAGGACAGGGAAAGAAACTTTATTGCACGTTGAATACTGTCCTGCATGAAAGCCGGCTGGATGAAATGAAAGCAGTGATTTCCTCCTTGGGAGACTGGCCTTTCGATGCCTACATTGTCTCTGATCTGGGTGTCGCTTCCCTTCTGAAGGAACGGTATCCTGATTGCTCCCTTCATCTCTCCACACAAGCAAGCTGCCTGAACAGCGTTGCGTTGCGCGTTTACAGAAACATGGGCTTCTCCCGCATTGTCCTGGGACGGGAAGCAACGCTTGCTGACATCAAGATGATGAAGGACGCAGTCCCCGCCATGGAGCTTGAAGTCTTTATCCATGGGGCTATGTGCATGGCCTATTCAGGCCGATGTCTTCTTTCTTCTTTCATGGCAGGACGCAGCGCAAATGAAGGCGCCTGTTCCCATACTTGTCGCTGGAACTATCGTCTGGCACTTGAAGAAAAAGAACGACCGGGTGTCTACTACCCTATTGAGGAATACGAGGACTATACCACAATCCTTTCTTCAAAGGATCTCAATATGATTGACCATCTGAAGGACCTCCAGGAAAGCGGCGTCACATCGCTGAAAATTGAAGGAAGGATGAAATCAGTATATTATACCGCCGTAGTGACCCGTGCATATCGCAAGGCACTGGATGCCTTGTACGGTCTGGGAGATTCTAAAGACTGGCAGGCATATAAGGAAGACTTGGAAAGGGTCAGTCATCGCGCTTATACCACAGGCTTCTTCTTTGATAGCGGACCGGTGGAAGATGCCAGGGCAGCAAAGAAACATGCACAGGGACACGCAAAGGACACTCTCCAGCAGTTCGAGGCAGGTTCCGGCTATATCCGCGCTTATACATTCCTCGGCACGGTCAAGGATGAAGTTGCGCCAAACATCTGGTCACTGGACATCAAGAACAAAATTTCCACGGATTGGAAGATTGAGTACATAGGGCCTCATGTCCCCTTCATTGAGGATGATGATTTCACTCTTTTGGATGAAAACAAAGAGGCCACAAGCAGCGTGAGCCATGGTCATGCAGGATATCTCTATTCAAACCGTCCTATAGAATCTGGTTTCATGATTCGGACACTCATGGATGATGAATCGGCTCCAATCACCGGAACTCAGGCATAACTCAAGCATAAAACCTCTTTATAGGCTAAAAAACACCATTTTTGTGCTTTTTTCGTATTTTCCCCGCCCGAAATATTGTTTTTCAGGGGATGTGTGCTAGAATTATGTATATTATTTAGGAGGCCTACATGACCATTCACGAACAGATTGTCGAACAATATGAAACCTACATTGCCGAAAACGCTCGGTTCACGGAGAAGGGAGTCAAGGCATCTGCCGCCCGTGCGCGCAAGGCTCTGGGTGAAATAGCTAAACTTGCAAAAGAAAGAAGAAAAGAAATCCAAGACGAAAAGACTACTGAACTTTAAGTTCCGACTTTTGTCAATCAATGAAAAAGGCATGGTTCGCTCAAACGGCCATGCCCTTTTCCTTTTCTTTGCTCCCGTTGTCGCGCTGCCGCGTCTTCAGGCTAAGGTTCCTAAAATCAGCAGGTTTTTCTCACCCTTGGCAATCTTTTCTTCAAACTCTGCTTTCTTGGCATTTTCCTTCTCTATGGCTTCACCCTTGGCGTTTGTCATGAACTGTTCGTTTCCCAGCTTTTTCAGGACGCCTTCCAATGCTTTCCGGCTTTTCTCCACGTCCGCACGGAGACGACTCATCTCACTTTCCACGTCTATTGCCTCGCGGACAAAGAGGAAGCACTCAAAACCCTGTCCGGCGACGGGCACAGCTCCTTTCACATCCTTCTCACCGGTAGTATCAATGGTCAGCTCGCTGGCATTGATGAAGCCGGCAAGAAGCTCCCTCTGCCCCAGAAGAAATCCGGTCGATGCAAAGCCTCCATCAGGTTTCACCGTAACATGTACCTTTTTATCGACGGGGATGCCCAGCTCCGCCCTGATGCCACGCACCCTACGAACCAAGTCCTGCATTGCGGCGACATGGGCCCTGGCTTCCGGATACTCCCGTGAAGCACTCCATTCCGGATAAGGCGCAGTCATCAGATGAGGACGGGCATTGGGAAGTTTGCTGTATATTTCTTGTGTGATGAACGGAAGGAACGGATGCAGCAGCCGCAGCGATTCCTCAAGGATGTCGAGCAATAGGGAGACAGCCCTGTCCTGTACCACAGGGTCATTGCTCTCAAGGTTGTGCTTCGACGCCTCGATGTACCAGTCACAGAAATCATTCCAGAAGAAATCATAGACCGTCTGGCTTGCCTCATTGAAACGGTATCCTTCCAGAGCAGCCCTCACCTTCCCTGCCGCATGGTTCAATTCAGCAAAAATCCATTTATCCATGACCGACAAGTCTTTTTCCTCGACAGTGACCTTGGTGCGTCCTTCAAGCCGCATCAGCAGGAAACGTGAAGCGTTCCATATCTTGTTGGCGAAACGGGATCCCATCTTGAACGAATCCATGTCAAGAAGCACGTCCTGGCCTTGCGCGGCCATGTAAGCAAGCGTGAACTTCATGGCGTCGGCTCCATAGAGGTCAACCACTTCAAGAGGATCGATTCCATTGCCCAAGGACTTCGACATCTTCCTGCCCTGTCGATCCCTCACAAGACCGGTCATGTACACATCCTTGAAAGGCACCTTTCCGGTGAACTCAAGGGACGCCATGATCATGCGGGCCACCCAGAAGAAAATGATGTCGTATCCGGTGATCAGAGTCTGGGTCGGGAAGAATTCCTTCAGGTCGGGAGTATCCTCCGGCCAGCCCAGCGTGCTGAACGGCCACAGCCATGAGGAGAACCACGTATCCAGGACATCTTCTTCCTGACGCAGGTGAGAGCTGCCGCATTTCGGACAGACCGTGACATCGTTCCGGGAAACAATCATTTCGCCACAGTCTTCACAGTACCAGACAGGAATGCGGTGTCCCCACCAGAGCTGACGACTGATGCACCAGTCCCTGATATTCTCAAGCCAGCTGCTGTAGGTGTTCTCCCAACGACGGGGATAGAAGGTGACCTCGCCGTCCTTCCATGCCTTCAAAGCCTTGTCCGCCATGCCCCGCATCCTGACGAACCATTGGTCTGAAAGGTATGGTTCTATGATGGTGTTACAGCGGTAGCAATGTCCTACCTCGTGGACATACGGCGTGCTGCCCAGCAGATACCCCTGTCCTTCCAAATCATGGGCGACCATATCCCGTGCGCCAGCCGCCTGGACGCCACGGTACGCTGGCGGAACTTCATCATTGAGGGTTCCGTCAGGGTTGAGGATGTTTATAGCTTCCACGTTGTGCCGACGTCCGCATTCCCAGTCATTAGGATCATGGGCGGGAGTTATCTTTACCATACCCGTACCAAATTCCTTGTCAACGAAACCATCGGCGATGATGGGGATTTCACGGTCGGTCAGAGGCAGGCGGAGCTTTTTCCCCACGACCGCGGCGTATCGTTCATCATCTGGGTTCACCGCGACAGCGACATCTCCGAACATCGTCTCTGGACGTGTCGTGGCAACGCTGATGCTTCCCGAACCATCCGCATAAGGATAGCTGACTTGATAAAGCCGTCCTTCCAGGGTCTTGTATTCCACTTCGTCATCAGCAAGAGCCGTCCCGCAATGGGGACAATAGTTGATCAGGTACTTGCCTTTGTAAATCAATCCTCTTTCATACAGAGTGACGAATGCTTCGCGCACGGCACGGGAAAGTCCTTCGTCCATGGTAAAGCGTTCATGCTCCCAATCACAGGAACAACCAATCTTTTCCAATTGTTTGACAATGACGGAGTGATGCTTTTTCTTGACCTGCCATGTCCGTTCAAGGAATTTCTCCCTGCCCAAGTCATGGCGGCTCAAGCCTTCCCTGGCAAGCTGGCGTTCAACGACGTTCTGGGTCGCTATGCCAGCATGGTCGGTTCCCGGAACCCAGAGGGTCTTGCGACCGGCCATGCGCTGGTAACGAATGATGGTATCCGGCAGGGAGTTGTTGAGGGCATGACCCATGTGGAGTATGCCCGTGACATTGGGAGGCGGCATGACGATGGTGAACGGCTTGCCCGGTACATCCTGCGGCTTGAACAGTCCGTCACGTCTCCATGCTTCATAAATCCTGTCCTCGAAGTCCTTCGGGTCATAAGCCTTTTCCAGCTCGATAGCTTTCATTCCATGCCTCCATCCAAGTTCCCGGCACAACGGCGGGGAACGTCTGCCTATGGTATCAAATTACCTTGTGAAAAGACAAGGATGGAGAGATATTTGGGAGGGTGAACTGCGGGGAAACGGAGGAAAACGAACTTCTGATACAGATTATACAACCTAGGACAACATGGATGTTCCAACTCCTTGTAGTTAATGCTTCTGCCTATAACTCATTGGAGTACAGCCATTCACCTTTTTGAACAGCTTATAGAAATAAGGAACATCGCTGTACCCTACAGTTGATACGATTTCTACAATTTTCATGTCTGTTGTTTCAAGCAGATTGCAGGCAGCCGCCATCCTTTCCTCATGCAGGAACTCAATGAAAGTCAGTCCTGTACTCCGCTTGAACAATTTTCCCAAATAAGAAGCATTCATACCAATCTGTTCGGAAACAATGACAATTGAGAAATCCTTCATAAAGTAATTATTTCTGATGATATCCTGCATTTGAGTTATTATATTTGCCTGATGGCTATTCTTATTCTGCATAACAATCTGCTCTGCTTGCAGGATCACGGCTTCGAATGCCTTATAGATTGAATCGAGCGTTTCAAAGGAAGTCAGATTATACAACAAGACATCGATATAAATTGTCTTCTCAATGCCATTATTGACCTGGAGTTTACTGAGAACATCGTCCAAATCCACCACAAGCTGGAAGAGATTCAGCTGGAAACTCTTGTAAGAACCCTTGGAAATAATCTCCAATATTTCCTTCAGATCCAAAATTGCCATGGCCACATTGAGCTGTAAGATGTTCTGGGAAAGCCGTCGTGAAAGCACATCCGGAATGCTGCACGTAAACATCTCCCTGGCATCCAGCATATCGGAAGTGATAATGCTTCCTGGTTCATAGAGAGTTTTGTAAGGAAGATGCTTGCTTAACTCAGCATAAGAGGATGGGAGTTTGGAGAATTCTGTGTCCGCTGACACGAATATGGTAGCCGTAACACTATATTTTTCTTTAATAAAATTGCTTACATTGGCCAAAGCCTCTATCAGACCACACTGATCTTCCATCTTCTGAACAACAAAAAAGCAATTCTCATTATCATCAAAGGTAGAACAAACCACCTGAAAACCGGACATTACCTCCTCTGCTGTTTTACAGATGTCATATTTCAGAACATTACGGTCCTTCACCCTTTCATAGCGAAGTGATATTTTTGAGTGATACGAATTAATGGAGAGCAATATCAACACAGTCCTTAAAGAAGCATTGTTCTCATGTCCTATCAATCCACACAGATCCGCCATATCATTGTCGGAGATTTCCTCGGAAGAATTACCATGAAAGTAAACAAGAATCTGTCTGCGTTTGTTCTCAAAGGAAAGCTCTAACTTTTCCTTTTGCAGATTTGCCATGGTTGACTTATGGAGTGCGTTTATTCTGATTATTCGCTTGATTACTGATATTGTAGCGATAATGCAGACTGCAAACAGGAGAGCCAACAACATCAGCGAATGACTATACCCTTTTGCTTGGGTAATGGTACTCATAGTACTTTCATCAGCAATAAGCACGATATGTATGGCACTGCTCATAACACGCTGCGAGCAAACTATATAGTGCTTATCTTCCAACCTTATATCGAAGCTCCCTTCATTTAATTTCTGGAGTACAGTTTCAATTGTATGTTCCGAATAACTGGCACGGCTTCCTGCTATGACTTCGTACCAGCCAGCAGAATCAGCAAACAGCAACAATCTATTGTTGTTTTCAGGAACAGAGCTTAATAATTGAGAGAAAATATCCAGCTTTACGTTAATCATCACAACATCAGAATGGTTCGTCGGCTTCAATGTATTATACCGTATGAAGCTGACATACGAAGAAACTGATTCATCGGGATACGTGACCTCGATCCTTCTGAAGATTGGCTGCATATTTTTATAAGCAGAGTAATGCTCCATTAAATCCGAAGCCCCTTCATCATAGAAATCCGAAGGAGAATACACTGCCTCTAAAGCGTTGGGAGAGGATACATAGATGGTATCATCGCTACGGTTATAGATATAAATCGAGTCGATGAAAACATTAGAGTCGGCATAGGTTCTCAGGCGTTGCAAACCAAGATAAAGATCACTGGCCTGGATTGATTCATAATTCAGCAATTTGGATATCTGGGAGTCAAAACTGATGCTATCAAAAATGTCCTTGACTGAGTTTGTAATTGTATTGATGTATAGGACATCGCTATCAAGAGCAATTTGCCCATAAGACAACAATTGCTTTTGAGTTGCCGTTTCAAATAAATGCATGAGACTGTATACGGATACAGCCAATACTATCAGGATGCTAACGAAATAAAGGATGAATATATTGTGGAATTTTTTCAGGATAGTATTTTTCATCTTCTCATTTTAAGCCAAAAACAGCACATCACCTAGCAGAAACAGATGATGTGCTGAAACCATTCACACTCAGATGATTCCGTTCTTCTTGTAGTACACTTCCATCTGCTGAGCCACGACCTCCAGCAGCTTATCAATACCAGCAATCTTGAGCTGCCTTCTATACTCTGCTACTGCGGCATCAACATTTTCAACAATACCAATATTTATGGGGTATCCATATTGCTGGACAACATTGTTTACTGCCGCAAGTTCAGCCTGGACATTTGAATAATCAAGGGTAACAGCACCAAACTTATTCAGGACTTCAATGGATGAGAGCCAATTGAGCAAACCCTCAGATCCTTCCCAAACACCGGACTCACTACGCATCAGGTTCTTTATCCGCATTGCATACTGGGCACCGCTCATACTGTGATTATTGACGGTAGAAGGATTTACGCCTACCGCAGGTTTAATCAACTTTCCATCTTCAGTAAGAGAGAAGTGAAGTCCCTCTATGCCATACATCCAAAGGTCAAACAGTTGCTGGTCTGTTTTGATTGCTTCAAGAATCCTAAGAGCCCTCTCTGCATTGGGCGAAGATGCGGGAACCGCGAAACCATTTTCAGTCACGGGGTTTACATAAGAATATCCTGTAAGGTTCGCCAGGCTCCAATAAGCGCATTCAGTGCCGGGAAGTTTAGTGGCCATATAACTCATCATGTTCTTGGCACCATCTGCATTGGCCTGTGTGATCGCACTTTTTCCTATCTGGATGCTACTCCAGGGATCCGTTGTGCTGGAGAGAGCATTGGAACTCCAATAACCTTTGTCTGCCCACTGCTTCATCCTCCGTGCCCATTCAACATATTCATCGGTAAAAGGATACGCAATAATGTCATGAATATCGTCATAGCTCCGGGCCATCACTATGGAGCTGTTCGATCCGGCAATGGACTCAAAACCGTAATAAGCCTTGAACATCTGGAACAGAGTCTGCTCCGGGTTGCCATCAATGACTCTCAGATCCGTTTCCTTGGTAGCAATGATATCGGCATATTTCTCAAAGGAATCAATGCTTGTAATCTCACCAAGACCATATTTTTTGGCAAGGTCAAAACGATAGAAAATACCATACTGGGGATAATTGGATTCATATGTCGGAATCATGTACAACTTGCCATCAACATATGCCTGCTCAAGCTGGCCTTCCTTGAAATTACCATGAATCCTCGGCATATATTTCTCAAATAAATCCGTCAAATCAGTGAAAGCTCCATTAGATGCATACAAGTTATAGAGATTCGGGTTTACATACATCAAATCTGCTGGCTCTCCAGTTGTCAAAATCAACTGATACTGATTTTGATAGTTATTCCAACCAAGGCAGGTAACGTTGATTGTTGTATTGTATTTTTCCTTGAGCATCTCATTGAACTTCGCTATTACCTTCTCTGTATCCGCGCCTGAAGATCCTGAACTGTACATTATCAATTCCACATATTCTTCAAAGGGATTGTCACTGCTTTGAACTGTAGTACTTATTTCAGCATTACCTCTTGCAAAAGCAGTAAAAGCACAGCATAAAACTAACATGCCAACGAGAAATCTTTTCATACTCTCCTCCATTTTTGTACCCGTCTTCCGGGGGCGTCATCCACTGCTACAATCCGATAAAACCAATCCTCCAATAAGCTCAATCGCATTAAGGTTAATGTTGCTTCCCAGTGCATCATCCTGATGAACACCTGAGACAACCAGTCTGAATTCATGAACTCCACTCTCAAGTCCGTGGATTGAGAATAGGCTTCTCCTGAACATCTTTGAAGTAGAAAAGCAATCGATTGTCGCGACCTTGCCTTTATCTATGTAGATATCAGCTTTTCCAGATTCGGCATCGACTACTCCTATGAGACTAAGAGCTGTTCCTGTGAAAGCAAAGGCTATCTGATCGCCTTTCTCCGAAGACCTAAGTAGTGTACGATAGTAATTATCAGCAGCATTACCGACTTCCGTCCACTTCCCAGTCTTTTCAATACCATCAGCACATAATGAGTAACGTCTGCAAGTCTCTGGAAGGTTCCCTGTTTTCTCAATTTTGAAGTTGTCATATTTTACTATGTTATAGCCGCTGCCGATAACACTGTTCCCGCTTGGGATGGATTGATCCACTATAGTCGCAAGTACAGTCCCATTGTAGAAAGCACTGATTTTATCCTGTTCACAGCACATAGCAAGCTCATGCCATGTACAAAGGGAAAAATCCCGGACTCTACCGGCCGCCAAGACAATCTGACCACAGGATAAAAACCATCTTCCGTTGTGATACAACCTTACGTTGTAACATTCGGGAATATCGCAGGTGAGAGACGCATGATTGCATCGAGCGCCAAGAAGCACGTAACCCACATAATCCCTTTCAGGCATTTCCTCCATGCAAAAATCAAAACTGACTTTGTAATTCGTCAATTCCTGCCCACCCAGGATGGTATACGGCAAGGGGGTGGGACGCCTTTCCCAATCAATTGGCTTCTGGGAATTGACCAAGACCTGTTTCAGACATTGCCTGCCGTCCTTTCCTCCAGTACTGATTTCAAAGGCGCCCGATTGATCAATCGTATATTTTGGCTGCTTGCCGAGTTCATAAGAATTGAAATCCTCGTGATAAGGAAGGCTGAATTGCATTTCCTTTGGGATATCAAACTCTGCATGTCCTTTTTGCTGGCCGGTAGTAGTCGTAAGTGTGCAAATGGATTTAGGGACAAGGGAGAAGCAGACTTTATTGTCGATGAGGCGTATATCCTTCTTTTGTATAAACTGCTGATCTTCATCGGTCAACCAAACATGGAGGCATGAAGCAGAGATATTTTCAAGCCGCACCTCAAAGTTCACTATTGCTTCGCTTCTATTAAGCACTATGATACTTACATCCTGTGTCCGGGAGTCCTGCAAGGTCAGATAACTATAGGGAACCGAAGAATAACAGGCGCTATCAATATAGTGCCAACCCAGCTGTATGAATTGGGTAAAATGGGCGACAACCCACAGACTTGGTTGAATCTCGTAATGCCCTGTCCACGGATTTGCTGCCAGCAGAATGCTCTTGCAGGTATAGGGAACATTATCATATATCGCTTCGATGACCGGATGCATCACATACTGTACCATCTTTCCCGATGCATAGGAGCGAATGATTTTATAGGCCATATCCAAGGCAAAGGAAAACTTGTTCCTGAAAGGCGCAAGATCTTCACTATTGAAAATCGGAAGACCACATTCTTTGAGAGACTGCGGACTGTCCTGCTTGTAGTGCCGGGTAATTGCAGCAAGACTATTCTTTAAATCAGCATTACCTTCTATGATCGGTGCTATGTTCCAGTCTTCTGTGCTATCCGCGCCTGACAGTTTGACTTTACTGAATCCATCCCTATCAAGACCTGGCCTAAGTACGTCAACGACCCAATCTATGCTATAGTCTCCTTCATTTTCATCCGGCGCAAGATAGTCAAAATCAAGACCGAAAATGTCCTTCGCTCCTTTTAGAAAATTCAGGTAATACCGGTATTTCCTTTCATTATCCGTAAGCCAGGAAGGAGTCCCCCAGCGTATCGCATCAAGAAGAATATCCTTGCTTCTTTGTTTTGCGTCCTGAGCCATCCTCAAGCCAACACCTCTCGTGATGTCATAATCTGTCTCGGAGCGCATATGACTTGGTTCTGTACCACCAGTACCATTTGCATCAGAACCAATTTCAACCTTTAACATCTGAAGGCTGGCGCCAAACTTTGGGCGGAAGAGAAAATTCAGAATATCCTTTTGTTGGTTTTCCGGATATTCATACAGAAGTTTTGTCATGCCATTGCTGGTGACTCCCCCAATCCCTTGATATGTACGTCCCGATTTTTTACCGTCTACCATAATTGTAACAGTCATTGAACATACCTCTTAATTGATTCCAAAGTTCAGTAAGAAAAGGATAGGCAGCGACTTTTTGGGCTGTCAATTTGAAATAAAAGAGATTATTGGACAAACAAGCCTATCCCAACATAATTATTTATTTTTAATCAGGTTAACAGATATTGAAGAATGTCTTTAAAACACAATCAGAGCTTATATTTCAAATTGCAACTAAAATTCAAGAGTTTAGAATAAAATTCTGATTTGTTTCTTAATCCCTGTCTTTTGGAGGTTGTTTATGAAGAAGCTTGATAATTTTACAGATACTCTGACTAAACCCACCTTATACCATCGATTCATGAAAACCAAATTATTATGGTTCATGCTGATTCCTGTAATTGCATATTTCGTCCTTTTTGCTTATATCCCCATGGTAGGCATTTGGCTTGCCTTTACAAAGTTTGATTTCCGTCTTGGCTTGTTAAAAAGTCCTTTTATAGGACTGAAGAACTTTGATTATCTCTTCAAAAGCGGCATCTTTGGCCGTTTGCTCAGAAACACAATCCTTTATAATCTGGCGTTCATTCTGGGCGGGAATATTGTACAAATCATCTGCGCGGTTTTCTTGGGAGAAATAAAGAATAAGCGTTTTGTCAAAATAAGCCAATCCATAATCTTCCTACCCTATTTCATATCGTATGTACTTGTAGGGCTTTTCTCCTATGCTCTCTTCAATATAGATAATGGCGTAATCAACACAATCCTGAGAAATCTGGGATTTGTACAATATAATTTCTATCTCAAGCCCCAGGCTTGGCCCTTCATCATAATTGCAGTCCAGATATGGAAAGGGCTTGGCTATGGTAGTGTCGTGTATCTCTCTGTCATCAGTGGTATTGATCAGGAAATTTACGAATCAGCACGAATAGATGGCGCTACAAAATGGCAGCAGATTTCGTATATCACGCTTCCCATGATAAAACCAACTTTCATTCTCTTGGTCATGTTCAATCTAGGCAACATCCTCAAGGGTCAATTCCAATTGTTCTATCAACTGATAGGCAATAATGGCCTTTTGTATAACGTAACCGATATCATCGATACCTATGTTTATAGATCCTTGACAGTCAACTTCGACATAGGAATGGGTTCTGCCGCCGGTGTCTTTCAGTCAGTTTTCGGTTGCATTCTGGTACTTACAGTCAATGCCCTGGTCAAACGTTTCAATGAAGATCTTGCATTGTTTTAACAGGAGTCGCTATGAAAACCATCACACTACAAGTAAAACCCGATAAAGGAACAAGAACCTTTACACTACTCGGTTATTTCGTAATGACTATCATTACGATAATCTGCTTCATCCCATTCTGGCTTATTGTCGTTGCCAGTATTTCAGATGAGCATATGGTTTTGGCAGAAGGGTTCAAGTTATGGCCAGCACTCATTTCCTTTGCCGCATATCGCTCTATCTTCCAAGGTTTTGACAGTTTGATGAAATCATATCTTGTTACAATCCTCATAACAGTCATAGGCACAGTTTTTTCTTTGCTGCTGACCTCAATGACAGGGTATGTCTTAATCCGACAGGACTTTCGCAAACGGAATATGGTCTCCTTTTTCATATATTTCACGACTTTGTTCAGTGGCGGTGTAATTCCCACTTATATCCTGTTTGTAAAATATCTGAATCTGAAGAACTCTCTATGGGCATTGATTCTACCCTGCTTGTTAAGCCCCTGGAATATCTTCCTCATGAGGAATTTCATGAAATCCATTCCCTACAGCTTAATTGATGCATCCAAGATAGATGGCGCAAACGACTGGCAGATCTATGAAAAAGTGATTCTGCCTCTCAGCAAAGCAGGACTCGCAACCGTTGGGCTTTTCATAGCTCTGACATACTGGAATGACTGGTATCATGCTAGCTTGTATATAACCAAAGAAAGCTTATACCCACTCCAATATTTGCTGTACAGGATGCTTTCAAATGCAGAATATATGAAACAGGCTGCCGCTGCCGGTATTTTCCTTGATACGGTTACTTTACCAAGTGAAACCCTTAAAATGGCAACAGCTCTTGTTGTCACTGGCCCTATTCTTTTTCTCTATCCTTTTGTCCAAAGATACTTTATCAAGGGCATCATGATTGGAAGTGTCAAGGGCTGATTTGATGTAAGAAGTAAAAAGACCAGTCGTGAATGAAGAACGGATGAAGATCGGTGAGACGGGAAATAATGCCGGCGGGAATATATCTTTATCATCTTGTGGATTTCACCAAGAATAGAAGAAATCCGTTGATAAACATAAAGGGGATGCCGCAACATCCCCAATATCCAATGCTTGCCTGTCCTTTTTAAAGCGTGGTCAGTTCCCTGCCCCGTCTTCAACCCCATCCTCAGAGGGAGTCTCGGATGGTGAAGAAACGACAGATGAGTCCAGCGGAATAATATTCCGGGTACGGATGCTCACATCTACGTTATATCCCTTGGTGTTAAGGAATGTCAGTATTTCTTCCAATGAATAGTCATCAAGAGTCCGGGAAGCTCCGGCATTGTCGGTGGCACGCACCTGGACAATGTTCCCCTGATTAAGCAGTGGCGAGACTTCGGGGATGATTTCCGCTGTCTGCTGACCGTTGATGCCAAAAAGGACAAATGCGCCGACAAAGACAACGACAAACGCGGCGGCACTGGTCAGCAAGGCAGGGATACCTACATTGAGCTTTTTGCGAAAGAAACTCACCTTCTTCTTTCTGGCAAAATAGTTGTTTTCCATGTAGCTGAGGACTTTGCGGCGGTGTGATTCTATTTCCTTGTCAGTCAGGACAGCGGAACGGATGGTTCGCCGCACCGCGTCGAGATGATCAAGCCGAACCTTGCACGCGGGGCAATAACCCAAGTGTTCCTCAACCTGAGTCTTCCACGGCTCCGCAAGCTCGCCATCAAGATATGTATCCAGAATCTGATCATCAAGGCACATGAACATCCTCCCTGTCCAGCAATGATTCCATCATCTTGCGTGCGCGATGAACGCGAACCTTCACATTGCTCTCAGAAATCTGCAACACCGAAGCAATCTGCCGGTAATCCAAGCCAGAATACTCCTTGAGAACCATGACGGTACGGAACTTTTCCGGCAAATTCGCTATCGCCTCCCGTACCAAAGCCTTGGTCTCATCGGCCATCATCACATCACCACCGTCAATGGACGGAGCCACGGGTATAGTCTTCAACTGCTCTAAAGCACCACGCTCCCTGCTCCTACGCTTCACATGATTGATGGCCAAGTTCTTCGCCACCCTGATCAACCAATAACGGGCATCATCCATGGTAGCGAAATCCATGTTCTTGTCAAAGAAACGTATGAACGTTTCCTGTGCTATGTCTTCCGCGACATCCATGTTATAGCTAATGTGGTACGCTACACGCATGATGACGGGGAAAACCTGCTCATATACAAGTCTGAATGACGCTTCGTTGCTGCTTTTTATTTCCATCTGTGTAACAACCGACCTCCATGTGAGGTTACATTTCTTTTTTCGTCAAGGTCGTCCCGGAAGGGGTGTCCGTGACAATGTATCCGATTCCCTCCAGCTTCGCCCGCAAACGGTCAGCCGTGGCGAAATCTCTGGATTTCTTGGCCTCGGCTCGCAGACGTACAAGCTCCAACGCTTCAGGATCATCCGCCCCTTCAACGGGAGTTGAATCTTCCTGTGGCTGCACTTTGTCAAAGGAAAGCCCAAAAATCTTGTCCATTTCAAGAAGAACAGCAAGCTTGTCTGCCGCCGACACCGAGTCATCCTTCAGGAGTCCCCACATGACGGCAAGGGCGCGGGGCATATTCAAATCATTGAATATCTGTTCAGTGAAATTGGCAAGATACCCACTCGCCGTCTCACCTGGCTGTGGTGAGGGAATACCCGCCTCAGCTTTCAGGCGTCCGATGCGACCGACCAGATTCCTGCGTGAGGATCTGGCTCCGTCAAGAGCTTCCCAAGAAAAACGCAACTGGGTACGGTAATGGGCTCCAAGGCAGAAGAAACGGTAATCCAGAGGTTCATATCCCTTGTCAATCAGTACCTGCAACGTCAGGAAACTTCCAGAGCTTTTGCTCATCTTACCTGTGTCATTGAGCAGAAATTCCCCGTGCATCCAGTACTTGACCCATGGATGATCACCTGTAGCGGCCTCACTCTGCGCAATCTCATTGGTATGATGAACAGGAATGGCATCAATGCCTCCGCAGTGAAGGTCAAACTTGTCACCAAGATATGTCATGCTCATGGCCGAACACTCAATGTGCCAGCCGGGATATCCCCGACCCCACGGTGAGTCCCACATCATTGCCTGCTCACCAAACTTACTGTTTGTGAACCAGAGTACGAAGTCTTTGGGATTGCGTTTGAAAGTGTCCACTTCTATGCGCGCGCCAGCTTTCAGTTCGTCCATATGCAGATGCAGACCTGCCAGCTTCCCATAATCAGGAAAGGTATCAATGCTGAAATAGACGTTCCCGCCCGCTGCATATGTATGGCCGCCTTCCTCAAGCTTCTGGATAAGGGTAATCATCTGCTGTACATGGTCAGTGGCCTTGCAGATGATTTGAGGGCGCATGTTGCCCAGTGCGTCGAAATCCCGGAAGAACGCATCAGTGTAAAAACTGGCGATGTCCCAGACGCTCATTCCTTTCTCCCTGGCGCTTTTGAGCATCTTGTCCTCACCCGCATCTCCGTCATCGGTCAGATGTCCTACATCCGTAATATTCATCACATGTTTGACATTGTACCCGGCATACGACAGAACCCTGCGCAGGACATCTTCAAAGACATACGTCCTGAGATTGCCAATATGGGCATAGTTGTAAACAGTAGGGCCGCAACAATACATGCCGACCTTACCTTCTTCGATGGGTTGGAATTCCTCGATGGTACGGCTCATTGTATTGTAGACGGAAAATGGCATGGCTCGCTCCTTATATATGATATGCGGCTGTTGTCCGCAACAGGAAAACACATTACCATAGTACTCATGCAAATGAAAATAAGCAATGAGGGGGGAAAATCAAACCCGGAATCAAAATCGGATCCCTTCATCAGGCAGAATGTCCTCATGTCCGCTCATACTTCCCTGGGGACAGGAGGTTTCGCGGATTGGGCGGCGTGGCCTTCGACTTCCGAACAGCTCCGTGAGGCCATGGAGTTTGCCCATAGCAGGAATGTGCCCGTCACGTATGTCGGAGGAGGAACGAACATCCTTGTCAGCGACAAAGGCATACGCGGCCTGGTGATTTTTTCAGATCACCTGACATCATGCCACAGCCGGGGCAGGCTTTTCTGCACCCAGTCCGGTCTGTCCCTTGACAATGCAATCAACACGTCCATTGAAATGGGACTCACCGGCCTTGAACTTCTGGGCGGACTGCCTGGTACCGTAGGAGGTGCCATAGCGGGAAACGCCGGAATCAAAGAAATGACAATCAGCGATGTATTGTTGTACATCGATTACATGACTCCTGACGGAGCATTGCATAGAATGCAGAACACTGGTGAAACCTTCGCCTATCATCATTCGTCTTTCCCTGGGGATGAACAGTGTTTCATCATAGAGGCGGGCTTTATCCTGAACCCGACCCGCAAGATGGCAGAAGCTCGTTTGAAAAAGGAGGAAGCCCTGAGACGCCGGACGGAACATGGGCATTACCGCTATCCTTCAGCTGGTTGCACGTTCCGCAATCCGGTGGAAGGTTCCGCCGGACGCATCATTGACAACCTCGGACTCAAGGGGAAAACGGTGGGAGGAGCGCAGGTTAGTTTCTCTCATGCCAATTTCATCATCAATCCAGAAGGCAAGGCAACCAGTTCAGATATCTTTGAACTCTCCCGACTCATCCATGAGACTGTCTTCAAGGAAACCGGCATCGATCTCCAGAGGGAAGTCAGGCTCATCGGCGACTGGGACATTTGCAATACCAAAGCCTGATGTCCCTCCTTCCTGTGTCCACGAACACCGTACGGTCAATTCCCCACGGCTCGACGCTTCCAGTCGGAGAGACATGTCTCCCAGATGGCCGTTCCAGACCCATGAGAGTACAGGGATGTTGCCTACGTGCCATGTCAGGGTACCTCCTTTCCAGCGGATGGCGCTGACGAATGCAATTTTTCCCGTCACTGTTCTCTCCCCCTGTATCCCGACAACACATCGTGATTGCCCGGTTCCTAACCGGAAAGTGACGGAGGCGGCTCCGTTTTTATTTGTCCGTCCTGTCTCAAGAACGGTTGTTTTCCATCGCCCTCCAGTAGATATCTCTCCCGGTCCCAGAGGGAAGGACACGTTCCATGACCGTTTTGCACTCAGATAAGGACGGCTCATACGGGCAGCAGGTCTTTTTCCCATGGATATCTCCGCATTCACGGTGAACTTCATGTCTTTTCCCCATGCCGTCGCAGACAGATGCGTCCTTCTCACAAAAGGGCTATGGGAACGGACAAGTACACCACCCCACCCAAGATGGGAAAGTCCTCTCTCCGCAAGCATCTGTAATTTCAGGTTCCCATCATCCAGAACGGGAGCAAGAATCTCAAAGCCTACGGCATGCGACAGACGACATCCTATGGCTTCCGTCCACCCTGCACGCAAAAAGGCCGTTGTCCTGAAGGCGGCTCCATGGACAATAGCTGAATCAGAGAGGCAGTGCCCTCCCACTGTGACAAGTCTGTCCACCGGGCGTTCATCCCAAGGAAGAATTGCCTGCCACCCTGCCTCAGCTTTCCGCGTTCCTGTTTTCATGAGGACGGTATGGGGATCATGTCTGTGGAGAATAAGTCCGGCCATGGTGAACCCCGATTTACCTGTTCCTGTTTTTTCCGGAAGGATGATTGACCCTCCTATCCCTGAAATAGCAACCCCCTTCTTCACTACAAAAAGATTAGCGCGTTGGAAGAACACTGTAAGCACATGTCCTTCAAGCAGGGATGTTGGCTGTGCCGAGACCTTCATCCCTTGGGGAGAAACAAAAAGACTGGTCGTGGATGATGGTCGGATGAGACGGGAAATGATGCCGACCGGATGCGCGAAACCCCAGGAAAGTATCACGGGTTCCTTTCCCTCGCTTTCCAGGAAAACAGACAGTGCCGGAGATGTACGCCGGACATCCACCCCTTGAGAAAAAGAGCAGGACAGCGACACCTGTCCGGACAGCTGGATCCGATGCATGTCAGCTTCTTCAGTGGTGGAAGACCCAGAATAAAGGGATATCGGGACAAAACACAAACCGACAAGACACAGCAGAAGGATTCCCGCATGGACATGTACATGGATGATGCTTCCTGGCATATTCCAGCCCTCCCATACATGGATATATCCCTGGCGTCAATCGTGTTTCATCCGGATATGGGAATAGATGTCCAAGGTGACATGATATCGGGTACATGATTTCGGCTTTGAGCATTTCTTCTTGAGTCTTCTTCTTGGGCTGTCTCCTATTTGACAAGACCTTCTTTCTCGTGTATCTTGCTTTTTGCTGGGAGCATATAACGGGCGCGTAACTCAGCGGGAGAGTGCTACCTTCACACGGTAGAAGTCGTTGGTTCAAACCCAATCGCGCCCATTTAGCAACTAGTTACTATATAAGTAATTAGTTGCTTTTTTTGTAGGCTCAACGCGGAAAGTTGTGGGAAGATAAGGTAACAGAAGAGAAAGAATCACTTAGACGGATGAGTCAACAGGATAAAGAGAAAACCCACGCACTCCGGAGAAGACAAGCCACCTCATGCCAAGACCATGTAAAACAATGTTTTTCTGACTTGTCTTCCCGGAAAAATTTCCTTAAGCATCCCCTCTGCTTTTATTTCTCTCCCTTCATGTGCCTCTCATGCCTCGATTCAAAAATGGCGACGCTCTTGCGTCCTTCTTCCTCATCAACTTTCGTCAGCATCACACCACCAATGACAAAGAGAATTACAAGAGAAAGGATTCCGTAACGGTTGTCTCCCGTAATGACCGTCGTCAAGCTCATGAGCAGAGGACCGACGATAGCGGCGAATTTACCGAGCATGTTAAAGAATCCAAAAAATTGCGCTGAACGAGATGACGGAATCAAACGGGTATAATAGCTTCGGCTCAAAGCCTGTATACCTCCCTGGAACAAACCAATCAGACAGGCCAGGATATAGAAATGAATCTCCTTCATCATGAAGAAACCCATGACAGAAATGACGCCATAGGCACCGATTGCGACCAACAGGGCACGACGTATGCCAATGAGTTTGCCGAACCAACTGTATGCCAGCGCAGCAGGAAATGCAACGAACTGCGTAATCAGCAGGGCAACAATCAGAGATGACGCCGGGAAGCCCAGAGCCGTGCCGTAATCGACGGCCATGCGGATGATGGTATCCACGCCATCGATGTAGCACCAGTACGCCAGCAGGAAAATGCCGACCGTTTTCAAAGTCTTGATTTCACGGAACGTGACCGCCAGTTCCTTCAATCCTGTACGTATGCTCTCTCCCATGCCTAAGCCACCCTCTTTCCGTTCAGGTTCTTTGACAAAAAGCATCAGGGGGATGGTGAAGACTGCCCACCAGATAGCCACCATGAAGAAGGAAACACGAATAGCGGTCGCTCCTCCATCATCGCCTGGAAGACCAAAGGTTTCCGGCATCAGGTACATCAGTACGTTGAGCAGGAAAAGAAGCCCGCCGCCGATATATCCCAGGCTGTAGCCCAAACCAGAGACATAATCTATTTTCTTTTCCGACGCAACGGATGGCAGCAGGGAGTCGTAGAAGGTATTGCCACCGGAAAAACCTATCGTCGCGGCAATGTAAAAGCAGATGGCCAAGACCCATTGTCCTGAACGGACGAACCAGAGCCCTGCCGTCATGACTGCGCCCAGGAAGGCAAAGAAGACAAGCAGTCTCTTGCGGTAGCTGCCATGGTCGGCTATTGCCCCAAGTACAGGAGCGAGCAAAGCAATGACAAGAGAGGCTATGCTGTTCGCCAGTCCCAGATAGAAGGTGGTGGTCACGGAGTCAGCTCCTCCGCTCCAGTACGCGCTAAAGAAGATGGGAAAGAATCCGGCCATCACAGTCGTAGCGAATGCGCTGTTCCCCCAGTCGTAGAGTGCCCATGAGATTATGCCTTTACGGGTATCTTTCATGCTATGTCCTCCGTATAAAGTAAGAATACCAAGTACAACGCATGTCCGCCACAGAAAGCTGCTCCACTTCATATATTTTTCATAAGAAAAAGCCGGAGGGGAAACTTCATTCCCTCCCGGCTCCATGATTCGATACAGACATAGTATCAGAACTGCGGTTTTTCCGCTTACCTGTCGGCAATACTCGTATTGTCCGCTACGCTGTCAATCAAACGTAGCCTTGCGCAAGCATGGCGTCCGAGACACGGAGCATACCAGCGATATTGGCTCCGGCAACCAAATCTCCTTTCTTGGCATAGGTCGTTGCGGCCTGATCTACGGTCTTATAGATATTTTTCATGATGCTAACAAGACGGGCGTCAACTTCTTGGGGTGTCCACTGCAACCGCGAACTGTTCTGTGCCATTTCCAGTCCGCTGACAGCCACTCCTCCTGCGTTTGCGGCCTTGCCGGGTCCGAAGATGACTCCTGAACCGGTCAGAATATGCTGCGCTTCCAGATTGGTCGGCATATTTGCCCCTTCCATCACAGCTTTTATGTTATTGGCCACCAGATTGCGAGCATCCACTTCGTTGATTTCATTCTGGGTAGCACAGGGAAAAGCGTAATCCGCAGGATAATTCCACAAAGGATTGCCTTCACCATAAGCTGAACGAGGAGTGAAAACAGAATTACGATAAGTGTCGGCGTATTCTTTTACCCTGCCCCGTTTCACGTTCTTGAGGGTCTTGATATATGCAAGTTTTTTGTTATCGATACCTTCCGGATCATAGATGATACCCTCGGAATCGCTGATGGTAAGGGGTTTGCTTCCCCTTTCCAAAAGTTTTTCAATGGTATACTGAGCGACATTCCCGCTCCCTGAAACCAGGGACGTCGAACCAGAAAGGGAAAGACCAGCGTCCATCAGGGCTTGTTCAGCAAAGTAGACCAAGCCATAGCCTGTGGCTTCGGGACGTATGAAGGAACCTCCCCATACCGGGGATTTTCCGGTGAATACGCCGGTAAACTCATTTGCCAGACGTTTGTACTGACCGAACATGTAGCCGATTTCACGCGCTCCTACGCCAATGTCACCAGCAGGGACATCGGTGTCAGGACCTATATGGCGGGTAAGCTCGGTCATGAAACTCTGGCAGAAAGCCATGACTTCTCGGTCACTCTTGCCACGAGGGGAAAAATCACTTCCCCCCTTGCCGCCTCCAAGCAACAGACCGGTCAGGCTGTTCTTGTAGACTTGCTCGAAAGCCAGGAACTTCAAGACGGACAGATTGACCGAAGCATGGAAACGCAAACCTCCCTTGTAAGGGCCAAGCGCACTACTCATCTGGATACGGTATCCACGGTTGATTTGCAGAGAACCGCTGTCATCCACCCATGGCACACGGAACTGAACAATGCGTTCCGGCTCTACCATGCGTTCAAGAATCTTCTCAAAACGTAGACGGGGAAGTTGGTCAATGATGGAATCCACTGACTTCAAAAATTCTGTAACAGCCTGATGAAATTCTTTCTGCTCAGGGTCGCGGCGAATGACCCCTTCCAGAATCCGGGAGACATATTCATGCATGATGTGGGTTACTCCTTTTGCGGGCCGCTTTCAACATAAGCTCTTTCTTCGCAGTCAACAAGCGCGACCGATTGCATGAATATACCGTATTCATATATGAAATGTAAATCTCATCACAAGGTTGAAAAAAGAAAACCTGGGGATATGAAAAAGCGGACTGCCGAAACAGTCCGCCATTCATAACTTGGTGTAAAGTCTTTAACTTAGAAAGCAATCTTTGCGGAAGCAACGATACTTCCAAGATCCTTAGCCGTAGCATTTCCATTAAACAGGTTCTGAGAACGGTCAGCGTCAGTATAGGCAAGTGCCAAAGTCGCGCCGTTGATGATAGCAGAAGACTCGACGGAAGCAGTCAGTTGCAGTCTGGAAGTATTATCAGTTCCAGCAGTGGCAGAATACTTGGTTCCGAGCTTAGCGGTGTAAGCGTCAGTCTTGTATTCAACATCCGCACCAACGTTCCAAACCTTGGACTTGAGGACATAACCACCCTTCGGGGTAACAGTCAAACCGTCGCCGAGGGAGATAGCAGCAGCAAGGCTCAGATCCTGGCTGTTGATAAGATCCTTACCGGTCACAGTCACCTTCACAGGAACGTCAAAGCCGTTCAGGTCAGCGACAGCCTTTGCGGAAAGCAGGTTGTCAACAGTGGGAATAAAAGTAGAATCAGCTTCTTTGTAACTTAGCTCAGTTGCATAGTACACATCAAGAGCGACAGGAGCGACCTGGACGTTCAAAGCAACGTCAGCGTTGATCTTGTCATCATCAGCAGTCACGCCCTTGTTATTGAAGTATACAAGGTCAGCCGCGACAGAAGCCTTGATATCATCAACAGCATATGCACCCTTAAGGGAGAAAGACGCGCCAGTCTTCTCAAATTGAGTACCCGATTTTTGAGCATTGTAACTACCAGATGCGCCAGCGGTGAGCTTGATGCCATCAGCAACTTCAAACTCAGGAGAAACAACAGAACCAAAGAGATTAATCATTTCAGAAGAAGTCTGACCAATAAGACCCAGACCAATCTTTGCGCCAGCTACGCCAATTTCAATACCGGCATTCGGCGAAGAAATGCGATCAAAGTAGTCGCGAGGCCGAACGTCCGCATAGTAAGTCTTGTCATCCCGGTCATAGCCAGAATCATTTGTTGACTGCGGGAAATCCTTGGAGTCGATAGCGGACGTGGCGAAGTTAGCAGCACGGGGAGCCTCAAGGATTCCAACATACCAGCCATCACCGATGATCTTGGCAGACCAGCTCGTCAGTGCGGCAATACCTTCGATTGATTTGTGACCATTTGTATCAATACCCGCTTCATCACCATTATTCAGGTTGAACTTCAAAGTGGCCTTGATTTCGGCATAGATGTCACCTTCACCCTTGGCTTCACCAACCAGTTGTTCAAGGAAATTGACATCTACAGAGAACGCTTTTGAATTCTTTAAACCATACGCGGTGGTCTCAAGATCATATCCGAGCTCGACTTTCGCATTGCCACTGAATCCAGCGAACACCGCGCCAGAAACCAGTGCAAGAACCAAGAGAAGTGAAATAAACTTTTTCATGCTTGTCTCTCCATTGTGCGTGAGTTTTTTTATTAGCATATAAAAGTATGCCAGCGACATATGTTCACAGAATGGAGAAAATATATCAGAACGATGGATTTTCATGTGGCGAATATAGGTTTTATATATACCGTGTGAAGTTCTCTCCACACAACCTACATATAGAGACAAAATTAATAGAATATGAACATTTGGTGTAGGTTACGGAACCCGTTCATACTTTTTATTGTCATTTTACACAAAAATGTCAAAAACCTCGTAAGTTCAATTCTTCTTGTATTTTACCATCCAGCGCCTTCAATGTAAAGACTTCATTTTCATATGTCATGTAAGAAGGAACGCTCCCGCCTTTCGGCAGAGCCACGCTGCCGGGGTTCAAGACCATCGTGCCATTCCTTTTTCCCATGAAAGGAACATGTGTATGACCCTGCATCAGGACATCACCCGGCTTCAAAGGCGGAAGGTTGTCTGCCCCATATACATGTCCATGGGTGAGATACACCACCCTACCCCCCAGATCATCAAGAAAAAGAGGCGCGTAATCAGCCATCATGGGGAAATTGAGCACCATCTGATCTACCTCTGCATCACAGTTGCCCCTGAGCGCCACCAAAATATCATCTTTCAGCTCATTGAGCATCTCAATCACCTGTTTGGGGGCGTATTCATCAGGCAGGTCGTTGCGGGGGCCGTGGTAGAGCAAGTCTCCCAGAAGTATCAAGCGGGAAGCCTTTTCCACCCTGTACGCTTCAACCAACCGCCTCATGGCGGATGCGGAACCATGGATATCACTGGCAAACAAAAGTCTTGGCATGATGACCTCTTGAAAAGAAGATAGAAAAAAAGTCGATGAAATTCAACTCGATGCCCATGTTTTTCTTTTCATGTTTTCTTTCTATCGGTACTCTTTTCCTACACAGAACAAG
Source organism: Parasphaerochaeta coccoides DSM 17374 (assembly GCF_000208385.1). GTDB lineage: Bacteria > Spirochaetota > Spirochaetia > Sphaerochaetales > Sphaerochaetaceae > Parasphaerochaeta > Parasphaerochaeta coccoides. Next base: position 432,793 of record NC_015436.1, on the reverse strand, counting down.
GGCATATATTATAAGGTATACGTGTGAAAGTGGCATATACATCAAAAAAATGCCTTCAATATCTATCTTGTTTTGTTTCCATATTCAGACTATAATGTCCGTAAAAGAATATTATTTTAATATACAGAAAATAAACAAGAGGAACACCTATGAGTCTCCACGTCATTGATGAAGCGAACAGATGCTTGCAATGCAAGAAGCCTTTATGCCGCCAAGGGTGCCCGGTGAACACTCCTATCCCCGAAGCCATCAGCCTGCTCAAGGAAAATAAGATACAAGCGGCCGGAAAGTTACTGTTCGGAAACAATCCCCTCTCCATTGTCTGTGCTCATGTTTGTCCCCAGGAAAACCAGTGCGAAGGGCATTGTGTCTTAGGAAAAAAAGGCTCACCCATCCTTTTCAGTGAGATTGAGCGTTACATCAGCGGCTACTATATCGACCTGTTCGACCCACTCCCTTCCCGCAAGGACAAAGGGAAAGTCGCAATCATCGGCAGCGGACCGGCAGGCATCACCATTGCCTTTGACCTCTCGTCACGCGGCTATGACGTTACCATTTTTGAACGTTATGACAAAATCGGCGGAGTCTTGCGCTACGGCATCCCTGACTTCCGTTTGCCCAAGCCCATATTGGACAGGATGAGCGACATGCTCCGCGCCAGCGGCGTCACAATCAGGCCGAACACCAGCATTGGCACTAACTTGACGATAGAAGACCTCTTTCGGGATGCATACCGGGCGGTATTCATGGGAACTGGTGTCTGGAAACCCCGCAAGCTCAACCTGCCAGGAGAAACGTTGGGACATGTCCATTTTGCCATTGATTACCTGCGCAATCCTGAAGTCTATAGACTGGGCAATACCGTAGCGGTAATCGGAGCGGGTGATGTAGCCATGGATGCCGCGCGCACAGCCCTGCGCCATGGCAGCCAGAATGTCTACGTCCTGTACGCAAAGAGGGAACAGGACGTGTCCGCCCGTGAAGTTGAAGTCTCCTACGCAAAGATTGACGGAGCCACGTTCCTTTTCAATACTGAGCCGATAGCCTTTGTTGATGGAGGCGTCATAGTCGCCGATACCATTGTCGAGGATCAAGAAGGAGGCCGTCCTATTGTCAGGACAGTTGAAGGAAGCCAACGCCTTTTCTCCGCTGACAGCGTGATTGTATCAATTGGGCAAGGCCCCCGTTCAGTGATCGTGGACAGTACCCCCGGCATAGAGGTATCTGACAAAGGCTTGGTCAATGTGGATGATTCCGGTAGAACCACTCACGATGGCATATTTGCGTCAGGAGACGTTGTAACAGGCGCACGGACTGTCGTAGAGGCTGTCAAAGTGTCACGCCGTGTAGCTGATGCCATGGATGACTACATCTCCACGCACTTCCCTACTGACGCGCATCTGCGGGAAAAGGCACCAGGGGAAAAAAAGTCGGAAAAGCATTTTACTTCATGACTTACTTCACCGTAGCAAATGCCTTGCTTCCCTTTGCGGGCTTGAAGCGGTTCAACCGCAGGGCGTTTGTCACTACGGATACAGATGAAAGACTCATGGCCAGAGCAGCAAGCATGGGATTAAGCAGCGGCCCCCCGAAAAGCGTGAGCAGACCGGCGGCGACTGGTATACCAAGGATATTGTAGAAGAACGCCCAGAAAAGGTTTTCCTTGATGTTCCGCATGGTTGCATGACTGAGCCGGACCGCCGTCAGCACATCACGCATGTCGCTGCGTACCAGCACTACATCCGCGCTCTCTATGGCAACATCCGTACCAGTGCCAATGGCAATGCCTACATGAGCCTTGGCAAGTGCGGGAGCATCGTTGATACCGTCTCCAACCATTGCAACGGTATGGGTCGCCACTGCCTTGCCCTCGCCTTTGCGGGTCACAGGTCGCTCAAAAGCCATTAGACGCGTGATTTCCTCTGCCTTGCGTGATGGCAGGACCCCGGCTATGACCTCATCAACGCCTACCTGAGCCGCGACAGCCTTGGCAGTCGTCTCATTGTCACCCGTAAGCATCACTGTGTGGATTCCCGCTTTCTTCAAGTCATGGACAACTCCCACGCTCTCATCCTTTAACATATCCGCCACAGCGATGATACCTAGTACTGTCTTTTCATCGGCAACATACAGGGGAGTCTTGCCGTCACGGGAAAACGCATCCCCTTTTTCACGTATCTCATCTGGGAAATCACCAGTCTCCTCCATGAAACGAGCATTGCCCAAGCGGAGAGAAAGGGAGTCAACGGAAGCCACGATGCCCTTCCCAGGGATTGCCTCAAAGGATGCGACATCAGGCAGCGTAAGTTTATTTTCCTCCGCCTTCTCAAGGATGGCCAGAGCCAAGGGATGTTCACTGCGAAGCTCGGCGGCTGCTCCCAGAGCAAGCACCCTGTTGGAGGAATACTTTTTTTCGTCCAGAACCAACACATCAGTGACCTGTGGCTTGCCCCGTGTGAGTGTACCAGTCTTGTCAAAGACAATGGTGTCTACCTTGCGCAACATCTCAAGGGCAGCCGCCTGTCGGAAAAGGATGCCATAGGTCGCGCCTTTCCCCGTCCCCACCATGATTGCAATGGGAGTCGCCAGTCCGAGAGCGCAGGGACAGGCAATGACAAGAATTGAGACAGCCGTGGTCAAGGCAAAGGAAAGCTCATGGCCGGTCGCCAGCCAGAGCAGGAACGTAATGAGGGCAATGCCCATGACGACGGGGACGAAATATCCTGACACTGTATCAGCCAACCGGGCTATGGGTGCCCTGGAACCCTGAGCGTCACGAACCATGCGAACAATCTGGCTGAGGGCAGTATCGGCTCCGACCTTTGTCGCACGGTAATGCAGAGCTCCCGTCCCATTAATTGTTACTCCATAGACAAGGCTTCCCACCGCTTTCTCAACCGGAAGGCTTTCCCCTGTCAGCATACTCTCATCAATCGAGGAAACCCCGTCCGTCACCACACCATCGACCGGAAGTCTTTCCCCTGGTTTCACTAAGATGATGTCCCCGACATTCACTTCATCAACAGAAATTACATAGTAGATACCATTACGCACCACCGTAGCGGTAGGCGGCGTAAGTGACAAGAGTGCCTTGACAGCTTCACCCGTGCGTCCTTTGGAACGGATTTCAAGGAACTTTCCGAACATCACCAACGTGATGATTGTGGCGGTGCCTTCAAAATACAATCCCTCATGAACCATCAGATGTCCTCCCTGTGGAATCAACAGGAGGTTCCAGACACTGAAAAGAAAACTGGCAGATGTGCCGACTGCCACCAAGGAATCCATGTTCGGGTTGAGGCGGAACAGATTTGCAAAACCCTTGGTGAAGAAGGTATACCCGAAGAACATGACCGGCAGGCAAAGGGCAAACTGGACAATGGCATTGGTCAGTGGCGCATGGTGAATGGTGATGGCGGACGGCACCGGCAATCCGAGCATGGGAGCCATGGCAATGTACAGCAGCGGGACGGTGAATGCAACGGCCAGAATCAAACGGAGACGCTGCCCACGGTAAGCTTTTTCCTTCCGCAGCTTCTCGGCTTCTTCTTCCTCCACGCTTACACCAATCAAGGAATATCCGGCATGTTCGACCGCTTTGCGTACCTTGGCCGTATCGACGAGGGATTCATCGTATTCCAGTATAGCTTTTTCTGTGGCAAGATTGACGTGGGCGGCCATCATCCCCGGCAGTTTTTTCAATGCTTTTTCCACAGCGGCACTACATGCGGCACATGTCATGCCGCCAATGCCGACGACTTCCTTCTTCATGGTGACTATCCTTTGGCCTGACGCCTTTAGGCTCTGTCTTCAAACTCAGTTTTTAGTTCGTAACCGTGTACCCCGCTTCCGTGACGGCATCTTTCAGAGCGTCAAGGCTGACGCCATCTTCATGCCGAATGGTCACTATGCCAGTGGCAGCGCGTGCCTGTACGTCCTTGACTCCTTTGATTGCTTTCAGGGCATTCATGACACGCATTTCACAATGGTTGCAGCTCATGCCGCTTGTATGTAATGACGTTTCAACTGTTTTTTTTCCAAAACCGAACATAGTGGGCTCCTTCGTACCACACCCCCCGTAGGGTGGTATCATGTCCAATATACTCCTTTTTGTGCGAAAGGTACATATGAAAATCTTTTTACAGTTCTCCGATTTTCCCGTTTTACTTTCCTTCTATCTTCCGGTTGTGTCTGTCGCTGTTACGTCTGAACCCTGTCAGGTCTAGTCCATATGGACAAAAAAGACAGATGCATGACATACTTAATTTCTTACGCCATCTATCAGGGAAAGAAGAGGTCGGAGGACATATCACCATGCAACATTCATGGCAGAAAACTTTTATCACCATCTACACTGGGCAGGCCATATCCATCATCACCAGCTCGGTGCTAGGCTATGCAATCATCTGGTATGTGACAAAAGAAACACAGTCGGCGGCTATGCTCTCATTGACCACTTTCATGAGTTTCCTGCCACGCATCCTGTTCGGACCATTGGCGGGAAGTGTCATTGACCGTACCGAACGCAAGCTCATCATGATTTGTGCTGATGTTTTCGTTGCCCTGACAAGTCTTTCCCTGGTGTTCGTCGTCGGTCGCATCGGTTCCATCCCTATCCCGCTGATTCTCATTGCTGCTTTCTTCCGTTCATTGGGAACGGCTTTCCACGAGCCGACCCTTCAAGTCATTGTAGCAGAGGTCGTCCCTCCCCATATGCTGACGAAAAGCGCAGGGTACGCACAGGCTGTCCTGTCCGTCTCCCTGATTGCCGGCCCGGCCCTTGCCGCTGCCTTGTTCTCCGTGTGGCCGCTTGAATGGATTATCTTGCTGGATGTAGCTGGTGCTGTTTGCGGCACGCTGACAGTCATCATTGCCCGCATCCCCAAAAGGAAAAAAATAGAGAACGAGACTCCGTTGAATGCTTCTCCCGCCCAACTTTTCCGTGAAATGATTGATGGGATTGCCCTTGTGCATCGTTTCAAAGGCTTGGGACTCATCTTCCTCGGAAGTTTCCTTTTTGGTGTAGTATTCCTCCCTGTCGCAGCCATATTCCCCCTCATGACAATGTCCTACCTGGGTAAGACAACCATTGAAGCGGGCATTGTCGAGATTGCTTTCTCCGTCGGCATGTTGCTTGGAGGTCTGGTACTGGGAATCTGGGGAGGAACGAAAAATCGCATTGTCTCGATGGGCGCTGCAAACCTGCTCTCCGGCGCGTTTCTTCTGTCCTGCGGGCTTCTCTCTCCAGCCGGTTTCGTGGCATTCGCAATCCTGACTGGGCTGCTGGGTTTCATGACACCATTCTACAATGGTCCCTTCACAGCCCTTCTTCAAGAACGTATTCCATCTCAATACCTTGGACGCATCATGAGTCTGTCAACCACGACTTTTTCCCTGTCAGCTCCCTTCGGCTTGATTCTTTCCGGTCTGTTCGCTGAGATATTGGGGGTTAATGTCTTCTTCCTGCTGTCCGGGATAAGCGTCACCTTGATTACATTGCTGTTCGTCATCCCTCCTTCAGTGCGGAATCTGGACAAGGACAGCACGTGGGAAGCATTTCTCCGTGCGGAACAGGAAAGCCCCTCCGACACAGGAACAAAACCCCAAGAAGAATCTGCCGGTGAAGTTGGCGCCCCGCCGTCGATTACCAGTAACTAAAATATGGATGTAAAAACGTTCTTACGTGAAATTATCCAAACCCATTTCACGCTTGTTTGTCATTGTCATAATCTTCAGGTGTGACGGAGGATGCCGGTTCTGCTGAGCCGGTTTTCTTTTTACGTGGACTGCGGGACAGCGCGTCCAAGTGTATGCTTACCCCGATTCCGATGCCCATGAACAGGAAGGCAGCCCACGGTTTTCTTATGAGAATGGCGGAGATGGCAAGTCCTGACCATACGAAGATAGTAGCTTTCACCGTGATGCTCCGACTCACCGGTTCCCCACCCTTGTATCTTTCTATATAGGGTCCGAAAAACCGATTCCTCAGCAGCCAGGCATGGATGCGAGGGGATGAAGATGAGAAGCAGACAGATGCAAGCAGGATGAAAGGAGTGGTCGGCAGCACCGGAATAAAAATACCCATTGCCCCGATGCCCGCCAGAAGTACGCCGCATAGTGCAAGCAGAACCCTCACTCCTTTTTTCATATTTTCTTTCTCCGCTGTTATCTGATACCAGCCGAACAGGACATCCTAAAGGCGTGACTCGACAAAAAGCCGCGCCCCGGCATAGTTACGATAGTCATTCTGATGGTAGACCCACGTTCCTTCAAGTCCCACGGATACATTCTTCTGGACTTCAACCGCAACTCCCGCGCCGACGCTCCATACAGGAGAGAAGAACGAGAAAAAGACTCCGGAGTACTTCTGGTTCTGTTCCTTTCTCAAAGGGATGGAGAGTGTGTCCATGCTTCCGTTGATATATAAGGAGACAGCACCTATGTCAAAGCGAAGCCTCGACATCACGCCTATCCCAAGCACATGCAGGATTTCGTTGCCGGTGGTGCTTGGGAGGACATATGGTTGATAGGCTCCATACATCCCAATGCCAATTCCCACCGAATTACTTAGTGGCATGATATTGTCGAAAACAAGCCCTAATGTGAATTCCGGTACGGTCTTCTCATACAGCGTGAAAAGTGCCTGACCTTTGTTATCTTTGACATCATCGTTATCTCTGACAGAGAACTGAAGACCCCCGGAAAAACGCAGGGATACCGAGGCTCTTGTCTTACTTTCTGTCTTCTGGGGAACGACAGGCGTGCCGGAAGACACATCAGAGGTATCAGACGGAACATTGACGGATATGTCAGCAGGCAGGTCAGCAGGAGGTTCTTCTTCCATGGTAGCCGTTACACTCTCATCAGTGGATACCGTTGTAAGCTCCTGGGAGTCCAAAGCTGTTTCTAAAGTTGCACTATCTTCGACATCTTTGGCAAAGAACTCATCACTGATATCTTCACTTTCCGTACTTCCTACGGTCACAGCGTCTTCATCTGTCGTGTCAGGAACCGGGAAGTCCGTTGCAAGGGTTTCTTCTGCTGGAGCTTCTTGTTCGGAAGCAACAGAAGCTTCTGCGTCAACCGGAAGTATCGCAAGTGTTTCTTCTGAATCCACGTATTGCCCGCTTTGTTCCCCATCGGAAAGCTCATCAGCAGGCGTCAGCGGAACATCAGAGTAGTCAGGGACAGTTTCATCGGCTTCTTCCGTCACCAGGACGACTTCTTGTGCCGCTTGTGGCAAATCTTCCGTTTCATCATGGGACTCGTCAGCAGGTTCTTCCGTGTCTTTTACCACACTCTGCGGTTCTGTCTGCGGGGAGGTTTCCCCAATTTCAAGTATGAAGTCTATTGCTCCTTGCTGTTCTTCGGCACGTTGCGGAGCTGTTTCTTCATGTTCGCCATCTGCAAAGACTGATGCAGATGCAGCCGTATCCACGTCTTGAGCCAGAGCTGTTTCTTCATGCTCACTATCTGCAAAGACTGATGCAGATGCAGCCGTATCCACGACTTGCGCCGGAGCTGCTTCTTCATGTTCACTATCCGCAAAAACTGATGCAGATGCAGCCGTATCCACCTCTTGTGCCGGAGCTGCTTCTTCATGCTCGCTATCCGCAAAAACTGATGCAGATGCAGTCGTATCCACGTCTTGTGCCGGAGCTGTTTCTATGTCAGACGCGGCAGAGGTAATGCTGGCTGCAACGTCTTCTACCCCTGCCAGTGAAACTGGATTCAGCTGGGATGCACTCCATCGATGACCATTATATGACTGTTGGATGTAGAGGATATAATCCCGTCCTTCCTGCGCGTCTTCAAGGGTATAGGACATCTCTGGGGCGGCATCAATGACCGTCCATTTCCCCTCATCTTCCCCGTCGAGCTGGTAACGGAAATGAGAGACGCGTGGTTCTGTCGCTGTCCACTTCCACGTAATGCTCCGTGAAGCGGCCATGAGGCCGGATGCACAGATGAACAGCAATCCTATGATGAAAATACCTTTCTTGAGCCAGCGGTTTGTTTCTTTCTTGTCACTCATGTTGTTCTCAATTTTCCTTTTTTTTCCAAAGCCTTTGTTACCGGAGATTGACCAATGTCTTTCCTGCTTGAGGCAATGAGATACGAAGTCCATCATACTACACTGAACTGATGACGACAACTAATGGCGGATGAGGTTTGTCTTGCGTCTTGTTTCACGTCTTGTTTCGTCTTGTTTTGTATTTCTACTAGACAGAATTGGAATTATATCGTAAGGTAATTTTCGCCTGCGTGATGCGGGTATATGGTTTACGGGCGGTTAACTCAGCGGGAGAGTGCCACCTTGACATGGTGGAAGTCGCCAGTTCAATCCTGGCATCGCCCATTTAGCAACTAGTTACTATATAAGTAATTAGTTGCTTTTTTTATATCCGGTTCCCCTTATATAGCGAATCATCAATATCTCTCCCAGAACATTCTTGATTCCGGACGGTTGACATCACCCTCCTGCTCCCTCACCACCAGTAGTCTGGTACGCAGTTCAGCAACTAGCGGCTCATCAGGAGCAAAAAGATCATGAAGTTCCATGGAATCATGGGCAATATCGTACAGCAGACTTGAACGCTCCCCGTTCAATCCAATGTATTCCATCAACTTATAATCTCCGCTACGGATGGAACGGATTGTCGAACCGTAAGAATAATACAGTTCTTCCCTGTGCTGGACATTCGTGGAAAAACATTTCAGGAAACTTCGTCCTTCCACAGATGCCGGGATATCCAAGCCAAGCAACTCACATAATGTCGGATAAATATCGTGCAGATAAACATTCGCGGTGACAGTTCGGCCACGGGGAATCCCTGAACCTGCAAAGATAAGGGGAACTTTGATGGAATGTTCAAAATGATTCTGTTTTCCCATGAACGCGTGACTTCCCAGTCCCAGGCCATTGTCACTGCAAAAGATGATCAGTGTATCTTCATACAATCCTTTCTTTCTCAGGACATCGAGAATCCTGCCTATTTCATGATCCACATGTGTAATCATGGCATAATAGTCGGTCAGCTCGGCAATGATGCGCTCCGGGGTTCTGGGGTATGGAGCCAGCATTTCATCCCGGATACGCCCATCTCCGTATGAGACAGGATACTCAGGCAAGAAATTCGCTGGGACGGATACTTTCCGACCATCATACATATTATGGAATTCCTGTGGCATAGTACGGGGATCATGAGGAGCAAGGAACGCGGTATAACAGAAAAAAGGAGCTGTACCTTCATAGTTTTCCAAAAACTGGATGGTCGTATCAGCAAGAAGATTTGAAGAATGAATCCCCGGATTGAATGAATCACAGTAGATTTTCGTCACGTCCTTGGCATTATAGAAATCCATCACAAAGTTGATTACGTTGTCATATTCTCCCGTAGGATCATGTTTGCAGACAGGGACATTCCAGTGATCCCACATGCCTGAAAAGAATGCATTGTCACCTTCCGTGAAGCTACGGGTGTATGAAGACGGGCCATTGTGCCATTTCCCAGTGCCAAAAGCATGATAGCCATGCCTGATCAAATGCTCTCCAAGCAAAGTATCCTGACAAGGAATATCCTCTCCATTGCCCTGAAGCCCATACAAGCCTTTTCCTGTATGGATCATGGCACGGGAAGGCATACAGACAGCACCGGTCAATCCACACGGAATATACGCATTGAGAAAACTGGTTCCTTCCGAAACCAGGCGGTCGAAATTCGGTGTAATGATTTCCTCATTGCCCAAAGCGTTGATTGTGTCGTACCGCTGATCATCTGTCACAATGAAAAGGATATTGGGAGCTTTTTCAGACATGTTCATTCCTTCCTCTGTTTTCTCAAAAGCAAGATTATATCTTCACCTTCCAGCTCAGGACGTTTTATTGGACTGCCAACAGTATGGAGCGTCAGCGTAGTGATTCCTGCACGCATAACCATATTCGTGAAAATAATGGACTCCTGATGACCTCGCTTCAAAGTAAAAATGAACGTGCCATCTGAATCATCATCGGAGGCTCCGCCATCATGTTCCCAATCAAGGCATAGTTTCATTTCTTTCTCAAGATGAGCAGACAAGCGGTACGCAACCTCATACACAGCGTCCCGTTCCAGTTCAATTTTCCATGACAAAGCTGTAACGATAGGATGAAACGAATAATAATCGCCTCCCGTGTACCTGTATTGCTTCGTGGCGCCTCCCAGTTCATGGACTGTCTCGTTTTTTTCGATCCGTTCCGCTATGACTGTACCTTGCGGATTCCGGGATAAGCCTCTTTTACGGACTTCCCTTCCAATACCTTCCAGAACCTCACGCTCAAACGGCACTATGGAACCATCGCCCGTGGGGCCTATGTTCAAAAGATAGTTTCCTCCTCCGTCCAGAACGGAAAACAAAGCGGAAGACAATTGGAAAACCTTCCCTTGCGCATCTTTTCTTTCCTGCCAGCTCCGATAACCCCACGTTTCATGGTAAATGGTCGCAGGTGTCTGCCATGGCATTTGCAGCTCATGCTCAGGAAACTGATTGTCGCCCATGGTCAGGAAATCCCCGCAATCATTCCAAACACGCCCATTCACCATGATATTCGGCTGCAAGGAGTGAGCCAAATCCGCCACGTGCCGTGATTGATCGCGCGTCGGGGCTCCCATGTCCATCCATAGCTCGCAAATCTCACCATAACCAGTAAGCAGTTCCGTAAGCTGCGCCATGGTGTAATCCATATGCTCCAGCGGAATTGCATCAGAATTGTGAGGGCTAATCGGCAAAGCATAGGGGAAATGCCAGTCAATCCAGGAATAATAGAGCCCGAAACCAAGTCCATGCGTAGAACATGCACGACTCATTTCCGCGACAATATCTTTCCTACAGGGGGAATGCATGGTGGAGTAATCAGTAGTGGCAGTATCAAAAAGGCAGAACCCATCATGATGCTTGGCAGTCAGGACGATATACCGCATGCCGGCCGCCACAGCCAGCGAAGCTATTGCATCAGCATCAAAATTTTCTATCGAGAAAGAATGTTTAAGTGCCTCATAGGAATCCTGCGGAACAGGCCCATGGGAAAGGATTTGCTCACTGTAGCCAACCTTAACATTTTCCCCGTCCCATACGCCGCCGCACAAGGAATATAATCCGAAATGAACAAACATCCCATATGCCAGGTCTTTCCATTTCTGTATCGCCGCAAGCCTCTGTTGCGAATACCATTCTTTTTTCATCCTGCCTCCCTTGTTTTCTTAAGTGGAAGCGTAATATGCCGCGGAGGGGGAAAAAAGAGGCAAAATCAGGAAATAGCTCCAGAAAGCAAGGATAGAAGCGTCGTTTTTGATTTTTTTCCCGGTGTTTTCAGAATTTTACGCCTGTATTCCAGATGAACGACCGCTTTTTGCCAAAAGTTACTCTTTCGTGTTTTTCTGTCGTATAGCTACAGTGAAGTATGAAAAATGAAAAAAACCTGATGAGAATGAATAGGCATTCACAAACATTCATGCAAAAGGTGACGAAACATTGGCAATTTTATCTGATCGTCGCATTACCGATGTTGTATTTCCTGATGTTCAAATACGTGCCTATGTATGGGATACTTCTCTCCTTCAAAAGATACCGGGTATCACAGGGGATATGGGGAAGTCCGTGGGTCGGTCTATATCAGTTCCAGAAGTTTTTTTCAAATCCTTCATCACTGAGAATCATGTGGAATACTTTCTCGTTGAGCATCTACGCGCTGGTTGCATCAATCCCTCTTGCCGTCATCATGGCGATAGCTCTGAACGAAACAAAATCCACCAGATGGAAGAAGTCGGTACAGATGGTCACGTATGCGCCATATTTCATATCTACTGTCGTCATGGTAGCAATATTGATGCAATTCATGGATCCCGCCTTGGGCATATTCAACACAATACGCCGGCTCGTGGGATTGGAAACAATCAATTACATGGGAAGTCCTGAAAAATTCAGGCATATTTACGTATGGTCCGCACTGTGGCAGAACACAGGCTACAATGCAATCATTTATCTTGCGGCGCTTACAGGCATCAACCCTGAGCTTTATGAAGCCGCACGGGTCGATGGTGTCAATAAATGGCAGAAGATCCGCCATGTCGATATCCCCTGCATCAAGACTACCATCATCATCATGTTCATCATGAACATGGGATACGTAATGAGCATTGGATTTGAAAAAGCGTTCCTGATGCAGAACGCGCTGAATTTGGAAACTTCGGAAATCATGTCTACATATGTTTATAAAATGGGTCTGATCAACAGCGATTTCAGCTATTCAACGGCAATTGATCTCATCAATTCAATCATAAACATCTGTCTGATTTTACTTTTCAACAAACTTGCGAAACTCAAGGACAAGGATGGCGGCTTATGGTAAGGAACAAACATGCTGCATATAGAAAAAAAGAATTGCGTGCCGACAGGATGTTTGACATCGTGAACAACATATTCCTTTTGTTCTGCTTTCTTGTCGTATCGTATCCTCTGATTTACATTGTATCCAGCTCCCTGAGCAACGCGCATGACGTGATGGCTCACAAGGTATGGTTGTTTCCTGTGAATTTCGACCTGACAGCCTACAAAGCCGTGTTCACGAACAAACAGATTGGAATCGGATATTTCAACTCAGTGTTTTACGTAGCATTCGGAACAATCACCAGCGTCATATTGACCATGCTTCTTGCCTATCCTCTTTCACGGAAAGAGTTCTACGGCAGAAAGACAGTCACAAAGTTGATCATGTTCACCATGTTGTTCACGGGAGGAACCATTCCCCTCTATCTGGTCGTCCGTAATCTGGGTATCTATGACAGCCGCTGGGCGATGCTCTTGCCCAATGCCGTAACGGTCTGGAATGTCGTCATTGCCAGGACTTTTCTTCAGGAAAACATCACCGATGAACTGTATGATGCCGCGCAAATCGATGGATGTTCCGATATCCGTTTTTTGTTCCAGATGGTTTTTCCTTTATCCAAGGCCATCATTGCTGTATTGGCACTGTTCTATGCCGTCTCGCAATGGAACAAGTATTTCGATGCCTTGATCTATCTGCAAAGCCAAAAGTTGTATCCATTGCAGATAGTGTTGAGGAATATCCTCATCATCAACAAGAATACACCCAGCATGATGACCGATGTAGCGGCAGCCGCGAGAGCGCAAGGACTTTCCGAAACAATTCGGTATGCGTTGATTGTCATCGCAAGCGCTCCCCTGTTGATCATCTATCCATTCGTCCAGAAGTTTTTTGTGAAGGGGGTCATGATTGGATCAGTGAAAGGCTGAAAAACTGCGCAGACCATATTGAGTAAACCATATTGAAAAATATGCAAAAATATTGGAGGTTACGCTATGAAGAAAATCATCGTCGCACTGCTGGTGACAGCATGCATCGTCCCGACCGTTTTGTTCGCCGGAGGAGGCAAGGAACAACCCAGGAAGGTATCTGTCGAATATACCCCTAATGGGACGTATCCTATTGTAAAGACTCCGATCACCGTGGATATCATGGTCGCCCAGCCACCATGTGTAGAAGATTACAACACCAATCGATTCTCCAAGTACATGGAAGAAAAGACAGGAATCAAAGTCAATTACATCATGGTTCCTGAACAGGCGGCTACGGAGAAGCTTGCCCTGACCCTTGCGTCAGGAGATTATCCTGATGCTTTCCTTGGCTTCAACATTAAAAATGATCTTGAAGCTACCTACGGGGCCCAAGAGCATCTGTTCATGCCGCTTAACAAGTACTATACCAAGGAATGGATGCCGCATCTGACGGCTGCTCTCAACCAGTATCCTGGCGGGCTTGGCTACATGACCAATATTGATGGGAACATTTATTCCCTGCCACGTCTGGAAGGCTGTTTCCACTGTACCAACATGGCCAAGATGTATGTCTACCGCCCCTTCCTTGATGCGTTGGGTCTGCCTGTTCCCACCACTACCGAGGAATTCTATCAGGTGTTGAAAACAATCAAGGCTCAGGATCCCAATGGTAACGGCAAACCTGATGAAATACCTCTTGCTGGTTCAATCATAGGCTGGGGCAACGAGGTGGAAAGATTCATCCTCAACTCTTTCATCTACAGTGACCTGACCACTGACATCAACCAGAATGCGGAAGACAATGTCGGATACATGATGAACGGCAAGAAAGTCGATACATCAGTAAACAAGGATGCCTACAGAGAAGGTCTTGCATATGTCAACAAGCTTTACCGGGAAGGATTGATTTATAACGGCTCCTTCACCCAGGATTCCAGTCAGCTCACGCAACTTGTGGAAAGCTCACAGGAACCTGTCATGGGCTTCGTGGCCGGCGGTTGGAGAGGTCAGTTCTCGACAATTGGCGGAGAGCGTTTCAGCCAGTTCCAGGCCATTGCTCCTTTGAAGGGGCCCAACGGTGTGCAGGAAACTCCTAACTTCCTGGCGAATCCTGAAATAGGAAAGCTGGTCATTTCGGCAGACAGTGAGTATGCGGAGGCAATCATCCGTTATTTTGATTACATGTATTCCCAGGAAGGAACCTTGATGCAGCGCAACGGCTTCATTGGAGAAGCATGGGATTGGGCAAAATCCAACCAGGTCGGACTGGATGGCAATCCTGCTATTTGGGAACAGCTGCGGCTATGGAACGACAAGGATCCCCAGAACGATACGTGGATACAAGTCCTTATTGGCGCAATGACATTCGACCTGAAGAACGGCCTTGCCAACAATGCTCCGGGAGCTGATGATCCAGCCTACTATCTGCCGTCCAATAATGAGAAGACTTTGTATGATGAGACGGCCAAGCTGTACAAACCATATGCGCATCCTGAACTGGAAGTACCGACCCTCAAATACACCGCTGAGGAAAATGAAAAGTTCTCGACGGTAAAGCGTGAGCTGGCGAACTTCATCCGCCAGAGTGCTGTCAAGTTCATGGTTGGTACTCTTGATGTGAACAATGACAAAGTCTGGAATGATTACCTTGCGAATCTTGAAAGACTGCAACTCTCCAAAGTATTGGATCTGATGCAGACCGCTTATGACCGTCAGTATAAATAAACAATGCTGAGAGAATGTCCTGTGGATGTCTTTTGACAGAAGCAGGACATTCATCATGAACCACCATGAAAAAACCTAATGTGATTTATATCCTCGCTGATGACATGGGATACGGGGACATTTCCAGGAACAACGGACAATGTCCCTTCCTGACACCTCATCTCGACAAAATGTGTGATTCAGGTATGCGTTTCACTGATGCCCATGCTACCTCGGCTGTCTGTACGCCTTCACGGTATTCATTGCTTACCGGCAGGTATAACTGGCGTTCCCTCCTGAAATCCAGCGTGATAGGCGGATATTCCGAGCCGCTCATCGCTCCTGGACGCAAAACCGTAGCACATATGCTCAGGGAACAAGGATATCGGACATTTGCAATTGGAAAATGGCACCTGGGGATGCAATTTTCCAAGAGTTCATGTTTCAGTGAGGCTCCGGATTTTGCCGCCAGTGACGGCATTGACTATTCAGGAAAGATTGCCCGCTCTCCGATTGAAAACGGTTTTGATTATTATTATGGCATCAGTGCCTCCTTGGACATGCCTCCTTATGTTTATATTGAAAATGATCAATTCACCGCGCTGCCCGACCACATATCCCAAGGAAACGGAAAAGGATTCTGGCGACCCGGCCCTACCGCAAAAGACTTTGTCCACAGCGAAGTCCTTGACCACCTGACTGACAAGGCCCTTGATGTACTCGACAAGCAGTCCACGGAAAAAAATGACCCGTTCTTCCTGTATTTCCCCCTGCCCGCCCCTCATACCCCAATACTTCCCTCATTGGAGTTCCAAGGTAAATCCGGCACGAATGAATATGGTGATTTCGTCTTGCATTGCGATCATGTAGTGGGGAGAATCACTTCAAAGCTGAAGGCCTTGGGACTGCTCTCAAATACAATTGTCGTCTACACATCGGACAATGGTTGCTCCCCCATGGCAGACTACAAGGAACTTCTGGAGAAGGGACATAATCCCAGTCATGTGTTTCGTGGAACAAAGGCAGATATCTACGAAGGAGGCCATAGGGTTCCTTTGATCATCCAATGGCCGGACAGGATAAAGGCCGGGACAGTGTGCAATCGCATTGTCTGTCTTGCCGATTTCCTTGCGACCATGGCGGATCTGCTTGGCGTTCGGCTTCCTGACGACATGGGAGAAGACTCAGTCAGCAATCTTCCTCTCTGGCTCAATCCTAACCACCCGGAAGTACGGGATGATCTCATCCATCAGAGCATTGACGGCTCCCTGTCCATACGCATGGGTACATGGAAGTTGGAGATGTGTCCGGGTTCAGGAGGATGGTCATATCCCCGCCCTGGCGTGGATGATACCTCATCACTCCCCTCCTTCCAACTTTATAACTTGAACAAGGACATAGGAGAAACAACCAATGTGATCATGTCCCACCCGGATGTCTTTATGACATTGAGGGAACGGCTCACGGAACATATCCGCAACGGAAGAAGCACTCCAGGAACACGGCAGAAGAATGACGGGAACCAAATCTGGGACACGGTAAGATGGCTTGAGGACATGTGACTTCCTGTCACGACCTTCCTGTCACGACCTTCCTGTCACGACCTTCCTGTCACGACCTTCCTGTCACGACCTTCCTGTCACGACCTTCCTGTCACGACCTTCCTGTCACGACCTTCCTGTCACGACCTTCCTGTCACGACCTTCCTGTCACGACCTTCCTGTCATGGCTCATGCTTCACGGGAAATGCCCGAACAGATGTCGGAACAGACGCCCAAATAAAAGATGCCGATGAAGCTCTGTTATTCTTCCCCGAAGCAATCACATATCTGCAAAGTCGTATAATATTGTATGGGATAATCGCGGGAATAGTCATCCGCCGTCTCCCCGTTTGAGGAAGCCAGTACTTTGCCCTGCTTGTCCACAAGGACAAATCCGGGAATGTAGAATTTCGGGACATCGACCAGATGCATGATACCAGTTTCCTCACGATATTCAAATTTCAGATAAGGGAATGAATATCCTCCCTGCTCCATGAAGGAAACCAGGTTGTCATTGGAAACATCCCTCTCATGCCCCACAAAAATAATCTCCACGTTCCCGTACATCCTAATCAGATTCTCATATGTCTTCTTCAGCAGAGGCTCATATTCCTTGCAATACGGACACCAGTCCGCGGCGTAATAGATGAGATAATAATCAGAAGACAGCAGAGCTGGTCTTCCATCCGCATAAAAACACTTCCCTTGAAGCATGTCCTCGAAAGTCATGTCTATCGGAACATTGTTCTGTATTACTGTGGAAGCACAGGAAGCCAGGATAAGGACAAGAACCACCGATACCGCCATCACGAGTATGTTTTTCTTCATTGCAACATTCTATCATGAAACCTCCGTTCATCATAAGTTTTTGTGCTATACTGTTTTCATGTTGGTAAATATCAGAAAAAACGGTGTGCTGGCAAGAAAACCAATCATCACTCTGTCCATTGTGATTGCAATCTGTATTTCCAGTCTCATAGTCAGCCAGTCATGGTTTCTCAGGCAAATGCAAAATTATGTACTTGAAAAGAACATGACCGTCCTGGAACTGACCCAAACCATTGTGGATTCCTACATTGTCCAGACACAAAAACTGGCTCAGTTGTTGCTTTTGAACAAGAACATGACCAGGTTCATCTATCAGGGCAAAATTTCCGAGGGTTCAAGTGAGATCCAGACAATCATTGACGCACAGGCTCAGCTTCCCGCCACGCGTTCAGTCAATCCCATGCTCGAAGAAGTATATGTCTATTCCAGGTTCAGCGGATATCTCATGAATAGCCGCAATGCCATATTTGACATAGACAGGATGTACGCGCTCATTGAGTTCCAAGACATGAACAGCGGACAATGGCAATCAAAATATCTACGGTCAGGCGGTACGGACTCGTTTCATCCCACTGTCATAGCGACTGTAGATGGTCAGAAAAAACGGATAATACCCTATATTCAATCTTTTCCCCTCTCCAACCCTTTGGAAAATGCCGGAAAACTTATGTTCCTGCTGAATGCCGACTTGCTTGAAGAACTGCTTTCGGGACTGGAAATAGGCAATCGTGGCAGATATTGCATTACAGACAGCGACAACACGATCATCATCAGCAACGGAGACATCATGTGGAACTATACGGACATGTCCGATGGTCAATATGACATAATAGGCCATGATGGGGTACGTTATCTGATTTCCATTGTTTCCAGCGCAGAGAGCCGTCTGAGATTTTTCTCTGCTTTGCCCTATAAAGAGCTTCAAGCCACACAGATTCCCGTATGGGGCATATTTTCCTTAAGCGCTATCATTGCGTTGATAATTTGCTGTTGCATTATTTTGGTTTCAGCGTATACACACCAGAAAAACTGGTCCAGGCTGAAAGCAATGTTGAGCGATGGGCAGACATTCCCGAACAACGTCACCTACGAGAAAGTGTATGAGACCATCAAGTCAATCACGGAACAACAGGCTGAAAATGAGGCGCATGGCGGCAAAATTCCTTTCATGACCGAGACGTTTTTCCGCCGATTGATTCATGGAAAAAATATAACTCCTGAAGAAGTTAACGACATGATGGAACGAACAGGGCAAGGATTTCCCATAGGTTCCGACATGGTCGTTGCTATGGCCAAGATCATCTGGCACAACGTTTACGAGGCATCAAGCCTTGATGATCTGGATTTCTCGCGGATAGTCGCCGCAAAGGAAGCGGAACGGATATTCAACAAGAACTACTATCTTTACATGGATCTGGAATTGAATATCTGGCTCCTTCTCTGGGATGAAAACAGGAATCTTCTGAACAAGAATATCACCGCTTTTTGGTTAGCTTTCAAGAAAATCACTCCATACGAGACATCAATCTCCATCTCCCATGTTAATCACACGGTCAGTACCATGCAAGGCGCACCACATGAATGCAATCTTACTGCGCACAGCATCATCAATGAAAATCTCCGGAATACAATCAGAAGATATTCAGATTTGACGGAGCGAGGGGATTCTGCTTTTTTTGATAAGGAGAGTGAACAGGCCCTGATTTCCAACTGCATGAAACAGGATGAGTACGCTGTCCGGATTCTGTTGCAAAAAATCCATGATACCAATTTCATGCAACGCAAGTTGCCTCCTGATCAAATCCTGCTACTTTTCAAGGCGTTGTACAATACGGCGCTTATGTATTGTCAGAAAGTGAATATAACCTCGTTACCCAGACACTTTACCCTATTTTCCGAGGTATCAGAATTTTTTCTATCCCTGACGGGTGATGCCTTTCGTTCAAAACCAGACAGGGAAAAAGAAATGATTTCAAGCATCACTTCATATATCCATGAACATTTCCATGATCCAGACCTTACCTTGGTTACCATGTCCGTTGCATTCAAGCAACGCGAAAACTATTTATATTATTTTATGAAAACAAGGATGGATACAAGTTTTTCTCAGTATCTTGAGGAGTACAGGCTCAAGCAGGCAAAAGAAAAACTGTTTACAGATTCAGAAAAAAACATCAATGAAATTGCGTTCTCCTGTGGATATGCAAATCCACAGACATTCAGGAGGGCTTTCACCAAGCGTTTCGGATTGCTCCCTTCAAACTATCGGATGGGGTTCATAACGGACGCACAGAACAATGAGAGCTAAAATGGGTTGGAAACAGGTGCAATGATAGGAATACATGTATCCTTTCCTTTGGCTCATTTCACAGACACATATGCATTGCCTTCACTATAGAAACGCAAAGGAAAATCCTTGGCTTCCTCCGCGTAATCAATACCCACCCGCTTTGTGGTGATGATGCGGAAATCCACGCCCTCTCCTTCTTCAAGATACAGCCCCTCTCCGCATAGGTCAGCTCCATTGAGACTCCGGTCGATGTCAAGTGCCTGGCACAGTTTACCCGGCCCATTGGTCAGTCCAATGATTTGTTTGCCGGTCAATTCGCCGAAAGTCTTGGTGTATCGTCTTTGCGCCATTGCCTCAAGCCCTAATACGGGCTGACCAGCTCTGACCAAGACAGCTTGAGGATCATCCTTGCCGCTGGTAACGACATTGAAGCAATGATGCATGCCGTAGACAAGGAAAACATAGGAAAATCCGGGAGCGCCATATATCACTTCGAGCCGGGACGTTCTTCTTCCTCCATGAAAATGCGCAGCTTTGTCTTCTTTGCCTACATACGCTTCGGTTTCTACAATTCTCATGGCAAGTTTCTGCCCATCAATCTCATGGACAAGCACTTTTCCCAGCAGTTCCCGCGCTACGGACAAGGCATCCCTGTCATAAAATTCCCTTGGCAACCTCATGATACACGCGCCTCCCCTCTGGTCATGAACACGTCCATCATACAAAACCAAGGGAGGAAATGATATGACAAGAAAACAAAAAATATGAGAGCCTCCCGCCAGACCATCATAGCGTTGGAAGCAGGAAAATACACGCCATCATTGGAAATGGCCTTCCGGATTGCCGATGTTTTCAATGTTCCTATCGGAGATGTCTTTGAATGCATCATGGAAGAACGTTAAATCGGGAGTTCCACATCACGGATTGACTATCCGTGTACCCGGTCATATCATGAAGGTGATTTTCCGTAGTCCGACAAAACCAAAACATGAGGTGATAACATGATGTACGCAAAGGATTTCCGTGCTTCTGCCCGCACGGCTCTCTCTGGTTCCTGGGGATCAGCAGTACTCGTAACATTCCTGATGATGGTCATTTCCGCACTAGGAAGCCTCGTCTTGGCAGGAATCGTCGTCATGCCTGTCATTTCATGGTCGTTCTCCATCATTTTCCTCGCTGCCCTGAGAAGGAAGAAAATTGAAGCGCAGGGATTGTTCGTCGGTTTCAACTATTTCGGGAAAATATGGGCTATGAGCGCCCTCTCTTTCCTGTTCGTCTTTTTCTGGTCACTGCTGCTGGTCATCCCCGGAATCATCAAGGCTTTTTCCTATTCCATGGCTCCGTATATCCTGGCTGATCACCCGAACATGAAAGCACTGGATGCCATAACCGCAAGCCGCGCCATGATGCATGGCAACAAATGGCGTCTGTTCTGCTTGCAACTCTCTTTCTTTGGATGGGCACTGCTCGCCTGCCTGACATTCGGCATAGGCGAACTTTGGCTTATTCCCTACATGGAAACGGCGACTGCCAGTTTCTACGAGGATATCAAGAATAAAGCGAGCTCACAGGAATACGCCGCCGTCTGACGCTTCCTCCGTCGTGCCGCACGTACCAACGGAAATTCTGTCGGACTCTGGGACGCTGGCACGAACACAAGACCTTCAGGAGAGACATCGCCAAGCGGGAACACTCTTAAAGAATGAGAAAACTGCAAATGACATTATACCTGCAAAGGGTAGCACCGGGGAAATAAAATATAAAATCATCGGTTTGAACGAACGACACGACGCTACTGTACTTTTTTTATCGTTTTTCAAAAAAATGATTGTACTTTCAGGTAATAAACATATACTAATGTTTTGGGTATTCTTGCTTTTTTTATAACAGGAATGACCTGTGAGCTGAAAACAAAAATGGCGGTTGAAAATGAGCAGATTGGAAATCATGACTCCTGATAAATCACAACAGGTTGTCGAAGGATTGTATCGTGACTTGGAACGGCGCATCGTGGCTAGTCCTCCCGGACTCTGCCCCATTGATATGTCGGCATCGTTCCTCAAGATGTGCCGGGCGCAGACGTGCGGCAAATGCGTACCCTGCCGTGTCGGTCTTGTCCAGCTTGAGTTGATGCTTGAAGCAATTCTGGACAATCATGGGGATATGGCAATGATAGGAGAGCTGGAGCACACTGCCCAAGTGATAGCGGAAAGCTCCGATTGCGCCATTGGCTATGAGGCCGCCTCCATGGTTCTCAAAAGCGTCAGAGGGTGTCGGGAAGATTTCATTGAGCATATCCGGAACCACCGGTGTTCAAGCGCTCTCAGCCAACCGGTTCCCTGTGTCTCTCTTTGTCCCGCCGGAGTGGATGTCCCCGGATATACCGCTCTTGTCCATGCTGGGAAATACGCTGATGCAGTTCGCTTGATTCGCAAGGACAACCCCTTCCCCACCTCGTGCGCCTTCATCTGCGAGCATCCCTGTGAAATACGATGCCGTCGCAATATGATTGATGGTGCCATCAACATCAGGGCAATCAAGCGGTATGCAGTCGATCATGCGGGAACAGTACCTCCGCCCAGCCGCTCGGCTTCCACAGGAAAGAAAGTCGCTGTCGTCGGAGGCGGGCCGGGAGGACTCACCGCGGCATATTACCTGTCCCTGATGGGACATCATGTCACTGTCATGGAGAAGCAGTCCCACCTTGGCGGTATGCTTCGTTACGGTATACCCAGCTACCGACTGCCCCGCGAAAGATTGCAGGATGACATAGATGCCATCATAGCTACAGGCGGCATACAGGTCAGGACATCGGCTGATATCAATGATAGTGATGATTTCATCCGCTTGACATCGGAATATGACGCAGTATACCTGGCCATCGGAGCTCATTCTGACAGGAAGCTCGGACTTCCCGGAGAAGACAGCATAGGCGTAGTTTCCGCCGTCGAGATGCTCAGGCATATTGGCAATGGTGACATGCCTGACTTCACCGGCAAGCGCGTCATAGTGGTAGGCGGCGGGAACGTCGCCATGGACGCTGCCCGCTCATCGGTTCGACTGGGTGCCAGCACTGTCTCCATTGTCTATCGGCGCAGGCAGGTGGACATGACTGCCCTTCCTGAAGAAGTCGAGGGTGCCATAGGGGAAGGTTGTGAAGTGCTGAGCCTTTATGCCCCGGTCAGGGTAGAAGCTTCAAAAGAAGGAATTGTCACAGCTCTGTGGGTCAAGCCGCAAATTGTCGGCAAGATTGATTCTTCGGGACGCCCCCGCCCCGTCGATTCCCAGGAACCTGAGAAAGCCGTACCGTGCGACATCATCATTGTCGCCATCGGGCAGAATGTCGAATACAGAGGCTTCGAGGATGCCGGGGTACCGGTCAGCCGTGGCACGATACATGCTTCATCCTCCAGTAAGGTCGAGAACATACCGAGCATCCCCAACCTGTTTGCTGGTGGAGACTGCGTAAGCGGACCTGCGACAGTAATCAAGGCAATAGCCGCGGGTAAAGCTGCCGCCGCGAACATCGACAATTTCCTTGGCTTCAACCATGAGATATCTGTGGATGTAGACATCCCCTTGCCTACCTTGGATGACAGAACCCCGTGCGGACGGGTGAACCTGACCGAGAGGGAGGCGCATGAGAGGGCACATGACTTTGCACAAATCGAGTGTGGCATGACTTGCCAGGAAGCCGACCAGGAATCGGGACGCTGCTTGCGTTGCGACCATTTCGGATTTGGCATCTTCAAGGGAGGACGGATAGCAAAATGGTAAACTTGACAATCAACGGCTTGCCCGTACAAGCGCCAGAGAGCGCGACAATCCTTGAAGCTGCTGCGTTGGTGAACATCCACATTCCTACCATCTGCTTCCTCAAGGACATCAATGAAATCGGCGCATGCCGTGTTTGCGTGGTTGAAATTGAGGGAGTGGACAAGTTGGCTTCAGCGTGCAACAACCGTGTGCGCGAGGGAATGGTCGTCCTGACCAACAGTCCCCGTGTACGCCAGACTCGCCGAACCAATGTGGAGCTGATACTCAGCGAACATGACTGCTTCTGCGCCACCTGCGTGAGAAGCGGCAACTGCGCCCTACAGAAGGTCGCCAATGATTTGGGAATCCTTGAACTTCCTTATGAACGGCGTCCGGCTCCCACAAAATGGGATCATTCCTTCCCCTTGTTCCGCGATGCCGCCAAGTGCATCAAGTGCATGCGCTGCATCCAAGTCTGCGATAAGATACAGGGACTGAACATCTGGGACTTGGTAGGTACAGGTTCCCGCACTACTGTCGATGTATCGTTCAGCAGAAAGATAACTGATGCGGACTGCGCCTTGTGCGGCCAGTGCATCACACACTGTCCTGTCGGCGCTTTACGAGAGAGGGACGACACACAGAGGATGTTCCAGGCCATCGCTAATCCCAAGAAAATCACTGTAATCCAGATTGCTCCGGCAGTCCGTGCAGCATGGGGTGAGGCTCTCGGTCTCCCACGTGAAAAAGCAACGGTCAAGCGACTGGTCGCGGCATTAAGGAAAATAGGCTTCGACTATGTGTTTGACACTACCTTCAGCGCCGACCTCACCATCATGGAGGAAGGACACGAATTCCTTGAACGGCTTGCCGGACGCAATGACCATCCATGGCCGATGTTCACATCCTGTTGCCCAGGATGGGTACGTTTCATCAAATCTCAATATCCCGACATGACGGAAAATCTTTCAACAGCAAAGTCTCCACAGCAGATGTTCGGCGCAGTGGCCAAAACCTACTACGCTCAGCTTCTCGGTGCAAATCCTGCCGACATCTTCAGTGTTTCCATCATGCCCTGCGTCGCAAAGAAATCTGAAGCTGAGCTTCCGACCATGAACGATGCGGAAGCCGCGCAGGATGTCGATCTTGTCCTCACTACCCGTGAGATTGTCAGGATGATCCGAGCGGAGAAAATTGATGTAAAAAGTCTGGAGGAAGAAGAATTTGATTCTCCTCTGGGAGTCGGAACGGGAGCTGGCGTAATTTTCGGAGCGACCGGAGGCGTGATGGAAGCGGCATTGCGTTCTGCTTACTATCTTGTAACCAAAAAGAATCCCGAAGCAGACGCTTTCCGTGATGTCCGTGGCATGGATGGCTGGAAGGAAGCAACATTCGACATTGCCGGCATTCCGGTCAGGGTTGCCGTGGTCAGCGGACTGGCTAATACCCGCCGCTTGATGGAGCATGTCCGGTCGGGCAAAAGCTCCTATGACTTTGTGGAAGTAATGGCCTGCCCCGGTGGATGTGTCGGTGGCGGTGGCCAGCCCATCTGGGACGGAGAGGAACTGGCGTCTACCAGAGCCGATGTCCTTTATGGACTGGACAAAGTGGATAACCTCCGCTTTTCCCATGAGAACCCTTCGGTACTGAAAGCATATGAGAGTTTCTTTGGAAAACCCTTGGGGCACAAGTGTCATGAGCTTCTCCACACCGACCACCATGCATGGGAGATGCCACAGCATTCCTGATGGTGTTCCTGTGAAATAATATGAAGGGGTTGTTGCAAAAGTGAAAACTAGAGCAACAATCCCTTAATTATATACAATAAAAAGAAAAATATGGTGCTGAAAAAGTTAAGTTTACGGCATCCCCGATATATCAGGGGTGAGGGATTTCCGGAATCTCCTGAATCCTCAGCGGCAAGCCGGTAGCGGTGAGCATGGTGACATGCGTTTGACCCATAGCAAGGTCTGACGCGCCGTGGGACACGACTATGACCAAGGCATTGCCACATTGTTCCATGAAAAGTTCCCATATGCTGTCACGAAGCCGCCGATCAAGCGGCGCGAACGGTTCATCAAGCAAATAGATGTCTCCGCCGTAGGCCAGCATCCGGGCAATGGCTACCCGTCGTTTCATCCCTCCGCTCAGCCGAGACGGATAACTGGATAACTCGCCGCCAAGTCCTACCCTTTCCAACCAGAAAGCGGCCTTGTCCTCGACCTCCCGGCGATGACCGGACAAGGGGATGGCGACATTGCCCAGGACAGTTTCCCAGGGCAGAAGCCTGTCTTCCTGGAACAGGCAGACTATCTTCCGGGAGTCCGGAATAGATATGGAACCGGAATCAAGTTTCTCCGCGCCAGCAATGCACGTCAGGAGCGTCGTCTTGCCACAACCGGAAGCCCCGCTGATCCAAACCACTCCATGTGAAGGGAAGCTATGGTTAAAATCGTTCAGGACATCTTTTTCGCCGTATCTTTTGCAGGCATGTTCCAGACGTATGTTCATCTTTTCTCTGCCTCCGTCATGCGTACCCGTCCAAGGAAATGCACTGTGCTTTTTTCCAGGATGATGCTCAGCACTATGACTACGATGGTCCATGCAAACAAATCTTCCGTCTCAAGATATATCTTGGCCTGGTTAATCCTGCCGCCAACCGCCCTGCCATCATTGGCAAGGAGTTCGGCGGCTATGCCGGCTTTCCAGGCAAAGCCTATGGCGGAACTCAGTGCAGCTATAAAATATGGCATGAGGGATGGAACAATAACAAACCTCAGTGTTTTCCCACGCCCAAAACGATATGTCCGTGCCATGACCATCAGGTTCCGATCCAAGGTTCCCAGCCCTTCGGTGACATTACCCCAGACAATGGGAAGAACCATGAGCATGGTAATCAGGGGCGCGACGCTTTCCCTCCCCAGCCAGAACAACGCCAGAATGATGAAGGATGTCACGGGAGCCGCCTTGATTATTCCTATCGCCGGTCTTACGACAATATCGCAGAGCCTGCACCGCCACGTCAGGACAGCCAGCACGATGCCAGCGACACAACCGGTGACTAATCCTTCAGCGACATGGAGGAATGAAACCAACACGGTCAGCCAAAACGAAGAAGTTCCGGCAAGAAACCAAAGACGCCCGGCAACCCGTGAGGGAGAAGCTACCAGGATATCCTGTCCGGTAAGCCGATATGCCGCATACCAGACCAGAATCCAGAAGATAGCGGAAATTGCACCGCGAAGAATGGCAGCCGGAAGATTTCCGGCCTTATTCCCCTTGTCTTCAGCATTCTTCTCGCCTTTCATACCTTTTTTTCTCATCTCTCATAGTAAAAAGAATCATCAGGCAGACGCCCACCGATTGATTTGGGATTGGCGGCGAACAGCACTTCATAGAACGGCGCGACCAAGGCTTTCATCTTTCCCCCTTCAGCAAAGGTGATGTTGCACCGGGGGATTGCGACGCGGGCAGTCTCTACGGGCATACCCATGAATCCGTTGGCAAGACGCGCGGTTTCATCGACGTGGGTGGCAGCGAACAACGTGGACGCCTTATATTCATCAAGGAACGTATCCACCGCCTGTTTATCATCCTGGACAGCTTTACGTGTCACCACGATAGTACCCATCACCAACGCGCCCTCTCCTTGGACGGCCTTGTCCCATTCCTCGGTCAGATTCGCCACAACATGGGCATCAGGTCTCTTTAGCATGACTTGGGTGACAAAGGGTTCTGGCAACATTCCTGTAGCCACAGTTCCTGCAATCAGGGCAGTGGCAAGCTCGGCATGCTGGGCTTTGTATTCTACGCTGAGAGCGTCCGCTCCTTGCCAATCCTGGGAAGCCAGGATGAAGTCCAGGGCATATTCAGGAACTGCCCCTTGACCAGTTGCCGATATGCTCCCTCCCCTCAAGTCCTCCAAGGACGTAATCCTGGAATCAGTACTTACAATGGAAAGAACTCCCAAGGTGTTGACCGCCGCAAGCTGGATGGCTCCTGATGTCCTTTGGACAAGAACCGCTGCAAGATTTGACGGCAGGGCGGCAATATCAGCAGCTCCGCTGGTAATCTGCGCAACCATCTCATCCGGTGAGCTCAAAAGGGTGAAATCGTAGTCGTTCTTTGAAACGCCATCCTTGGCTTCCTGCATCAACTTGACCATGCCCAGACCAGTTGGCCCATTAAGGACAGCGACACGGAGATGTGGCTTGGAAACGGACGGAGAATACACGGCGGCAGCAAAAAGTTCAGGTTCGCTCTGCGCAATCGCCGGAGTTTTCTCCACTTCCACAGGCATGGAAGGAGCATCAGTAGTGCCGTGGCTATCGTCTTTGGATGTGACGGCGACTGCGGAGCCAGAATCACGGGAACAGCCGGGAACAATCATGAGCATGAAAAGCAGGATGATGCCTGCCACAAAAAGAATACGGGATGATGAAAAACGTACCATAAGATCCTCTGTGTTGATATTCAGATGTCGTCCAGTATATCACGCCGCGCCCATGATGAATATGGTGACAGGCATGATATGTCCCGACATGACATGGTAAAGAAGCAAGGAAAAGAAACAAGACAAAGACATCCTTGACCCAGGAATTTTTTATGTGAACAAAACCTGATTATTTTTCATAAAACTTATTTTCTTTCACTTTTTTGCTTCAAACGTCAATAACGAAATATGGCTATATTGAATATACATTGTATAATGTGATAACAATAAGAATGAAGCCTGATTGAAATATCTGATCAGGGACAAGGAGAAATTTCTCATGAAAAAAAATCGCATCATTCCCATGATGATCATAGCTGTCGCAACCCTCATGGCCGTGGCTCTGATAGCAGGTTGCTCCGGAAAAACATCCGGAACGGCAGGAAGTACGACGAGCCCGTCAGCGGCCTCATCTATCCCCGACGGTACGTTCACCGGGGAAGCCAATGGATTTGCCGGTCCTCTCAAGGTTCAAGTATCCATCTCTGGTGGAAAAATAGCTGATGTAAAACTCTTGGAACTCTCCGATTCTGATTTCTCCCGTCCCGCGGTAGATACAATCATAAATCAGGCTAAGTCAAAGGGAACAGCAGATGCCCTTGATGTCGTCGCCGGAGCTTCATTTACTTCCAAGGGTGTCATAGCGGCCATTCAGAACGCCATAGCCATAGCAAAAGGTGAAGCGGCTCCTGTCTCATCTCTCCCTGCGGCAGTAACCACGAATGCCGATGTAGTAGTCATTGGAGCCGGAGGCGCGGGTCTTTCCGCGGCTACCCAGGCCGCCCTTCTGGGAGCCAAGGTCATTGTCCTTGAGAAGATGCCGATAGCAGGAGGAAA
This sequence comes from Parasphaerochaeta coccoides DSM 17374, assembly GCF_000208385.1. Classification (GTDB taxonomy): domain Bacteria; phylum Spirochaetota; class Spirochaetia; order Sphaerochaetales; family Sphaerochaetaceae; genus Parasphaerochaeta; species Parasphaerochaeta coccoides. The sequence continues at coordinate 404,010 of NC_015436.1, read as the reverse complement.
TACGAACTACGCGACAGGCGGACTGAATGCTTCGGAAACCTCCGTACAGGCCAAGCTGGGCATACAGGATTCCAACCAGTCTTTCTATGACGACACCATGAAGGGAGGCCAGAATATCAACGACCCCGCCTTGGTTGACGCCATGGTCATCAATTCCGCTGAAACTGTCGATTGGCTCCTTGGCTTGGGTGCTGACCTGACCGATGTCGGCAAGATGGCCGGTTCATCAAATTCCCGCACCCATCGTCCTGCCGGCGGCGCAGCTGTAGGCGGACATCTCGTCGAAGTCCTGGTACAATCCGCCTTGGATTCTGGCGCGGAAATCCGGTACAACAGCAAAGTTATCACCATCCTCAAGGCACAGGATGGGACTAATACGGTAGCCGGAGTCAGAGTCCAGGCTCCCAACGGAACATATCTCATCCTTGCGCCGACTGTCGTTCTTGCTACGGGCGGCTTTGGAGCCAATCCTGATCTTCTCGTCTCTCTCAAACCGGGACTGGAAGGCTTTGGCACTACCAATCACTCCGGCGCTACGGGTGATGCTTTTGATTTGGTGAAACCTTTCTCGGTAGCTTTGGTAGACATGGAGCAGATTCAGACCCATCCTACGGTCGTGCCTGTACAGAACCTGATGATTACCGAAGCGGTTCGTGGAAATGGAGCTATCATGGTCAATCGTGAAGGCAAGCGTTTCAACTCCGAGATGGCCACGCGTGATGTCATGTCCTCCGCCATATTGGAACAGACGGGAAAGACAGCATATCTTCTCTTTGACCACGGAGTGAGAGAATCCCTGAAAGCCATAGAAACATACTATAGCCAGGGACTTCTTACGGAAGGGGCGACAGTTTCTGAACTTGCCGGGAAACTTGGTATGCCTGCCGCTGCCCTTGAGGAAACGATAACCACCTATAACGGCTATGTCGCCAATGGAGCTGACCCTGACTTTGGTCGTAAAGCCGACGAAATGCCGCGTTCCCTGGCAACCGGTCCCTATTACGCTGTTGAGGTAGGACCTGCCGTGCATCATACCATGGGCGGTGTGAAGATTACCCCCACGACGCATGTTCTTGATACTTCAGGAGTTCCTGTAGCAGGTCTTTTTGCCGCAGGTGAAGTTGTGGGTGGTGTCCATGGCGCCAATCGTCTGGGCGGAAACGCAGTGGCTGACATCACGGTGTTCGGTAAGATTGCCGGTGAGCAGGCTGCCACGTTAGCACTGAGCCAGAAATAATGGGCAAATAAAATAATAGATAAATAAATTATCAGGGGGGGGCTGACCCCCCTTTTCTTGTATAAAATCAATTGCTATCTATCTAAAAGAGTCAAAAAATCAAAAACACATAAAACGTGCAACCGTACCCTGTCTTATGCCTCGCGGATATGCATGGTATCGGCGGCTGTCTGAGTGTCTATGACGTTCCCGCTTGTCAGGATAATGAGATCACCTTTTTTCACCAGTCCAGTCTTGAATGCCAGCTCGACGCCATGCTCAAGCGTGGCGGATACCGTCGGCTGAACTTCCGCCAAGACTGGCCTGACGCCGAAAGCCAAGTTCAGGGTCCGGGCGGCAACGGGATCGGAAACCGCCGCGATTATGGGACAAGCGGGACGGTAGCGCGAAATCATATGAGCGGAACGTCCGGTCATCGTCATGCTGACGATTGCCTTGGCATCCAGGAAATACGCGGATTCACACGCCGCGCTCCCGATGGCATTGGGAATATCCTGGGATAAAGTCAGATGATTGGTCGCAAATCTTTTCTTGTAGTCAATCTGTTGTTCGGTATATTCGGCAATGGTCGCCATGGTACGGGCAGCCTCCACAGGATACTTTCCGGCGGCAGTTTCACCACTCAGCATGATGGCGGTAGTTCCATCGTAGATAGCATTGGCCACATCAGAGACTTCGGCTCGTGTCGGACGGGGATTGTGCGTCATTGATTCAAGCATCTGCGTAGCCGTGACACTGAATTTTCCCGCCCTGTAGCATTTCTTGATTATGTCCTTCTGGACAGGGGGCAGCTCTGGGAAGGGAATCTCGACACCCATGTCGCCACGGGCAATCATGATGCCATCGCTGATGGCAAGTATCTCGTCAAGATTGTCCAAGCCGGAACGGTTCTCAATCTTGCTGATAATCTTTATCCTTTTGCCTCCGTTGGCATCAAGCAACCGGCGCAACTTGCGTACATCGTCCGCAGTACGGACAAAAGAAGCAGCTATGAAATCTATATCCTGCTCTATGCCAAAAAGAATGTCCGCCCTGTCGGTCTCATTGATATAAGGAACGTCAAGGTTAATACCGGGAATGTTAATCCCCTTATTATTGGACAGAGGCCCACCGGAGATGACTGTACAAATCACATCCTTGCCCTCTATCTTGCTCACGCCCAATTCAATCAAGCCATCATCAAGCAGAATCCGCGTTCCAATGCTGACTTCTTCAGCGAGATACGGGTATGTAATGGAAACGCCGGAGGTATCGCCCATGATGGAATCATCGGCATACAGGGTGAAGGTCATCCCGGCCTCAAGGGTAATCTGTGATTCAGCGAACTTGCGAACCCGCATCTCCGGTCCTTTTGTATCCAGGAGAAGCGCTATGGGCAGGTCAAGTTCTTCCCGTATCCTGCGCACCCGATCCATGCGTGTTTTCTGCTCCGCATGGTTCCCATGTGAAAAGTTGAACCTGGCGCAATCCATGTCTTGTTGCATGACCTTGCGCAGCTTGGTTTCATCATCCAAGGCAGGTCCCATGGTGCAAATGATCTTGGTCTTTCTCATATATGGGGTCCTCATATTATTTCTAGATTCCAGCATCAGTTTAAACCATAAAAGAACATTAATGTAAGCTATTCATGTACTGAAGGAGAATTTTCATGGTCTCCGGAATTATGTTCAGCGGAACCCTTATGACCCTCATTCCCAAACAGGAAATGAAACAGCCGAAAGGACCGCAGGCAGATTGTGGATACCCATGGTTTCCGGAGGAGTCAATGGCAGCCTGAGCGTCAACACTACGTAAGGCCGTTCTCCCCTGCTATTCATCTGCTTGAGTACCATAGTACCCTTGTGGAGACGGACGATGCTTCCCGTGATGGCAAGTCCAAGACCGCTGCCTCCATGACCGGAACGCCCCTTTCGTCCGGTTGACCATGGTTCAAAGAAATCTTCCTCCTGCGCAGGCAACTCGCCTTCATTGATGACCGTGAGGACGACATGGTCAGGAGAATCATCACGGATTATTTTCTTCCTGCGGGATTTTTCTTCAACCTTCTTTCCCGGAACTATCTCAAAACGCCAGAGTACGGGAGCGGCTGAAGCCTTCAACGCATTGTCCAGCACTTCATGGCAGGCCATGCGCACCAAAGACGCGTCACCTGTGAAACGGGTCACATAGGACTCGACCGTGATGCGTGCCGCCTGCCTTTCTTCAAAGACGGACAGGACATCCCTGACAAAGGAATCCACATCAATCCATTGCATGTTCAGGGCGGTATCAGGAGACTGGAGCGAGGCATACGTTATGACGGACTTGATGCGTTTCTCCAAAGTAGCATTTTCATTGGAAATCGCTGAGATTGTCGATGCATCCGGAGCAAAGACTCCGTCTGAGATGCCCTCCAACAACAACTTCATGGCGGATACGGGAGTGTTCAGGTCGTGGCTGATGCTCTGTATCCAAGCATTGCGCGTCCTTTCATTCTGGAGCAGCTCCCTGTCGAGTTCAGCAAGAGCCTTTCGAATGTACATGAACTCCGACCCTTTGAGAGCTGGAAGCTTGATGGGATGCTTTCCTGATGCAAGCTCCCCCAAGGCACTGGATATTTCCGTAGCATAACGGGTATTGCGTCGGGAGACCATGCTGCCAAGCACCAAGGCAATCAGCAAGGACAAGGGCAAGGTCCAGAAAAACACACCCAGCAGGGACGTAAAGAGCTTGGCAGTCTGGGCATAGGTAAAGGGATCGAAGGTAAGGACATCCACCGCGACAAAAGGCGTCCCGTTCACATGAAGCATGACCGACCCTGCTACATCCGCACTCCTGACCATCACAGGCACACGCCGACCAGAATGCGCCCTTCCCGGTACAGATTCTACGTCAATCTGCACAGCCCACCCGCTTTGGCGTTGCGTGAGGTACACATCGTACACAGGTACATGTGATTTCACGCTGACTGTCTCAAGCGTCTGCCCGTCCGGATGAGATAGAAGGACTCCCCGTGGATCCTTGCCCAAAGTCATGAGGGGAGTACCCTGTGCATCACTGACCAGAATCCCGCTGACCCGGTCGTCATTGGCAGTCATGAATGCCGAAGTAATCGTAGATGAAGACCATCCTTCATCTGGCATGTTCTGGAGCAAAGTCTCCTGAAGACGTCCCACATATGCCTCAACCACGGACTTCTTCCATTGTTCCTTCGCGCTGATATTGGCGACAAACAGAATGATGCACTGGAATATCAAGACGATAAGCATGATGCCAATGATATTCAGGAACATCTTGAGAAACAGCTTCTTCATGCTTCCACCGTTCCGTCCTTGCAACCTGCGGGAACACCAATGAACTTATATCCGTAACGGCGTACTGTTTCAATCCATTCACGGGCGTCACCCAGCTTGGTTCTGAGGTTCTTTACATGGGTGTCCACCACCCTGCGGTAAGAATCCGTGGAGTATCCGAAGCATTTCTGGATAATCATGTCCCGGCTGACTACCGAGCCCGCGTTCCTTGCCAGATAGCCCAATACTTTCCATTCAGCGACCGTCAAGGAGATGATTGACCCGTCAATCAACAGTTGATGGGCGGTATCATTCATTTTCATCACTGAACCGTCCAACATCCAGACAGAGACATCCACGGATGATACGACAGGAGAAGATGCGGCATCCACCCTCCTGAAGACTGCTTCTATGCGAAGCACCATTTCCTTGGGACTGAAGGGCTTGGTGATATAGTCATCAGCTCCCAGCTCAAAGCCGAAAATACGGTCGCTTTCAGTGATGCGGGCTGTCATGAAAATTACTGGGCAGTCGCTGCTCATACGTATGTCGCGGACAAAAGTGAAGCCATCCCCGTCCGGAAGCATGACATCCTGGATAAGCAAATCCGGTTCCATCTTTTCAAAAGCATTCTTTGCTTCGGCAAGAGTCCCGAAAGTCTTCGTTTCATATCCACTCATCCGGAGATACTTTGCAACTCCTTCCCTGATAGCCTCATGGTCTTCTACGATGTAAATTATCTTCACGGGTTTTCTCCTTGGTCACCCATCACCGGCTGTCGCGTGTCAGGAACGCGCGGCAATGACTTCGTGGCTCGCGAAAGCCGCCTCACTGGATTTGCCCTCCACATTCCCATGAGTCGGACGTCCGTCCGTGGGGCGTCCGGCAAAACGGTAACCGTAACCGCGCACGGTCTCAATCCATTGGCTTCCTAACGCTCCTAGCTTGGAACGAATGTTCTTGATATGTGTGTCAACTATCCTATCGTAAAATTCAAATGAATAATCAAAACAGTTTTCAAGAACCTGCGCACGGGTTATCAGGATTCCGGCATTGCTGACAAGATAACTCATGATGCGCCATTCAGCGGCTGTAAGGGGAATCAGGTCTCCATCAATGGTAAACAGATGGGACACTTCATCGAGCAACAAGACAGAACCGTCGAGAACCCAGCTGGAACCTCCCCTGTTCAGTTGGGTCGTTCCCTCCAGCCTCCTGAATATGGCTCTCACCCTGAGCACCAGCTCTTTTGCGGAGAAAGGCTTGACCACATAGTCATCGGCTCCCAGCTCAAAGCCCAGGATGCGGTCGCTCTCGGCTCCGCGTGAAGTCACGAAGATGACGGGGAAACTATATGTCGCCCGTAGTTTCTTCAAAAAGGAAAAACCGTCACCATCAGAGAATGTAATCGCCAAGATCAAAAGGTCAGGAAGCTGACGGGAAATAGACAACTGCAAGGAATGCAGGTCATTGAACTCATGCACGCTATATTCCGAAAGTTCAAGGAACTGACGGATTCCAAGGCGATCCATCTCTTGTTCATCCGCAAGATATATCTGTTTCATGAATCAACTATCCTCCCAATACCCGATAGTACACAAGCCAAGAAAAAGCCATTCCGCACAAAGACACATTTTCTTCATGGCTTCTTTATTGATTATACATTTATTTCGCATGAATTACACGGAATCTTTTTAAAAAGACTATATTGAGGAAAGTTCCCTTTCTAAAAGTGTATTTCCTCTCCACATACCACCAATGCAAATCACCTGAACTACCGTTTTATCCCTATTTCTTTTCCACCTGTCTGCCGACGATGCCCCTGTCATCCTTGTCACGTCCGCGTTGCGGCTGCTTTAACGCAAGAACCTGGGCTTACTCCCGCGCAGCCCGCTGCCGCTGCTGCAATCTCTGCAAACCACCCCGCACACCGGAAGATGGACAGACGGAAATGCCGCTGATATACTCCCCGCTATGACTTCCCTACCGTCCACGCCGATGAATCATGATGATTCTTCTGGCCAAGATACAGCAAAAAATCGTCTTGAACTGACCGCTTTCCTTGCGGCCATCTCTTTGTTCTGCTCCTCTTTGGAACTGCTCATTCCCAAACCTCTCCCCTTTTTCCGTCTGGGGTTGGCGAATCTCCCCCTGCTCATTGGCTTGCCTTTGCTGGGATGGAAGGATTACCTCTGGCTCATGCTTTTGAAAACACTGGGGCAAGGACTGGTTAATGGCACATTGTTCTCCTTCCAGATTGCACTATCTGCTGCCAGCACTCTTGCTTCGGGACCTTTGATGAGACTTCTTTGGATGATACGCGGGCAGAAAAAGCCATGGATCAGTCCCATAGGAATCAGCATATGCGGTGCTATTTCCAGCAACATCGCCCAGCTTGCCGTGGCTCAGATGTTATTTTTCGGTCCTTCAATCTGGCTGGTCGCCCCGCCGCTTTTCGCACTGGGACTGGCCACTTCCCTTCTGGTCGGACTGGCCGCGTCCGCTTTCATGCGCTCCAGCATCTGGTATGCACGCGTCCACAGTGAGGGATTGCTGCCATCACGCTACTCCCGTGAGCTTTCCACCGACCGGAAATGGAAACCGAATCGCTCAATCATACCTGTCATCATGGGGCTGGCAATGCTTCCTCCCCTGTTTCTCCAGCAAAACGCGGGAGTCCAGACACTCTCCATGGCCGCATGCCTTCTGCTTGCCCTGTCATCCGGTCGCAAGTTCCGTCCCATGCCACCTCTTTTGCTGGTTTTCTCCATGCTTTTCCTGAGCCTCCTCCAGCCATCAGGGGAGATACTTTTCCACTGGGGAATCATCCAGATTACCCGTGATGCCCTTATCCAGGGATGGAGCAAGGCGATGCTCCTTGTCTCTTTAATTTATGTCAGCCTGTACATGACCAGTGGGCGTCCTTCCCTGCCCGGTACGGCAGGAAAGTTGATTAGCACCCAGCTTTCCTATTTTGGACAGCTTTCGGGAGGATGGACTTCCCGCGGCAAAGATTCTTCCAAAACCAATTCTTCCCATAGGAAGAAAACATACATGTCGCTTCTCAAGACAATAGACACCATCCTTTGCGAAGCATCCTGGGAGTCGGAAGAAAGCCCGGCGGCAGCTTCCGGAATCACCGCCCATGCAGGGAAAACCAGTGGTTTCCCGATTGCGGCTGTTCTGACAATCCTTGTCCTTTATACCCTTCCCGTAATTTTCAGGGGCATCTGAAAGAAAAAATCATATAATATCTTTCTCTCAAGTTTCAAATGATATTTTGCGGAAAATAGCGCAAATAATGTGAATTAAATAATAACAAATCAAGATTTGCATGTATATTTGCAATTTAATATTTCATCATAATATATTTTTATTAAAATTCTATTGACTTAAGTTCATCATTTCCACTAGGGTTTGGAATATTAGGAACCCCTGCGTCACCGTAGTGAACCGCACAGGAAAACAACCATTGCAAGGAGCGACATATGGCAACTTCAGCAAAAGAGACAACGGTATCTGAAGCCTTTCCAGGAGAAAAGGATCTTCAGCTTTTGATTGAGCGGGTGAAGAATGCCCAGAAGGTATTTTCCCTGTTTTCCCAGGAAAAGGTAGATGAAATTTTCCGTGCGGCGGCCATAGCAGCGAACAATGCCCGCATCACCCTTGCCCAGCAAGCAGTCCAGGAAACCGGAATGGGCATTGTCGAAGACAAGGTAATCAAGAATCATTTTGCTACGGAGTACATATACAACAAGTACAAGAGCGATAAGACATGCGGCATTGTCGAACACGACAAGACCTTCGGCATAGAGAAGATTGCGGAACCGATTGGTGTTGTCTGTGGCATCATTCCGACGACAAACCCGACCTCCACGGCCATCTTCAAGGCCCTGATTGCCTTGAAGACACGCAACGCCATCATTTTCAGTCCACATCCCCGTGCCAAGACATGTACCTGCGAAGCGGCGCGTATCATCCGTGACGCGGCGGTCAAGGCGGGAGCTCCCCACGACATAGTAGGTTGGATTGACGAGCCGACACTCGCCAAGACTGAATATCTGATGAAGCACCCCCTGGTGGACATCATCCTGGCTACGGGCGGACCGGCCATGGTCAAGAGCGCATACTCATCAGGCAAGCCCGCCATAGGCGTTGGTTCAGGCAATACTCCTGCCCTTATCGATTCCTCTGCCGATATAAAGACGGCGGTCAGCTCAATCCTCATGTCCAAAACCTTCGATAACGGCGTCGTCTGTGCCTCAGAACAAGCAATCATCTGCCTTGCAGACATCTATGATGCCGTGAAAACCGAACTGATTCAGAGAGGGGCTTATTTCTTGACGGATGGAGAAAAGAAGAAGCTCGGCGCTGTTATCCTGGATCCGCAAAGAGGCACGGTCAATCCTGCCATTGTCGGACAACCGGCTGAAAGGGTCGCCCAAATCGCCGGATTCAAAGTCCCCGCAGGCAGCAAGGTACTGATTGGTGAAGTGACGGATGTTTCCACCGCCGAGCCTTTCGCCCATGAAAAACTTTCTCCCGTCCTGGGTATGTACAAATGCTCCACCTTCAAGGAAGGAACCGCCATGGCGGAGACCTTGGTCGCTCACGGTGGTTTCGGCCATACGTCGGTACTGTATGTGGAGGGGACGGAAAACGAGAAAATCAACTTATTCAGCCAAGAGGTCAAGACATCACGCGTCCTGCTTAATATGCCGGCAAGCCAAGGAGCCATTGGAGACATCTACAATTTCCGTCTCGAACCTTCCCTGACCTTGGGGTGTGGCAGCTGGGGCAACAACTCAGTATCCGAAAATGTGGGTCCCAAGCATCTTCTGAACATCAAGACTGTCGCCGCAAGGAGAGAAAACATGCTGTGGTTCAAGCTTCCCCCGAAAATTTATTTCAAATATGGCTGTCTTCCCATAGCCTTGCAGGAGCTGGAAGGAAAGAAACGGGCCTTCATCATCACCGACTCCTTCCTTTTCAACAGTGGAATGGTTGAAAAGGTCACCGAGACGCTTGATCAGCTTGGCATTGAAAGCGAATGCTTCCACCAAGTCAAGCCGGATCCGACCTTGCAGACAATCAACGCGGGCATGGAGGCTCTCAACGCATTCAAGCCTGATGTCCTGATAGGTCTGGGCGGTGGGTCTCCGATGGACGCAGCCAAAATCATGTGGCTGCTCTACGAGCATCCCGAAGTGAAGTTCGAAGGGCTTGCACTGCGCTTCATGGACATTCGCAAGCGCATCTACACCTTCCCCAACATGGGCAAGAAAGCGCAGATGGTCTGCATACCCACCACCAGCGGTACAGGGAGCGAGGTCACGCCCTTCTCCATCATCACTGATGAGACTACGGGGATGAAGTGGGCGATTGCCGACTATTCCCTCACCCCCTCCATGGCAATTGTGGACAGTGAGCTTGCAATGGGACAGCCCAAGGGACTCACCGTCTCCTGCGGCCTGGATGTCCTGACCCACGCATTGGAAGCATTGGCTTCATCTATGAGTTCCGACTACACGAACGGGCTGTCCCTGGAAGCTATGAGGGTAATCTTCAAGTATCTCCCGCGTGCCTACCATGACGGACAGAATGACAAGAAAGCAAGGGAAAAAGTTCACAATGCATCGACAATCGCCGGCATGGCATTTGCCAATGCGTTCCTTGGCGTGTGTCATTCGATGGCGCACAAGCTGGGTGCCCGGTTCCATGTTCCGCATGGCATGGCCAACGCCCTTTTGCTTACCAATGTCATTCTCTACAATGCTACCGATGTTCCGACCAAGCAGGCGTCCTTCCCTCAGTACGAGTTTCCTTCTGCCGTGAGTCGCTACGCCCGTGCCGCCGACTACATCAACATGATTGTCAACGAACAGAAGAACACGCCGTACATCTCCATCAAAGATGGCGCGACGATGCAAGAGAAAGTCGAGGATCTTGTCAGTGCGATTGAGAAGCTGAAGAATGAGCTGGATGTCCCGAAATCCATCAAGGAATGGGGTGTGAACGAGGAGGAGTTCCTGGCAGCGGTTGATGAGTTGTCCGTCAAGGCGTTTGATGACCAATGCACCGGAACCAATCCGCGCTACCCGCTTATCAGCGAAATCAAGCAGCTCTACCTGGATTCGTTCTACGGTCGCAGATGGCAGGAACAGGTCGTAAAATAAGACGACCCAGCCCAAAACAATGGCCGCCATGTTCTGAACTGACCCCCCAGAGTTGGAGAACTCTTGGGGGGTCAGTTCATTCTGTCATGGTGGCTTTTTGTCTGTTATCTATGGAAAATACAGGCATGTCCCCTTGTACCTTATCTGGAACCTTGACACCTATTTCTGACCATAGTACGCGTCCTTGCCATGCTTGCGCCGGTAGTGCTTGTCCAACAGTTCCTGCTGCATCGGGTCAAGATGTCCTCCGGAAAGCATGAACGCATGCCACGCCATCATGGCACATTCTTCCATGACAACAGCATTATGTACCGATTCCTGGGCATCCTTCCCCCAACTGAAAGGGCCATGGCTGTGAACCAAGACAGAAGGAACAGATAATGGGTCAAGTTCTTTGAATGCCTCAATGATGACTGTCCCGGTTTCCTTCTCGTATTCACCTCTGATTTCTGCCGGAGTCATCTTTCGCGTACAGGGGATTTCCCCGTAGAAATAATCTCCCTGGGTCGTACCGTAAGCCGGAATGCCCCGACCAGCCTGGGCAAAGATAGTCGCCCATCTGCTGTGGGTATGCGTGATGCCTCCGATTCCGGGAAACGTCTTGTATAATTCCATATGCGTCGGAGCATCAGAAGAAGGTTTCAGCAATCCTTCAACCTTTCGTCCCGTGGACACTTCCATCACGACCATCTGCTCCGGTTCCATGGTGTCGTACTCCACGCCGGACGGCTTAATGACCATCAGCCCACTTTTCACATCATACGCGGAAACGTTTCCCCACGTGAATGTCACCAGATGATACCGGGGCAAACTCTGGTTGGCATAACATACTTCTTTTTTCAGTTTTTCAAGCATGTGTTTCTCCCCAATAGCATTCTCTCACCATAGAATTTTCATTTCAGTTTCCACGCAAGATCGGACAGAAAGAGCTGTTGCTTCAATCCTTTGATAGTCGTTTCCTTGGTGATATGGACAAATTCCATGTCCATGATTTCCGCCCAATCTTCCAGCATTTCAGGTGTCGCGGACAATGACAGTACGGTATGATGGGAGCCTCCCGCAAGAATCCACGCATGCGCACCTGTCTTGAAATCAGGTTCAGGCTTCCACATGATGCGGGCGACAGGAAGATTAGGCATCCTGTAAATAGGTTTCACCGCTTCGATATCCTGGACAATCAGACGCAGACGGCCTCCCATATCGACCAATGAGGCGACAATGCCCTTGCCTGGCATCCCTTCGAATACAAGACGCGCGGGATCTCCTTTTCCGCCAATTCCGAGAGGATGCACTTCAATGCGTGGCCGCGAAGCTGCCAGGGAGGGACATACTTCGAGCATATGCGCTCCCAATGAGAACTCATGTCCCGGTTCCAAATCGTAGGTATAATCCTCCATGAACGCTGTGCCGCCCTTCAAGCCGCGGGTCATCAGCTTGAGAAGTGCTGTCATGGCCGAAACTTTCCAGTCCCCTTCCCCGCCATACCCGTAACCTTGCGCCATGAGATGTTGGGTGGCCAGTCCGGGAAGCTGTTCCATACCACTCAAATCTTCAAATGTATTACTGAATGCCAAGGCTCCTTCCCTGTCCAGGAATCTCCTTATGGCCATTTCCTCCCGTGCTTGATAACGAACCGCCGCACTGTCATCTGTCGCCATGTCGTACAGCTCCGTATATTCGGAAAGCAGGGCGTCTATTTCTTTTTCCGTCACTTTCCCCATCTCATGAACCAGCTCGGCGACAGGCCATGTATTCACCTGCCATCCCAGTTGTATCTGGACTCCAACCTTGTCCCCTTCCGTGACTGCAACATTACGCATGTTGTCTCCGAAGCGGACGACCTTGAGCTTGCGGCTTTCCACCGCGCCAATGGCTGACCTCATCCAGGTGCCAAGGCTCGTCATGACATCATCATCTGCCCAATATCCGACAATGATTTTCCGCTTCAAATGCATGCGTGCGGCAATGAAGCCATGTTCACGGTCGCCATGGGCACTCTGGTTGAGATTCATGAAATCCATGTCTATGTCTTCGTCCGGTATATTGCGGTTGAATTGGGTATGCAGGTGCGCATACGGCTTCTGGAGCAGGGATAGGCCGTTTATCCACATTTTTGATGGTGAAAATGTATGCATCCAGACAATCAGCCCCGCGCAGGAGTCTGTGTGATTCGCCTCCTTGACCACAGTGGTGATTTCATCGGGAGTCTTGACTGTAGCTTTATATACCACACGCGCCGGCACATGGCGCGAACCATCAAGCCCGCGGGCGATTACCTGCGCATGTTCCGCCACTTTGTCCAAGGTCTCAGTTCCATAGAGAAACTGGGAGCCAACGACAAACCAGAATTCATAATCGCTAAAAATCTTTTTTCCCATTATAGTATTTGCTCCTTGCTTAATTTGTAATCACATATGCTTTCCGGCTTTTCCCCATATGAATCACACGACGCCGTCCCAGAGAAAATCTCTCCTTTTCTCCACCATTCGTGTATCTTTTTGGCGTTAACGTTAACGCATTTACGAATTTTATCATCTCCCTTGTTTCATGATATGTCAAGTTTTATTCTAACTTTTTGTATTTTCTATGTGAAGAATAAATTATTCTGTTCCCATCTCCGGACACTTTCCTGAACCATTCATGTATTCGTCCACGCATCCACGATATCTATATATCTTCCTGTTAATTTATTGTATAGTGATGTTATCGTTACCTTCTTTCTTGAGGCACAAGACATGACCATTACTGAAATTGCAAAAATTGCCAAGGTATCAATAGGTACGGTCGATAGAGTCCTTCACGACCGTGGGAGAGTCTCTCCGGAAACAAAGGATAAAATCCTGGAAATCATCAAGGCTCACGATTACAAACCCAACGCTTTTGCAAGGAACTTGAAACTTAACAAAGCCTTTCGCATAGGAGTCCTGCTACCCTTGCTCCATTCCGAATACGGTTATTGGAGCCTCATATACCAAGGAATCGTAAAAGCCGCCAAAGAACTTTCCGATCTTACCGTCACCATAGACGTATATGAATTTGACAGAATGCAAGAAGGCTCATGCTTTGAAAGAGGAAAAAAAATGTTGGCACGGCATGCCGACGCCGTAGTCCTTGCTCCAGTGAATCCAATGGAAGCGCGTCAGGTACTGGCATTACAGAAAAACCTGAATTACACGTTCATCGATTCCGCGTTGCCAGATACGAATCCCGTAGCCACAGTAGCCCAGGATCCGTATAAAGCGGGTTATCTCGCCGGACGCATGATGCAGCTGCTGAGTCCTCACGCGGGACTATACGTGGCCATACAGACACATAAGAAAGCCTTCAATAGCGTAGAACGTGTCAGAGGCTTCACTGAGTACTGTGCCATGCACGGGGATATGGACACGCATGAACTGGAATTGGATTTCACTGAAAAATGGGAGTCACAGCTAGAAGCCCTGTATGATGCCGGGAAAACCATAGCCGGGATATTCGTCGTCAATGATTCTGTGCATAGGATTGCACAGCATGTTTCCCTCATAGGCCGCAGGCCGCAGACAACAATCATCGGATTTGATTTGATTGCCCAGAACCGGCAGGCAATAACAGACGGGAAAGTTGATTGCCTGATATCCCAGCGTCCCGAATTCCAAGGTCATACAGCGGTTTATCAACTATACCGCAAGGGAGTATTGAATCAGACTCCCGATGTAAGCACAGAAATCCCTATTGATATCATCCTGCCGGAGAATCTTCCCGTCTCATCCTCTCCTGAATTTTTGTCACACGTCACAAGAAAAGATTCCTGAAACACCCTCACACGACAGTCCCCCTGCACACGACAGTCCCCCTGCACACGAAAACCGGAACCGGAGACAGGAGGCGGCTCGTACGGTACGGTTTCATTCAGCTCACGATAGCGAATTTCATCACGTTCCAGGACAATGGCGGCAGCGTAATGGAAAAAGTGGATGCCGCTGTCTTTTCAACCGGCATGTTTCGGGGGTTGACCGCATTGGGCTTCTCGAAAGTATTCTCCGCGGAAAGATCCTTTCCGGTCAGACACGTCCAGAAAGACATCCGCAGCTTCCCGAATGATCTCATGTCAAGTGTAAATTCCACAAGGTCATTCTTTCCTGTATTCAGGCAGAAGACAGTGACCGTCTTCCCTTCCTCATCATGGATGACCGCAGTCTCGACGAGGGGGCAATCTCCGTACTTCGTTTCTTTCTTCGGCCCATGCACGACAGGAGTCAGGACAACTCCCCTCCCATGGAGAGAAATATCACGGAAAGGATAGTAGATAGTCTGCCGGATAGCCGAACCGCCTTCTTTTGTGAAAATTGGGGCGATGACATTGACCAATTGCGCAAGGCAGGCAATCTTCACCCTGTTGGCATTGTTGAGCAACGTAAGGCCAAGCCCTCCGACGACCAAAGCATCCAGCAAGGAATAATGATCTTCAAGTATGGAAGGAGCTTTCTGCCAGTCATGGGGTTCCTGGCGGCGTTGGTACCAGACATTCCATTCGTCAAGGGAAAGGTACATGGTCTTTGCGCTGCGTTTCAAAGCCTTTACATAGTCCGCAGTGGCTATGGCCGCCTTGATGTATGTACCAAGCTCCACGAAGGAAGCCAAGAAATCGTCATCGTTATCAAAGTTTTCGTAGTAACGATGTAATGAGATGAAGTCGGCCTTCTCATAGGTATGTTCCAGCACAATCCTGTCCCATTCAGGAAAACTTTTCATCAATCCGGAAGAACTTCCACAGACGACTGCTTCACTCTGCGGGTCAATCCATTTGAGCATCTTGATTGTCTCAAGTGCTTTCTTGCCGTAATCTGCGGCATCAAGATGACAAATCTGCCAGTGACCGTCCATTTCATTCCCGATGCACCATGTACGGATATCAAAAGGCGCGTCATGACCGTTCTGCCTGCGCAGGTCACTCAAGTATGTTCCACCGGGATAATTGCAGTATTCAAAAAAATCAGCCGCATCCTGGACGGTTCCCGTACCCATGTTCACCGAACCCATGACCTTACTTCCGACCTTTCGGGTCCAGTCGTAAAACTCCCCTATGCCGATTTCATTGGGTTCCAGGGTCTTCCATGCCACGTCAAGCCTGACCGGTCGTTTTTCCTTTGGCCCTATGCCGTCCATCCATCGATATCCTGAAAGAAAGTTTCCGCCAGGGTAACGTATAAGAGGGACTCTAAGATCCTTGACAAAATCAATGACATCCGTCCTGAACCCTTGCTCATCCGCCAAGGGATGTCCCGGCTCATAGATACCTGTGTAAATTGCCCTTCCGAGATGCTCGATGAAAGAACTGAACAAACGCTCATCTACCTGGGCAAGCGTGAATGCTTTTTCAACGCACACACGGACTTCATCCATTTGCGTCTCCCTCCACAGTACGGCAAGTCGTTATTTCTGATTCCCTTCTTTGCCGAGTATCTTCTCCACAGGCGTTTTCTCCACGGGAAAACCAGTCATTACAACCTTCTCGCGCTTCTTTCGACCTCAAGCACCTTGGGGTATTGTTCCATGAAAGCATCAAATGCTTTTGTCAGCTCCGAATCCGGAGCTTCGGATTTCACATCCGCGTCAGAAAAGATTTTCCTGTCCAGATATTCTTCTATTTTCTCACCCAGGTTTTTCTTAAGCATGTAGGATGCCAGCAAAGCCATGCCCCACGCGCCACCCTCCGAGGCGGTCTGCGTAACGGACACATCAATACCCAAAGCAGAAGCTGCTATTTTCTGACCGACTTTTTCCGTCTTGAAGAATCCTCCATGAGCCCACAGACGCTCCAGCTGTACTTTTTCTTCCTTCATGAGGATGTCCATTCCCATGCGCAAAGGAGCCATGGCGCTGAAAAGATGTACCCGGCAGAAATTCTCCACGGTAAACCGAGCTCCGGGCACACGCACGAACAAGGGACGTCCGCTTTCCACGTTGGCGACGGGTTCTCCGGCCATATAGTTACAAGCCGCCAACCCTCCGTAGTCTTCATCACCCTCCAATGCCTTGCCATAGAAAACATCATACAACTTATGCTTAGGGACGCTTGCGCCTGCGCACTCCAGCATCTGTCCGAACAGATTGACCCATCCGTCAATATCTCCAGTACCGTTGTTGCAATGAACCATGGCGACAGGGACTCCGGCGGGCGTCGTCACGACATCAATTTCCCGATGAAAACCTGCAAGGGGTCTTTGCAGGACGACCATGGCAAAGATACTGGTTCCCGCGCTTATGTTTCCGGTGGCGGGTCTCACGCTGTTTGTTGCCGTCATGCCAGTACCGGCATCTCCTTCCGGCGGACAGAACGGGATTCCTGCCGTAAGGTCGCCTTCAGGATCCAGGAAACGTGCCCCGTCTTCAGTAAGGAAACCCGCCGACTCCCCTGCTGTCAGAACCGTGGGAAAGATATTTTCAAATTTCCAGGGAAAACCATATCCGGCGGTCAATGCGGTGAAAGCGTCCACCATTCTGGCATTGTAAGTGCCTGCTTCTGAATCTATGGGGAACATACCGCTGGCATCGCCTACGCCAAGAACTTTCCGTCCGGTCAGACGATGATGCACATATCCTGAAAGCGTGGTTATACGCGCGATATGGGGAACATGCGGCTCTTTGTCCAATATTGCCTGATAGAGATGGGAGATGCTCCAGCGCAATGGTATGTTGCACCCAAAGAGCTGAGACAAGCGCGTGCTGGCTTCCGTTGTGGTAGTATTGCGCCACGTCCGGAACGGAACCAACAGGTTGTCATGGACATCAAAAGCAAGATATCCATGCATCATCCCGGATATGCCGATTGCGCCGACAGATGTAAGGATGATTCCATATTTCTCCTTCACATCCTTTTTCAGGCTGGCATAACACACCTGTAGGCCATGTGTGACATCTTCCATGGCATAGGTCCAATATCCATTGATGAAACGGTTCTCCCATGTATATCCACCGGAAGCGAGAGGCGTTCCCCTTTCGTCAACAAGCATTGCCTTGATACGAGTAGATCCCAGTTCAATGCCCAGTGATGCCTTGCGCATATCAATTGGTTCTTGTGCCACATTCCCATCCTTTTTTACTGCTTTTTCTTTTGCTTCAATGAAGCAAAGACGCTTTGAAGTACAATGAAGAAACATAATAACGCAGATAATACTATCTTATTCCACCAAGAAGACAAAGTACCATCGCTTCTTATATATGTTTCAATCGTTGCCTTGATGAGAACGCCAAAGAACGTACCAATGACATTGCCGACTCCTCCTGTCAGTAATGTTCCTCCAATGACCGCTGAAGAAATTGCTTCCATCTCAAATCCACGTGCCTGCTCGACAAAGCCGCTCGTAGTGTTGAGACAGAATACGAAGCCAGCGAGCGAACCAAGGAACCCATTTAAGATGTATGCGAACAATTTTGTTCTCCGGACATTGATGCCCATGAGAAGAGCCGAGGTCTCATTACCCCCGACTGCATAGAGAGAACGACCGAACCTGGTGTACTTGCAGATATACCAGACTACCGCTAAAGCCGCCAGTGCAATCAGGACACTCGGATGTATGAAGGGATACAAAAGTATTCCTCTCTTGTTCATTGTAGCTCCGAATGGCAGGTATATGTTCTTATGCGCCAAGGCAAGGAATGTCTCATTTGCTTTGATGGCAATTTGTTCGACACTGATGATAGCCGTAAGTCCACGACAAAAGAACATGCCTGCCAAAGTCACGATGAACGGCTGTAATTTCAGATACGAGACCAACCACCCCTGGACGAAGCCAAAGACAATGCCGAATACCAGCACGACCGTGATGGCAACAGAAGTACTCACGCCGCTCAGTTCCATCATGCTGGCAAGCATCATGCATACCAATCCGACCAATGACCCGACGGAAATATCAATCCCCCCTGTAATCAGGACCAAGGTCATGCCGGAGGCTGCAATTATCAGTCCGGCATTGTCAATAAGCATATTCATCAATGTCTGGACATTACCAAAACCGCGTGAGCCATAAATGGCAACCCCTATGATATACATGAAGAAGAACATCACGACGGTGATGAACAAAAGAAAATTCGGCCCACCAGCTTTCTTTCTCAATGTGTCGTACACTACGCTGTTCATTGTGTCACCGCCTTTTCCATTGATCCTTTTGCTCTAAGCACAGTCATCCAACGTTTAAATTCATCCGATTGCATTGAGACAATCAGCACGACCACAACAGCTTTATAAACCGGTATCTGGTCAGCGGTGATACCCATTGCATACAGGCTTGTCGTCAAAGCCTGTATGGTTATAGCTCCTATGACGGAACCGGACAGACTGAATTTTCCTCCCCCAAGACTATTGCCTCCCAAAGCCACGGCAAGGATGGCGTCAAGTTCCATGTTCAGGCCAATGTTGTTTGCGTCACTGGAATATATGCGGCTGGAAGCGATGAGTCCCGCGACGCCAGCCATCAGACCACACAATGCGTATGTCAGGAAAATGATACGTGATGAGTTGATTCCGACCAATCTTCCTGCCTTGCTGTTGATTCCTACTGTCTTGACATAGAGACCGAACGCTGTTTTCCGCAGGACGAGATGCACAAGAAGCACTACTCCCGCCGCGATGAAAACCGGCGTAGGAACAACGACTCCCGGAAGGAATCCTCCGATATCACGAAACGAATCCATACGTACATAGAGTATCTGTCCTGATACCATGGTACCATTGATTTCGCGGGCACTGACCAATTGCGCAATGCCGCGTCCTGCTGTAAAGAGAATCAAGGTCGCCACCATTGGCTGTATCTTCATCTTTGCCACCAGAAATCCATTGAAAGAACCGCAGACAAGCCCCGTAAGCAGACAAAAGATGACGCTGGCGAATAATGGAACAGCGTATGTCTCATAACTGGAGCCCAGAAGCCTGACGCAGACGGCGGCGGCCAAGGCACTGACTGCACCAACGGAAATGTCGGCTCCACTGGAAGACGCGACGACCAAGGTCATTCCGACCGCCAGGATGACAAGCTCGCTTGCCCTGTTGATTATATCCACCGTGTACCCGTACAAGACTCCGTTTTCAATCGAAATCTTGAAAAAGGTAGGAGTCTGGATGAGATTCACCAGCAGAACCAAGGCCAAGGCAAAAACAGGCAGGAACAAATGTCCTTTCGTTACCCGTTCCATAACACGTTTATAGTCAATAGTCGTCGGGTTCATGTTTCGTAGCCTCCTGCTATAGCCGTCATTACTTCTTCACGGGTAAGATTGGTATTCTCCAATTCGCCGACCTTGCGTCCTTCCCGCAGGATGCACAACCGATTGACTGTCCTCAGCATCTCATCAATCTCGCTGCTGATGAACATGATTGCCATGCCTTCTCCGGCAAGCTGAAGAATGAGTTTCTGTATTTCAGTCTTTGTCCCGACATCAATGCCACGGGTAGGTTCATCAAGAATAAGGAACTGTGGATTGGTAATGAGCCATCTGCCCAGGATTGCCTTTTGCTGATTACCCCCTGACAATTGTTTGATGGGAGTCTCTGGCGAAGGTGTCTTGATTCTGAGAGCTTTGATATATTTATCGGCAAGTTCATTCTGTTTTGCCAGGGGAAGAAGCCGGAAGATGCCTGTTTTTGCTTGCAGGGCGATAATCATGTTTTCCCTGACCGACAATTCCGCGATGATACTTTCTTCCTTTCTGTCTTCCGGAAGAAAACCCATGCCCTTCTTGATGGCATCAATAGGGTCATGGACACTCAGCGGTTCCTCATGTACAACCAGCTCTCCTTTGTCAGCCCTGTCAGCCCCATAGATGGTTCGGGCAAGTTCTGATCTACCGGAACCGAGAAGACCGCTTAGACCGATGACTTCCCCTTTATGGATTTCAATGTCGAACGGTTGGATAGTTCCCGCATGCGCCAGTCCTGTTGCCTTGATGACGGAAGGACTGGCAAGAGAAACGGTTGAATTTCTGACGGAAGACCGTATGGAAGCAAGGTCATCAAAGTCATGTCCCAGCATTTTGGATACAAGCTGGATACGCGAGAGCTGTGATACGGGATATTCTCCTACGAGCCTGCCGTTGCGGAGAACCGTGATAGCGTCACAGACTTCATAGACCTGCTCAAGAAAATGCGTGATGAAAATGATTCCGACGCCTCTCTCCCGGAGATTCCTCATCACTTCAAAAAGTTTCCGCACTTCATGTTCATCAAGGCTGCTTGTCGGTTCATCAAGAACCAAGACCTTGCACTGTATGTCCACGGCACGGGCAATGGCAACCATCTGCTGGACAGCAATGGAATAGTCTTCCAAAGCACGCGTGACATCAACTGATTGCAGTCCGACATTGGACAATGCCCTCTCAGCGGCAGCATTCATTTTCTTCCACTGAATTGTCCGGACTGGTGATAGCGGCTGTCTTCCAATAAAAATATTTTCCGCTACGGAGATATTAGGACACAGGTTGACTTCCTGGTATACCGTGCTGATTCCGTTCTTCTGCGCTTCTTGCGGAGAATGATTGAGGACTGGATGATTGATACCATCTACAAAAATCTCACCGCTATCCATTGCATGGACACCAGTGAGCACTTTGATGAGTGTACTCTTTCCGGCACCGTTTTCTCCCATCAGAGCATGGATTTCTCCTTTTCTTAAGGTAAAATCCACATCATCCAGGGCTTTAACCCCTGGGAATGTCTTATTGACATGCCGCATGCTAAGGACTGTCGAAACCTCTCCCATGATTCCCCCTGAAAAGACACTTGTTCTTTAGTACCTGGCAAGCAGGAGGAATTACCCTCCTGCTCAAAGAATACATGATAATCAGTACATACGGGTTGGAAATCTTGCCGCGGCATTGGCCTGGTCAAACACTTCTTCAACGACATACTGGATTTTCGCGACAGTGCCGCCCTTTTCAAGTGTCTGGATGATTTCCGCCACACGCGGCCCATGGAGAGGATTACATTCGATGGCAGCGTTCAGTTCTCCGGCAATCATCTTGTTGAATGCTTCACGGACAGCGTCAAAAGAAATTATGATGATGTCCTTTCCGGGTACTTTTCCTACTGCTTTGATTGCATCGATGGCACCAAAAGCCATATTGTCATTTTCAGCAAAGACGACATCGATATCTGGATACGCCTTAAGGAAGGACTCCATCACTTCCTGACCCTTGGCCTGGGTAAATTCACCTGTCTGCCTGGCGAGTAATTTGTAGTGAGGGTTCTTTGCCAGTCCTTCAACAATACCCTGGGTTCGTCCTACTTGAGCGGAAGAACCAATAGTTCCCTGCAAGAGAACGATGTTCATGTCTTCATTATCCCGACCGACACTCTTGAGATAGGTGTTCAACCACGTGACACTGTCATCACCTTCCTTGAGGAAGTTGCCACCGACCCATGCGACATAGAGGCTTTCATCGGAAAGCTTCATTTGGCGATCAGAAAGAATGACAGGGATACCTGCGTTCTTCGCTTCCTGAAGTACTGTCTCCCAACCGGTTTCAACAACAGGCGCTACGACAATATAATCCACGTCCTGCTGAATGAAATTACGAATAGCCTTAATCTGATTTTCCTGTTTCTGCTGGGCATCATCAAAAATCAGCTTGTATCCGTTTGCCTCAACAAAAGTACTCTTGAAAGATTCCGTATTGGCAGTCCTCCAATCACTCTCGGCGCCAACCTGGGCATAGCCGACCACAATCAGGTCGCTGCCTGTAGCCGGGGCGGGTTCCTTTGCTCCTCCCGCAAAAACCATGCTGCTGGCAACGAAGAAAAGAACCAGCAAAAACAACCATTGTTTTTTCATATGAACCTCCTGATGATAAAATGCGTTAACGTTAACGCACTATTTGTTATTATTCTCCTATCGTTTGGAGAAACTGTCAAGTTTTTTTATTGCTTTTATATTCGCCAGTTTTTTATTTGACAGGCATATCTTTATACGTACACGTGAACATCTCGAATCTGATGATATTTCTTAGTATTTTTCTCCTTCTCTTGCGTTATCGTTAACAAAATTAAGGATGAGAAGGATGTACCATGACATCATCTCACAAAAAAATCTTTCCGGTAAATCCAGGGGATGTTGTAAAAGTTCATGCATCTTTACACTTATGTTTTCCATTTCCTTACTCATGCACGCTTGAAACGGAACTTAAGTGACACTATCCGCATCTTTGGATTCGCGTAACCCGAAAGTACTATATCTCTTTACGTCAAAATCATACTTTCGGGTAATCGTCACTATTACCGATATCCCTTACATTAACTCATCAATTCATCATGCTTTTCCAGATTAACCAATCATTTCATTATGTTTTGATGAATGATTTTTGGTTTTTCAGGGAAAGATAGGGGGGAAAAAGTGAGAAAGAACGGTATTGTGCTTGTAAGCATCTTCATGGTGCTTTTCGTCTTTGCTTCATGCAACGGCAACCTATATGTCCCACATACCAACGACGTGCGCTTCATCACGGAGATAGGACGCAAGGCCGCCGCTGACTCCGGCTGGAGTATCGGGGATGAAGTCGGCATCTACATGGTGGAGGCTGGTGAGGACGTGGATACTGTCGCCGCGACCGACCGTGACAATGTGAAGTATGTGGCAGATACGGCGGGCATCAACTTCTCCGCAGCAGATGCCTCCAACCCTTTGAAGTGGGATGACATCTCCACCCTTGCCATCACACACTTCGACTTCATCGCCTACTATCCCTATGTATCATCCATCACTGATACCACCGCCCTACCCATAAATGTCTATCCGGGTTCCGGGGAACAGGACACCGGAAAGGCTGACTTCCTGTGGGGACGCACCGACAATGTACAGAACAATACCTCGACGGTGCATCTGAAGCTTGACCACATGCTCTCCCGCCTGATTGTCAACATCTCTCCCAGCACGACCGTCGATGCTACGGCTATCAATGATGCCACCGGTGGATTTACTGCTACGGTCAGAGGCTTGAACACTCAGGCAACAATCGACCTTAACAGCGGAGATGCGACCCCTGTAATCCCCAGCGACATTGATGTCGTCATGAAGGACATTTCCGACACCCTTACGGCTGCGGAAAGAACCGCAGGGAACCGCCGTTTTGAGGCTGTACTGATACCTGTGGACAACACGTTTGCCCTGGATAACGTGAGCCTGGAGTTTGTCCTGACCGGTGGTATTGGTGCTGGTACATACACATGGACAGCGGATTCCGTAGTTTCTTCTGATGAACACCTGATTCACTTTGACAAAGGCAAGCAGCATGTCTACAACATGACGCTCAATACGAAGACGGATGAAGTCGCCATCGCGGAGATTCTCATAGGGGTAGTGGACTGGGGCACCGGAAGCGAGGTGAACGGGGCAGCGGAAAAGGCATACAGCCTCACCTTTGGGGACAACGGAGCCACGAGAGGCAGTGCGCCGGGACGGATGTATGCTCATGTGGGAAGCCTGGTCACACTGCCGACTCCTGGAACATTGGAAAAGGACATCCATTACTTCTACGGATGGAATACTCTGCCTGATGGCAACGGAAGCCACTATGCCGCCGGTGAGTCCTTCACCATGCCCGCAGATGACGTGACGTTGTATGCGCAGTGGCTGGTGAAGGTCAAGTCAGTCTCCACCGGATACAATTTCACGATGATTCTGGCAGAGGACGGTACGCTCTGGGCGACTGGAGAAAACTATTATGGTCAACTAGGTCTGGGTAACAGCGGTTCGGGAACCGACAAAAACACGCCCGTGCAGGTCAAGGGTTCTGGTGGGGTCGGGTTCATGACTGATGTCGCGGCTGTCTTTAACGGAGCCTATCATACGATGCTTCTAAAGAATGACAGGACGCTCTGGGCGATTGGATTCAACCAGCATGGTCAACTGGGTCTGGGTGATAGCGGTTCGGGAACCGACAAAAACACACCCGTGCAGGTCACATCCATGAATACTGATCCGGGCAATCCTGTCGTGGCCGTCTCCACCGGAGAGAAGCATACGATGATTTTGAAAAAGGACGGCACACTCTGGGCGACTGGACAGAATATTTGCGGTCAACTGGGTCTGGGTGACAGCGGTTCGGGAACCCACAGAAGCACGCCCATGCAGGTAGTTTTCTGACCGGAACATGAGGAGATACCGACGCACACGCTGACCAACAAGTCGTTCCGTTGCGCCGGTTCATCCCCATAGCAATGTTCCTCGTGCTCGGCTGTTTGCTGTTTCTTGTATATGATTAAAAGACATTGCCTGAACTTTTTAGTACCGCCAAGAATTTTTCGCACAATTGCCTTCACTTGAACGGACGTCAGCCGACTGATGGACTGATGGACTGATGACGTGTAGGCATCCCCATTTTCATAATCTTCACATTTCTTGCTTTCTTGTGTTGCACACGTTTGAAACGGAATACAGGCGACACTATCCGCATCTTTAGATTCGCGTAACCCTAAAGTATTATATCTTTTTACGTCAAAATCATACTTTCGGGTAATCGTCACTACTACCGATATCCCCTACATTAACCCATCACTTCATTAAATTTTGATGAATGATTTTTGGTTTTTCATGGAAAGATAAGGAGGGGAAAGTGAGAAAGAACAGTATTGTGCTTGTAAGCATCCTCATGGTGCTTTTCGTCTTTGCTTCATGCAGCGGCAACCTATGTGTTTCACACGCCGACGACGTGCGCTTCACCACGGAGATAGGACGCAAGGCCGCCGCTGACTCCGGCTGGAGTATCGGGGATGAAGTCGGCATCTACATGGTTAAGGCCAGTGAGGACGTGGCTACTGTCGCCACGACCGACCGTGACAATGTGAAGTATGTGGCGGATACGGCGGACATCAACTTCTCCGCCTTCTCCCCTGTTGACGCCTCCAACCCCTTGAAATGGGATGACATCTCCACCCCTGCCATCACATACTTTGATTTCATCGCCTATTATCCTTACGTGTCTTCCATCGCTGATACCACGGCTCTGCCCATACATGTCTATCCGGGTTCCGAGGAACAGGATACCGGAGAGGCTGACTTCCTGTGGGGGAAGAAGGCTGGTGTCCAGAACAATACCTCTACGGTCAGCCTGACGCTCAGTCATGCCCTCTCCCGTCTTGTTGTCAACGTTGGGCCAAGTACCACCGTTGATAAGGATGCCATCACGGGCGGTACGCTTGTCGCCACGGTCACGGGCATGAACACGCAGGCAACAATCGACCTGGACAGCGGAGATGTGGCTCCTGTCGTCCCCAGCGACATTGATGTCGTCATGAAGGACATCTCCAGCACGCTCACGGATGCGGAGAGGACTGCGGGCAAGCGGCGCTATGAGGCCGTGCTGATACCGACGGACAACACTACCGCCCTGTCCTCTCTTGGTCTGCGTTTCACCTTGGGGGGCGAGACATATGAATGGGCTGCTTCCAGCGTAGCGTCCTCCGATGAGTACAGGATTGTCTTGGAGAGCGGCAAGACGCATGTCTACAACATGACGCTCAATACGAATACTAATGAAGTCGCCGTCGCGGAGATTCTCATAGGGATAGTGGACTGGAACACCGGAAGCGAGGTGAACGGGGCAGCGGAAAAGGCATACAGCCTCACCTTTGGGGACAACGGAGCCACGAGAGGCAGTGCGCCGGGACGGATGTATGCTCATGTGGGAAGCCTGGTCACACTGCCGACTCCTGGAACATTGGAAAAGGACAGCCATTACTTCTACGGATGGAATACCCTGCCTGATGGCAACGGAAGCCACTATGCCGCCAGTGAGTCCTTCACCATGCCCGCCGATGACGTGACGTTGTATGCACAGTGGCTGGTGAAGGGGATCAAGTCAGTCTCCGCCGGATATTATCACACAATGATTCTGAAGACTGATGGTACTCTCTGGGCGACTGGAGAGAACAAAGCTGGTCAACTGGGAGTCGGTGATAATACCGACAGAAGCACGCCCGTGCAGGTTTCGTCCATGGGTTCTGATGTCGCGGCTGTCTCCGCCGGAGAGAAGCATACGATGATTTTGAAAAAGGACGGCACACTCTGGGCGACTGGAGAGAACAAATATGGTCAACTGGGCCTGGGTGACAGTGATTCGGGAATCGACAAAAGCACGCCCATGCAGGTTTCGTCCATGGGTTCTGATGTCGCGGCTGTCTCTACCGGAGCCTCCCACACGATGATTCTGAAGAAGAACGGGACACTCTGGGCGACTGGACAGAACAATGATGGTCAACTGGGTCTGGGTGACAGCAGTTCGGGAACCGACAGAAGCACGCCTGTGCAGGTTTTGGCCATGGGTTCTGATGTCGAGGCTGTCTCCGCCGGAAGTTATCACACGATGATTTTGAAAAAGGACGGCACGCTCTGGGCGACTGGACGTAACTATGATGGTCAACTGGGTGACGGCACTACGACCAGCAGAACGACTCCCGTGCAAGTCAAGGCCAGTCCCACTTTTGGCGACTTCATGACTAATGTCAAGGCCGTCTCCGCCGGAGGCTTCCACACGATGATTTTGAAGAAGGACGGCACGCTCTGGGTGACTGGACGGAATCAATATGGTCAACTGGGTGACGGCACTTCGGGTATAACGAACAACAAAAGCACGCCCGTGCAGGTCAGAGATTCTAGTGGTGTCGGGTTCATGACTGATGTCGTGGCCGTCTCTGCCGGACTGCATTACACGATAATCCTGAAGAAGGACGGTACGCTCTGGGCGACTGGACGGAACAATTTTGGTCAACTGGGTGTCGGCAATAAGACCGACAGAAAGACTCCCGTGAAGGTCGCATTCATGGGGACTGATGTTGCGGCTGTCTCCGCTGGATACAATCACACGTTGATCCAGAAGAAGGACGGATCGCTCTGGGCGACTGGATTTAATACTAACGGCCAACTGGGTGTCAGTGATAATACCAACAGAAGCACGCCCGAACAGGTAGTTTTCTGACCGGAACATGAGGAGATACCGGCGTACACGCCAACCAACAGGTCGTCTCCATTCTCACAATCTTCCCATTTCTTGCTTTCTTGCGTTACACATGTTTGAAACGGAACATAGGCGACACTATCCGCATCTTTAGATTCGAGTAACCCGAAAGTACTATATGCTTTTTCGTCAAAATCATACTTTCGGGTAATCGCCAATCATCACCGATATCCCCTACATTAACTCATCAATTCATCATACTTTTCCAGAGTAACCCATCATTTCATTATGTTTTGATGAATGACTTTTGGTTTTTCAGGGAAAGATAAGGAGAAAAAAGTGAGAAAGAACGCTAGTGTGTTCGTAAGCATCTTCCTGATGCTTTTCGTTTTTGTTGCATGTTCCGGCGAAGTAGAGGTTCCGCACGCCAGCAACGTGCGCTTCACCACGGAGATCGGACGCAAGGTCATGGCTGACTCCGCATGGCAAGCCGGTGATGAAGTCGGCATCTACATGGTAGAACATGGTGCCTTGGCCGCCAGTGACACCCGTGCCAATAAAGCGTACAGGGCCGATGCTTCCAGTCCGATTTCCGGCTTCTCCCCTGTCGATGATGCCAATACCTTGACGTGGGATGACTTCGCTGCTGGCGCGGACAGCACGTTCGACTTCATCTCCTACTATCCTTATGTGTCATCCATCTCTGACACCTCGGCTCTGCCCATAGATGTCTATCCGGATTTTGGGGAACAGGATACGGGAAAGGCTGACTTCCTGTGGGGACACACCGACACTGTACAGAACAATACGCCAATGGTACAGCTGAAGCTTGACCACATACTCTCCCACGTGGTTGTCAACATTGCCCCAAGCGACAGCATCGATAAGGCTATCATTACTGAAGATGGCGCCACGCTCACGGCTACGGTCAAAGGCGTCACCACGCACGCTGCGATCAATCTGAATACCGGGACAGTGACTCCTCGTGGTGATGATGCTGCGTCCATTCACATGAAGGATATTTCCGACACCCTCAGCCAAGCTGACCAGAATGCGGGAAAGCGCAGGTTCGAGGCCGTGCTGATACCTATGGCTCACACGCGGGAGTTGCTGGATGCTTTGGAGCTGGAGTTTGTCCTCACTGATGCCAGGGGTAGCAGCACTACATACACATGGACACCGTCTTCCGTAGCGGAGAACAAGGAAACCCTGATTCACTTTGACGCGGGCAAGCAGCATGTCTACAACATGATGCTCACTACCACGACATCCCATGTCGCCGTTGCCGCGATTGACATGGGAATCGTGGCGTGGGATGACTGCGCCCGTGAAAACTGGGAAGATGCCACTTCATACAGCATCTCCTTTGATGCCAACGGAGCCGTGAGCGGAGACGAACCGGAACGGGTAGTCACCTATGAAGGATGCAAAATCACGCTGCCGGGCAGCGGAACACTGGAAAAGAGCGGCTATTTCTTTGCCGGATGGAATACCGAGGCTGATGGCAGCGGAACCCAGTATGCCGCTGGTGATACATTCATGATTCCTGGGCAGGATGTGACACTCTATGCAATCTGGGTGGAGAAGAACCAATACAGCATCTCCTTTGATGCCAGCGGAGCCACGGGAGGCAGTTCGCCGGGACGGATGTATGCTCATGAGGGAAGCCAGCTCACGCTGCCGGGCAATGGAACACTGGAAAAGAGCGGTTATTTCTTTGCCGGATGGAATACTGAGATTGATGGCAGCCGAGATTCATATGCCGCCGGAGACTCCTTCGTGATTCCTGGACAGGATGTGACACTATATGCAATCTGGGTGGAGAACCAATACAGCGTCTCCTTTGATGGCAACGGAGCCACGAGCGGAGACGAACCGGAACGGGTAGTCACCTATAAAGGATGCAAAGTCACACTGCCGACTCCGGGAACATTGGAAAAGGACATCCATTACTTCTACGGATGGAATACCGAGATTGATAGCAGTGGGGATTCATATGTCGCTGGTGAGTCCTTCACCATGCCCGCCGATGATGTGACGTTGTATGCACAGTGGCTGGTGAAGATCAAGGCAGTCTCCGCCGGAGATTATTACACGATAATCTTGAAGATGGACGGCACGCTTTGGGCGACTGGACAGAACACCTATGGTCAACTGGGTGACGGCACTCTGATCAACAGATATACTCCCGTGCAAGTCAAGGCTAGTACCACTCTTAACGACTTCATGACTGATGTCGTGGCTGTCTCCACCGGGGAGCGTCATACGATGATTTTGAAGAAGGACGGCACGCTCTGGGCGACTGGAAAAAACTATTTTGGTCAACTGGGCCTGGGTAGCCAAGAACCCGACAGAAGCACGCCCACACAGGTCACGTTCATGGGGACTGATGTCGCGGCTGTCTCTACCGGACACTCCTATACGATGATTCTGAAGAAGGATGACACGCTCTGGGCGACTGGATTCAACAGCTATGGTCAACTGGGTGACGGTACTACGAGCAACAGAACTTCTCCCGTGCAAGTCAAGGCTAGTACCACTCTTAACGACTTCATGACTGATGTCGCGGCTGTCTCCACCGGAGACGATCACACGATGATTCTGAAGAAGGACGGCACGCTCTGGGCGATTGGACGCAACTATTCTGGGCAATTGGGTGACGACACTCAGACCGACAGAAGCACGCCCGTGCAGGTCACGTCCATGGGGACTGATGTCGCGGCTGTCTCCGCCGGAGGCAATCACACGTTGATCCTGAAGAAGGACGGCACGCTCTGGGTGACTGGATACAACGGATTTGGTCAACTGGGTGACAGCACTACGGATAACAGAAACATGCCTGTGCAGGTCAAGGGTTCTGGTGGAGTCGGGTTCATGACTGATGTCAAGGCTGCCTCCGCCGGAATGTATCACACGATGATCCTGAAGAAGGACGGCACGCTCTGGGCGACTGGAGGCAACGAATTTGGTCAGCTGGGCCTGGGTGACAGCGGTTCGGAAACTTCCAGAAGCATACCCGTGCAGATTACCTCCATGGGTAATGATGTTGCAGATGTCTCCACCGGAAGGTTCCATACGATGATTTTGAAAAAGGACGGCACGCTCTGGGCGACAGGACGGAACAATTTTGCTCAACTGGGTAACGGCGGCGATACCTCCGTAAGAACAACGCCTGTACAGATTATTTTTTAACTAGAAAACAGGAGGAAACCGGCGCACACGCCAACCGATTGATAAATCGTTCCGTTGCGCCGGTCTGTCTTCCCTTCTTCCTTCCGCTTTTAATCAGGGGTCATTGCCCAAAGTTTTCACACTTTTGCAATATCCCTTTTCCTGACATCCCTGTTCGTCCCATTGTCGTGACAACCGACGCATGGTATACTCCCTCCCGTGCCTATCTGAAAGAAGGAAAACATGTCTCATTTCAAACTACTCTGTCTGGACATTGACGGAACATTGCATGATTCACAACATATTATCACCCCGGCAGTCCGTACTGCGGTACGTTGGGCGCGTGAGAAAAAAAATATCATCGTTGCGCTGACTTCCGGACGTATCCCTTCCAACCTTGCCATGGAACAGAAAGAACTGGGCATAGACGGGCCATTGGTATCCTACGGCGGAGCATACGTGAGTGACGGTGAGCAGGTTCTTCTTTCCCGCACGATTTCCCCTTCCGTCGCACGGAGAAGCATTGCATATGCCCATGAAAAAGGACTGACAGCCTTTCTTTATAGAGGCGCCTGTTGGTACGCGGAGAAACGGGACTGGTGTTACGACTATGCGGAACATGTTACACGGATTCCGGGGAAAATAGTCAATTTCGACAGCATCCTTGAGCAATGGGAACTGGAAGACCATTTACCTAATAAAGTTCTGCTTATGAGCCTTGACACATCCTTGGTAAGCACGGGGTTTTCTGAATTGTCACTGGAATTTACGGAAGATGAGGCATTTCCCATGCTTTCAGGTCCACGCTATTTGGAAATCATGCCTCCCCATACTGACAAAGGGACGGGAGTCCGTCGCCTGATGGAATATTTGGGAATAAATTCCCCCCAAGTCATGTCCATTGGAGACTATTATAATGATTTGGGCATGTTCCGTGATTCAGGGTTTGCCGTAGCAATGGGCAATGCACCGCAGGAAGTAAAAGATGCCGCTGACTATGTGACGGCATCAAATGATGACGATGGCGTGGCAGCGGCCATCATGAAGCTGTTGCTGGATGAAAAATGACGGACAAGAAAAGTTGGAAGCCATGGGAGATATACGGAGGCTTGCCCCGTGAGGTGTACGTTCTCTTTGCCGCGACCACAATCAATGGCATAGGGACGTTCGTATTTCCCTTCATGGTGCTTTACCTGACGACCAAGCTAGGCTATAGCGACGCCGCGGCAGGCATTTTCCTGACTACCGCAAGTGCCATGTACATACCGGGATCAGCCTTGGGAAGCAAGCTGGCCGATACATACGGAAGAAAGAAGGTCATGATTACCTTCCAGGTACTGGCATCTTTGTCTTTCCTCGCCTGCGGTTTCATGGGGACTTCCCAGTATGTACCATGGATCATCATGCTCAACCTGTTCTTCGATGGAGCCTGTGACCCTGCCCGTAGTGCGCTTCAGACGGATGTGACGAACCTAAAGAACCGTCAGACATCTTTTGCGCTCACCTACCTTGGACACAATCTCGGATACATGGTCGGCCCTATGATAGCCGGTTTCCTTTTCTACTCGGCTCCCCAGTGGTTATTCTTTGGAAACGGAATCGTCGGGCTGATTTCCATAATCCTCGTAGCAATCTTTATTCCTGAATCCAAACCGAGTGCGGTTGTGCTTGAACAAAGCCTCCATTCAGATTCCATTGACAAAGCGGAGAGAGGCGGGCTGTTTCGCGCTTTGCTCACCCGTCCCCGGCTCATCTTCACCGCTTTGAGCTTTGCGTTCCTCGGACTGGCCTACAGCATGTCCCTGTTCGCCCTTCCTTTGACGACCGTCCGTACTTTCGGCACTTCCGGAGCATCACTATACGGTACAATCATGTCTCTGAATGCCATTGTGGTGGTCATCGGGAATCCCATCATCATCCAACTCATCCGTTCCCGGAACAAACTGGGGAACCTGTCAATAGGAGGGTTGTTCTATGTTGTTGGCTTCACCTTGATGGGCTATGTCACCCAGATATGGATGTACTACGTCCTTGCTGTAGTCTACACCATTGGGGAAATCATCTCCGCTACGAATGTACATACGTACATCGCCGACCACACCCCGATGAGCCACCGTTCCCGCTTCTCCGCCATCATGCCGGTCATCATGGGAACAGGCAGCGCGGTCGCCCCCATGCTGGCTGGATCCTTGAGCGCGGCATACGGTTTGCAAAGCGTCTGGCCAGTCATCGGATGCGCCGGTCTCATAGGGAGTACGGGGTATTTCATCCTCTATCTCATTGACAGGCGGAAAAGCGGCGCAAGAGTCTGAAGGTTCCCGGAAGAGTCTTCATCTACGCTCAGAATGGCAGTTCCACCCATAATATTCGCAAATGAGGAATAGGTTGCCCAGAGAGTCTTCGGGACTTCCATCATCCTTTCGTCAAGGAATGGTTGCCGCAGCCTTTTGTGTCAAGCGTATTGTTTTTCCCTGAAATAACTACTACTTTATGAGTCATAGATGGTGCAATTCTCTCCGGAGCGCGACAATCCATCATCAATCACCCATACTAACGGAGCAACGTATGCTGGGAACACTGAAAGAATCCGCACAAGCTGTCATACCAATTTCACTTATCGTCCTCTTGCTTCATCTTACGATTGCCCCGTTACCCTTCTGGTCGTTCATCCTGTTCATCACAGGCGGAGTCGTGATGATTCTGGGAATGTCATTGTTCTCCCTGGGAGCTGATATGGCAATGATGCCAATAGGACAGGCCATAGGAACGGAGCTGACGAAATCACGCAAGCTCTGGCTCATCCTTATCAGTGGACT
The DNA here is from genome assembly GCF_000208385.1 of Parasphaerochaeta coccoides DSM 17374. Lineage (GTDB taxonomy): Bacteria > Spirochaetota > Spirochaetia > Sphaerochaetales > Sphaerochaetaceae > Parasphaerochaeta > Parasphaerochaeta coccoides. Next base: position 370,418 of record NC_015436.1, on the reverse strand, counting down.
TTTCCTCGGCATGATTGTCACCATCGCGGAACCGGACGTACAGGTGCTTGCCTCCCAAGTGGCATCCATAGTGAGCCGCCCCGTGATGATCGGCGCAGTGGCCGTCGGAGTAGGCATATTCCTTGCCCTTGCCCTGCTGCGCATCATCCTCCAGTTTTCTTTGGCCAAGCTTTTCATCATAGCCTACATTCTGGTATTCATTGCCGCAGCGTTCACATCCCCTGACCTCTTGGGCGTCGCGTTCGACAGCAGCGGAGTGACCACAGGACCAATCACAGTACCCTTCATCCTTGCCTTGGGTGCCGGTGTGTCCGCCGTGCGGGGAGGAAAGTCCTCCGAAGAAGACAGCTTCGGACTCTGCGCCCTTTGCTCAATCGGTCCCATCCTTGCCGTTTCCATCCTGGGCATATTGTCCAAGGCTGGTCTGTCGGAATCCTATCCCGCCGCCACGCTCTCGGAAGTCGCTGCATTCCCGGAAATGATTGCCGAATACTGGCTCGAAATACAGGGAAGTTTCATTGACGTTCTGACCGTCCTTACCCCGATTCTGGTCATTTTCCTGATTCTACAGGTTTTCAAGCTGAAACTTTCACGCAACCGTCTGCTGCGAATCGTCGCCGGACTTGTCTATACGCTCATTGGCCTGACCATATTCCTTGCAGGAGTAAACGTCGGCTTCATGCCAATCGGCACATACTTGGGACATTCCCTCGCGTCCGGCTCCTACAGCTGGATTCTTCTGCCTCTCAGCGCATTCCTCGGTTTCTTTGTGGTGTTTGCGGAGCCTGCCGTCCACGTCCTGAACAAACAGGTCGAAGAACTCACCGGCGGCAATATCTCACAGAGAGTCATGATGATTGGGCTGGCCATTGGCGTCAGTCTCTCCATGGTATTCGCCACCATGCGCATCATCTTCAATATCAGCATCTGGTGGTTCCTGGCACCGGGTTTCGGCTCGGCTCTCATCCTCATGTGCTTTACCCCAAAGATATTCACCGCCGTTTCCTTTGATTCCGGCGGCGTCGCCGCCGGAACCATGGCCGCCGCGTTCATCCTGCCCTTCTATATCGGCATAGCCGATGCCTTGGGAGGCAACGTGATGACAGATGCCTTCGGCGTCATTGGCTTGGTTGCCATGATGCCCATTGTAGTCATCCTTGTCATAGGATTGGTTTATAAGATAAAGACGGACAAAGCACAGAAGCATCACCAGAGCCATAAAGAGCATAAAGAAACCGTCCATTCCTAACATTCCTGGAAACAGACGGCAACTTACGTTTCAGTCAGTTACTTCATCTACTCCCAGCATGTTGTCAATGCCTGCTCCAGGAGCGACCATGGGATAGACAAGATCATCAATCGGTATTTCACAATCGACTACCACTGCTCCGCCATGTTCCAAAGCCTCTTTCACGACTTTTTCAGGATCATCATTGACCGATAGCCTCATTCCATGGACACCGAACGCCTTTGCCAGCATGACCCAGTCAATTTTGGTATCCAAGGTGGTTTCTGAATAACGCTTCTCAAAAAAGAAACTCTGCCACTGCCGCACCATCCCCAAGGTATGGTTGTTCATCAGAAAGATGACGATGGGCAGCTTGTAGCGTGCAATGGTGGCAAGCTCGTTGCAGCTCATCTTGAATGAACCGTCGCCTGCTATGCTGACCACCCGCGCCGTGGGATTGCCGCACTGGGTTCCTATTGCAGCTCCGGTGCCGAAGCCCATTGTCCCCAGTCCTCCGCTGGTGATGAAATGACCAGGCTCGACATGCTTGAGAAACTGTGATGCCCACATCTGGTGCTGTCCCACTTCAGTGCAGACAAATGAACCGCGGGGAAGCTGTGTGCTGATGGCATCTATAATTTGCTTGGGTCGGCGGCTTTCATGGGACACTCTGATGGGGTATTTTGCCTTGCGACGAGCTATTTCCTCCATCCATGCCTTATGCTTCAGTTTTTTCCCGATGGTCTTGGACAATCCCTCCAAGACCTGTCCTACGTCCCCCACCAGATGGCAGTGGGTGCCAATATTCTTGTCAATCTCTGCCGGGTCAATGTCAATATGGAGTATCCGCGCTTGAGGAGCGAAGCGGTCGGCGTCGCTGATTACCCGGTCGCTGAAACGCGCGCCTATGACGACCAGAAGGTCACAATCGGTAATCGACATGTTGGAGACCTTGGTTCCGTGCATGCCAAGCATTCCCGTACAGCGCGGGCTATCCACGGGTATGGCTCCGCCTCCCATGAGGGATACGGCAGCCGGAGCATCAACCTGTTCCAGGAAATCCTGGAGGATACGGGAAGCACCGGAACGGATGACTCCGCCGCCTACATAGAACATTGGTCTCTCGCTCTGCCCAAGCATGTCAGCCGCTATCTGAAACGCTTGAGGTGACGGGTAACGGTTCTTCCGGGGTTCAAGGGGTTGCAGCGGTACATAGTCGCAGAGCGATGTCTCCACATCTTTGGGGATGTCAACCAAGACAGGCCCCGGACGACCTTCCCGTGCAATGCGGAATGCCAGACGCACCGTATGAGCAAGCTCCTTTACGTCCTTGACAATGAAATTGTGCTTGGTGATGGGCATGGTGATGCCAGTGATGTCCACCTCCTGGAAACTGTCCCGTCCAAGGAGGGGAACCGCAACGTTCCCCGTCAGGGCAACGACCGGAGAACTGTCCATGTAGGCGGTCGCCAGCCCGGTGACCAGATTGGTCGCTCCCGGCCCGCTGGTCGCTATGCAGACACCTACCTTGCCAGTGGAACGGGCGTAACCGTCGGCGGCATGGCTTGCCCCCTGCTCATGCGTCGTCAGGATATGCTTCATCTTTCCGTAACGGAAAAGCGCATCGTATAAGGGGAGGACAGCACCACCAGGATAACCGAATACCGTATCCACCCCCTGCTCATGCAGGCATTCAATGATGATCCTTGCTCCATTCATCTCCATGCTGTACTCCTCTTTCCTAATCTTCCTTCAGTCTTCCTTGAACTAATCTTCCTTGAACACCGCGCCGGTAGACGCGCTGGTCACGTGGCGGGTATAACGGGCCAGATATCCCGTGGTAATCTCCGGAGTCCGCGGTCGCCATTGTGAACGCCGATCTTCCAGTTCCTTTCCATCAACGACAAGCTCCAACTTTCCTGATGGAATGTCAATCATGATGGTATCCCCTTCCTGAACCAAGGCAATGGTTCCCCCTTCCGCGGCTTCTGGGGAAACATGTCCGATTGACGCGCCGCGGGATGCTCCGCTGAAACGCCCGTCGGTGATCAGGGCGACACGGGAGCCAAGTCCCATGCCTGCGATGGATGCCGTCGGCTGGAGCATCTCCCTCATTCCGGGGCCGCCCTTTGGCCCTTCATAGCGGATGACAACCACATCCCCTTCCTTTATTTTCCCGCCAAGGATGGCTGCGTTCGCATCTTCCTCGCTCTCAAAGACCCGTGCCGGTCCGCTATGAACCAGCATCTCAGGAACGACAGCGGAACGTTTGACCACAGCCCCGTCCGGCGCAAGGTTCCCTTGGAGAACAGCAATGCCCCCCGTCTCACTGTAGGGTTCGTCCATGGTGCGAATCACTTTGTGATTGAGGTTCCGGGCATCCTTGTACTGTTCCCCAATTGTCTGTCCGCTGACCGCAGGGAGCGAACCATCGAGCAACTCCTTGCGAGCCAGCTCATGCATCACCGCCATGATGCCTCCCGCTGCGTAGAGATCCTCTATGTGGTGCGGTCCCGCTGGAGCTAGATGACAAAGGTTTGGCGTCACCGCGCTCACTTTGTTCGCATCAAAGATGTCAAGCTTTACTCCTGATGCATGGGCAATGGCTGGAAGATGGAGCATGGTGTTGGTGCTGCATCCCAGCGCCATATCCACCGTCAGGGCATTATGGAAGGCTTTGGGCGTCATGATGTCGCGGGGACGGACATTTTCTTTCAACAGATTCATGATTCTCATGCCGGCTTCTTTTGCCAGCCGCTCCCTGGCGGCGTAGACAGCCGGAATAGTACCGTTGCCCGGCAGTCCCATGCCGATTGCCTCGGTCAGGCAGTTCATGCTGTTGGCTGTATACATGCCACTGCACGAACCACAGGTCGGACAGGCGTTGTCCTCCCATTCATGGAGCGTCCTGTCATCCATTTTCCCGGCGGCGTGCTGTCCGACAGCCTCGAACATTGAGGACAGGCTCATGCTGGAGCAGGAACCGGGGACTTTCCCTGCCAGCATCGGCCCTCCGGAAACAAAGATTGACGGCAGATTGAGACGGGCGGCGGCCATCAGCATCCCCGGCACGACCTTGTCGCAGTTAGGGATGAAGACAAGAGCGTCAAAAGGATGCGCGGTAGCCATTACCTCAATGGAATCGGCAATCAGTTCACGACTGGCCAGCGAATATTTCATGCCGACATGACCCATGGCTATGCCATCACATACGGCAATGACAGGAAACCGCACGGGATTCCCTCCGGACAGCCGCACTCCGGCGCACACCGCATCTGAAATTCGGGTCAAATGGACATGACCGGGAATGATTTCATTGTGGGAACAGACCACGCCAATCATCGGCGCGGCTATCTCCGCGTCAGTCCATCCCAGTGCTTTCATCAAGGAACGATGAGGCGCGTGTTCAGATCCTTTGGCCGCCCGGTCGCTTCTCAGGGGCCGCGTACCAGCATCCCTCAGCGCATGGAGCGTTTCCTGTTTCTTTTCCCGTACATTCATCTCTCACCATCCTTCGACGGAAATCCGTCCTTTGTCCGTGCCTTGTCTATACCAGTATATATCAGTACGTACCAGCTGGGTTTCACTCCTGCCCAACAGCCTCCGCTACCAAGGTTCCCATCTGCCGGGTTCCCACTTTGGAACAACCCTCGCTGAAGATATCCCCTGTACGCCAACCAGCCTCAAGAACACGGGAAACCGCGGTTTCGACCATCTTGGCTTCTTCCTCCAGTTTAAAGGTATGGCGGAGCATCATGGCCGCTGACAGGATAGTAGCCAGAGGATTGGCCAAGTCCTTGCCTGCTATGTCAGGCGCCGAGCCATGAATCGGCTCGTACATGCCGAAAGAATCTTCCCTGAGGCTTGCTGACGGCAGCATGCCGATGGAGCCTGTGATCATGCTTGCTTCATCACTGAGGATATCTCCGAACATGTTTTCCGTCACAATGACATCAAACTGGCGTGGAGCGCGGACAAGCTGCATGGCGGCGTTGTCCACATAAAGATGGGTAAGCTGGACATCTGGATATGCCGTAGCACAGCACTCGACGGTTTTACGCCACAGACGGCTGGTCTCCAGGATGTTCGCCTTGTCCACGCTGGTCAGGCGTCCACTCCGTCCGCGGGCAATCTCGAATGCCTTGCGTGCGATGCGTTCCACCTCAGCCGTGCTGTACGCCATGGTATCATACGCGGACTGCCCATCGGCAGACAGCCCCCGCTCCCCGAAGTAAATGCCACCGGTGAGTTCCCGCACCACCATGATGTCCAACCCTCCGGCGACCACTTCCTCCTTAAGGGGACAGGCGGCGGACAACTGAGGATAGAGGATGGCAGGGCGAAGGTTACAGAACAAGCCCAACCCTCCGCGCAGGCCAAGCAAGGCTTTTTCCGGTCGCATGTCACCAGGAACGGTGTCCCATTTCGGCCCTCCGACAGCACCAAGGAGTACCGCGTCGCTTTTTTGTGCCGCTTCCAGCGTAGACGGCGGCAGAGGAACCCCCGTCTCGTCAATGGCACAGCCCCCGGCAAGGCAGGTGGTGTACTTCACCGTATGCCCGCTCTTGTCCATGACAGCGTCCAGAACCTTCACAGCTTCCCTTACAATATCAGGACCTATTCCGTCTCCGGGAATAAGGACAATATCCATCTTCATTTTCCCACCTCTCCTGTTTTGCCTTGCTCTATCTTCTGCTCTTTCATATAAGCAGCCAGTCCACCCGCCGCAATCAAGTTCTGCATGAACGGTGGGAAAGGTTCCGCATTCCATGAAGCACCGGTTGTCAGATTGGTGATGGTTCCCTTGTCAAAATCGACTTCCACATCATCACCTGCCGTGATTCCGGCGCAGGCATCGGGACACTCCAGTATAGGCAGGCCGATGTTCAAGGCATTGCGGTAGAAAATCCGGGCGAATGTCCGGGCAATGACACAGCTGATGCCACTCGCCTTGATGGCGATAGGAGCGTGCTCACGGCTTGAACCACAGCCGAAGTTCTTGTCGGCGACCATAATGTCACCCTTCTTCACTGAGGCGACAAAACCTTTGTCTATATCTTCCATGCAGTGACTGGCCAGTTCCACCGGGTCAGTGGTGGTCAGGTAGCGCGCCGGGATGATGACGTCCGTATCAATGTCGTCTCCGTATCTGAAAACTTTCCCATATGCTTTTTTCATCTCAAGCCTCCTGAACCTTGGCGGGATCGGTGATATAGCCAGTGATGGCGGACGCGGCGGCTACCGCAGGAGAAGCAAGATATACCTCGCTCTTCACATGCCCCATGCGACCGACAAAGTTCCTGTTGGTCGTGGCGACAGCCCGCTCTCCCGCCGCAAGGATTCCCATGTGACCACCCAGGCATGGGCCGCAGGTCGGCGTACTTACCGCAGCTCCCGCGTCAACGAATATCCTGAACAGTCCTTCCTCCATGGCCTGGAGCCATATCTCCTGCGTAGCGGGAAGGATGATGGTACGCACCCATGGAGCGACCTTACGACCTTTCAATATTTCTGCGGCCTGACGCAGGTCACTGATGTGTCCGTTGGTACAGGAACCAATCACCACCTGATCCACCTTCACAGTCCCCGTCTCATCAATTGTGCGTGTATTTGAGGGCAGATGGGGAAAAGCGACCGTCGGCCTGATGGAAGACAGGTCTATGTCGATGACACGGGTGTACTGGGCATCGGAATCGGCTTCGTAGATGACAGGAGACCTCTTGCAGTGCGCGGCAAGATATGCCAGCGTCACTTCATCGACCGGGAATATGCCATTCTTGGCTCCGGCCTCTATAGCCATATTCGCCATGGTGAAACGGTCGTCAATTGACAGGGACGCCACACCAGGACCGCTATACTCCATTGAACCGTACAAAGCTCCGTCTACCCCGATCATGCCAATGATATGGAGAATGACATCCTTTCCGCAGACATACTTTCCCAGTGTGCCGGTCAGGTTGAACTTGATGGACTGCGGTACTTTGAACCATGCCTTTCCGGTGGCCATCCCACAAGCCATGTCGGTGCTGCCTACGCCGGTGGAGAACGCGCCCAACGCGCCATAGGTACAGGTATGGCTGTCCGCGCCAATAATCAAATCTCCGGCGTTGACCAAGCCTTGTTCCGGCAGAAGCGCATGCTCAATGCCGACACGTCCGACTTCAAAATAGTTCTCAATGTCATGCTCCATGGCAAAATTGCGCAGGCATTGGCACTGCAAGGCTGCCTTGATGTCCTTGGCGGGAGTGAAATGGTCGGGCACAAGAGCGACCTTCTTCTTGTCAAAGATGGTTCCTGCCCCGAATTTCCCAAATTCGCCTATGGCTACCGGAGCAGTGATGTCGTTGCCCAGAACCATGTCTACATCCGCCATGATTAATTGCCCGGCCTTGACCGATGTCTGTCCACAGTGGGCGGCCAGTATTTTTTCCGTCATTGTCATTCCCATCATCCACTTCTCCTTATGCTCCATGCGCCGTATGCTCTGTCGGCGGCACAATGCCATCACTCATCAACTTGTATTCTATGCTATCGCTCAAAGCAAGCCAGCTGGCTTGTATGATATCCCGGCTCACTCCCACGGTCGTCCAGTTTCTCTCTCCGTCGGAAGATTCAATCAAAACCCGTACCTTGCTGGCAGTGGCGCTCCTGCTGTCCAGCACGCGAACCTTGTAATCCGTGAGATGGACGCTGCGCAACGATGGATAGAAAGACTCCAGCACCTTCCGGAGCGCTTTGTCCAAGGCATTCACCGGGCCGGCTCCTTCAGCGGCGGCAATGCCAGCCGAACCGTTCACGCTGACCTTGACAACCGCCATGTGAGTCTCCGGGGAATGCGGATCCGCAACGGGATGGTTTCCCGTCGTCTGGTAATGAACCAGATTGAAATATGGGTGCCAGGAACCAAAATTCCTTTTGATTACCAGCTCAAATGAACTTTCCGCGCCCTCAAACTGGTATCCTTCAGCTTCCAAGGTCTTCAACGTCCCGACCAAAGCCGACGTCCGTTCATCATTCCTGTCCACATAAGGCGCAATCCGCTGCAATGCCCTGAATATCAAGGCTCTGCCCGCTACCTCGCTGGTCAGAAGACGCCGTTCATTCCCCACCGCGGCGGGCTGGACATGCTCAAAGGACGCCGGATTCTTCAGTACGCCGTCAATGTGCATTCCCCCTTTGTGAGCGAACGCTCCGTCTCCTATGTATGGTGTACCGGAAGGAACGGACACATTGCTGACTTCGGCGACAGCCCGGCACAGGGTGTACAGACGTTCAAGACTTTTTCCGTTCAATACGTCCCTATCCATCTTCAAAGCCAGGTCGGCGGCGATTGTGGACAGGTTGGCGTTGCCGCATCGTTCCCCGAAACCCAGCAGAGTTCCTTGTACATGTGTTGCTCCGGCATTAACGGAGACAAGTGAGTTGGCTACAGCCATGCCTCCATCATCATGGGCATGAATACCTATCGGGATGCCCGGAAATCTTTCCACCACAATCCGAGTGACGCGTTCCACTTCCCATGGAAGCGCCCCTCCCCGCGTTTCGCATAGGACAAGAACATCCGCGCCTGCGTCGCGGGCGGTCTCCAGACATGCCATTGCATAGGCAGGGTCGGAGGCATGACCGTCAAAGAAATGCTCTGCGTCAAAGATGACCGTTTTCCCTTTCTCCTTGAACCAGGCAATGGTGTCCCCAATCATCTTCAGGTTCTCATCTTTGGTTGCGTGGAGGATTTCCTTCACATGGAAGTCCCAGCTCTTGCCGAATATGGCAACGGCATCCGTTCCGGCTTCAAGCAAGGCTGCCATATTCGGGTCATCGGCACAGGAAGAATCCTTGCGCCGAGTGGCTCCAAAAGCCACCAGGCGCGCACAGGACAGTTGCATGGCCGCGACCTTCCGGAAAAATTCCAAATCCTTGGGATTGGAACCGGGATTGCCTGCCTCTATCCATGCTACGCCCAGCTCATCAAGCAGTTCGACAATCCTGATTTTATCAGACACGGAGAAACTGATTCCCAAGGCTTGGGAGCCGTCCCGCAGAGTGGAATCAAACAGGTCAATCTTCGCTTTTTCAGCCATGACTGACCTCCCGATCCTTTGCTTTGTCACTATGGCTGGAAAGCATGTCATTCTCAAAGCTCATTGCGCGGGCACTCAGCCCTTGTCCCGCGGCATAGGAGGAATTATCCAGCATGCGGTTCACCGCGGCAAGACAACTCAGGATGCTTGCTTCTATGACATCAGTACTGACTCCCCGTCCACGGTAGAAGCCTTCCCCATCACTAATCTTCACCAGAACTTCGCCTAAGGCATCACGATGCTCAGTCACCGCCTGGAGCTTGTAATCTTCCAGACTGAAAGGGTGTCTGATGATTTTCTCCACTGCCCTGAGTGATGCATAGACAGGCCCTGTTCCGGAAGCGACCTCCTGGTATTTCTTTCCGTCCTTGGACAGGGTGACGACAGCGGTGGATGTAATCATGTTGCCGCTGTTGACGACAAAGTCCACCAGATGCCAAATCTCGGCTGCTCCAGTCGAGCTGCTTTCCACCAAAGCAATCAGGTCACGATCGGTGATTGTCTTCTTACGGTCAGCAGTGATTTTGAAGTCCTCGAAAAGCGCGGGAATCCTTTCATGAGGCAGGGAATAACCCAGTTCTTCCAGTCGTTTGACAAAAGCGTGCTGTCCTGAATGTTTCCCCAGAACCAAAGCTGTCTTTTTCAGTCCGACGGATTCCGGAGTCATGATTTCATAGGTCTTCGCATTAGCCATCATGCCATGCTGGTGGATTCCTGACTCATGGGCAAAAGCATTGGTTCCGACGATGGCCTTGCTGGGAAATACCGAGACTCCTGTGATGGAGCTGAGAAGACGCGCACTCTTTGTAATCTCGCGGGTATCAATGCCCGTATCGTAGGGCAACACATCTCCCCGTGTCTTCACGGCCATGACAAATTCCTCAAGTGATGCATTTCCCGCTCTCTCGCCGATGCCGCACAGGGTACATTCCACTTGACGGGCGCCGCCCATCACTCCCGCCAGCGAATTTGCCACGGCAAAACCAAGGTCGTTGTGGTTATGAACCGACAAAATGGCTTTGTCCATGTTCGGAACCGACGTATGGACAGTACGTACCATCCTCTCCAGCTCATGGGGGAGACTGTAGCCGACAGTGTCGGGCAGGTTGATTGTCGTAGCTCCGCTGGCTATGGCCGTCTCCACCACTTTGCACAGGTAGTCAAGATCGGAACGTGAAGCATCTTCCGCACTGAATTCAATGTCGTCACAGAGATTGCGGGCATAGGTAACCATCTTCCTTACCTGCTCCAGGGCATGCTCCCTGGTCATTTTCAGCTTGTACTCCAGATGCAGGTCGCTGGTAGCCAGAAAAAGATGGATGCGAGGACGCCGTGCCTCCTTGACTGCTTCCCCCGCGGCATCCAAATCCTTTTCCAGGGCACGGGCAAGGCTGGCTACGACAGGGCCGTCCACATGACGCGCTATTTCCCGCACGGACTCGAAGTCACCGGGAGACGCTATGGCGAAACCGGCTTCGATGATATCGACTCCAAGAGCCTGGAGACGGGAGGCAATGCGGAGCTTCTCCTCAAGGTTCATACTGTAACCGGGAGCCTGTTCCCCATCGCGCAGAGTCGTATCGAAAATCCTGATGCGTTCCTTGTCTCCCATGTCCTTGGTTCCTCCCTACATGAATGTGTGTCCGAATGTGTGTCCGTGATGGACGATACATGACGGATAGTACATGACGGACAGCACCCCGCTCCGTGGTCGGGGAGCTGTCACAATATCTTATTTTTTCAGCCAGCTCATCAGAGAACGCAATCTTGCTCCGGTGCGTTCCAGGAGACTGTCCGCTTCCATGCGCTTGCGTGCGTTGAAGTACGGACGGTTCACTTTGTTTTCCAACAGCCAATTGCGAGCGAAGATTCCCTCCTGGATGTCACCGAGGATTCCTTTCATCGCCTTGCGGGTGTCATCGGTAATGATTTTTCCTCCGGTGATATAATCTCCATATTCGGCGGTATCGCTGATCGAATACCTCATGTAGCTCAATCCACCTTGGTTAATCATATCGACAATGAGTTTCATCTCATGACAGCATTCAAAGTAGGCCATCTCCGGCTGATAACCGGCTTCCACCAAAGTATCGAAGCCTGCTTTAATCAAGGCGCTCACACCGCCGCAGAGAACCGCCTGTTCTCCGAAAAGATCCGTCTCGGTTTCTTCCTTGAAGGATGTCTCAAAAATACCGGCGCGTCCGGCACCCAAACCCTTGGCATATGCAAGGGCGACCTGGAGGCTGTCACCGCAGGGATCTTGATGGATCGCGACAAGAGACGGAACGCCCTTTCCTTCCTGGAACTGGGTACGGACGGTGTGTCCGGGGCCTTTGGGGGCAATCATGATGACGTTCACATCTTCCGGAGGAACAATCTGTCCGAAATGGATGTTGAAACCATGGGCGAAAGCAAGGTACTTGCCTTTTTTCAATCCAGGGGCGATGCTCTCTTGGTAGAGGGCCGCCTGCTTTTCATCATTGACCAACATCATGATGAGGTCGGCATGCTTCGCGGCATCAGCGGCAGTCTCGACCTTCAGCCCGGCTTCCTCCGCCATTTTCCAGCTCTTGCTGCCCTTGTAGAGGCCGACGATTACATCGACACCGCTTTCATGCAGGTTCAGCGCATGGGCATGTCCTTGGCTGCCATAGCCAATGATGGCTACCGTCTTCCCATCCAGACGGGAGAGATCCGCTTCATTATCGTAATACATCTTGCTCATGGACTTTTCCTCCACCCTTTTTCGCGGGTCGCGATTAATTTTCTTCAGGTTGGTTTTCTTCATTCAGCCTGTTCTTGCGCTCATGTTTGGTTTCCCGGCAGTTTCACTGTCTTCTGTCTTACGCGCCTTCAAGCGCGGATTCAAAGCTCTCATCTTCCGGGAAATCACTGAGAGGTCTGCTTCCTCTTTCCAATGCCGTGATGCCGGTACGAACCATCTCGACAATGCCGTAAGGCGTCACCAGTCCGATGAAAGATTCAAGTTTGTCCAGACTGCCGGTCAGCTGTAACGTGATGGTGCTGTCAGTGACATCCAGAATCTTCGCCTTAAAGATTTCTCCCAGTTCTACGATGTTGGTTCTTGTTCCCGCCGACACGGCTATCTTCACCATCACCAGTTCGTACTGAAGGGACTGACGGGTGGTCATCTCATGAACCCGTATCACATCATACAGTTTGCCCACCTGTTTCTTAATCTGTTCCACGATTGCCCGGTCTCCGGTAACCACGATGGTTATGCGGCTGATTTCGGAATTCTCCGTCACTCCGACGGACAAGCTGTCGATGTTGTATCCCCGACGGCTGAAAAGTCCGACGACACGCATCAGTACGCCTGAATGATTATTGACCAGAATTGCCAGTGTATACCGTTTTTCCATATGAAAATCCCTCCCGGAAAACATAAAGCAAAGCCTTGCCCACGGATGAATCCGCGGCAGCATATACGACGACAGCAGTGTCTGGCACGGGAGAGTCCTCCACGAATGCCAGCTTCCAGCTGCGCCGTGGATTATAGAATTACAATTACAGTAAGGTTGGTAATAAGAAAAGAAATAAGGCGTACCAGAATGGCAGGTACGAGAATGGAAGATAGGATGGTAAGAAGAATGTGAGCTACAGAAACAGAAGCGGCGGGGGCATAGGACGCAAAGGCACAGCATGCTTGAGGCTGCGTCATCCGGTTACTTCGTGCGGTTCGGCTTGTCGGGCTGAACCAATCTTTCATGGTAGAAGTTCTCACGACATTCTCCTCATATCACCTTTTCAGGCGACGATGTTGGTAATTTGTACCCTTGCCTGTGGAACTTTGTCAACCCATTATGCAAAATAATGAATATTCTGTCCGAACTTATGCAACATAATCACGAGGAAAGCCCTGGCATCTTGGCTGCACATAAAACCAAAACAAAAGAGGCCGTTGCAAATGTCGCAACAGCCTCTCCGTATTTCCTCTATGAAGATGTCTTTCTTTGTGAAAAGAAAAACACCGACAGGATTATTTCTTCTTATTGCCGACCTTGCCCAAAATGTACGTGGCAACGGCAATGGCACCAAGGACAATGAAGATTGCTACCATACCCTTGAGCATCAAATCAAGACTTTGCATTACATACACATTATTCATTTTTCTCTCCTTACCCCATCAGCAGAGGGACGATGCCCAGGATGACACCACCAGCGACGACAGAAGCAATCTGTCCAGCCACGTTAGCTCCGATGGCATGCATCAGAAGGTGGTTCTGAGGATCGGCTTCCTGCCCCATCCTCTGCACGACACGGGCACTCATTGGGAACGCCGAGATACCGGCAGCACCGACCATCGGGTTGACCTTGTTCTTGGGACTGAAAATATTGAGAATCTTGGCGAAGCAAACACCAGCGATTGAGTCGAACACGAAGGCAAGAAGACCCAGCACAAGAATCATCAGGGTTTGCAGGGAAACAAAGTTTTCGGCGCGCATTGTGGATGCAATGCTGATACCGAGAAGCAAGGTAATCAAATTGACCAAGACATTCTGCGCAGTATCTGACAAAGAATTGAGGACGCCGCACTCACGAATCAGGTTGCCGAACATCAGCATACCGACCAGACTGACTGACGCTGGAGCGACCAGACCGGAGATGATGGTGACGATGATGGGGAAGAACAGGCGCGCGGCACGGGTCACGTTAAGAGGATTGTAAGGCATCCTGATTGCCCTTTCCTTCTTGGTTGTCACCAGCTTGATTGCAAAAGGCTGTATGATGGGAACCAATGCCATGTAGGAATACGCGGCAACGGCGATAGGTCCGACATACTGGCTTTTCAGGACTTGGGATACCAAGATTGAAGTCGGCCCGTCGGCAGCACCAATGATACCGATTGAAGCGGCGTCAGTGAGATTAAAACCCAGCAAAGTAGCACAGGTGATGGTCATGAAAATACCGAACTGCGCTGCGGCACCGAACATCAGGAGCTTGGGGCTGCTCAAGAGGGGGCCAAAGTCAATCATTGCTCCGATACCGATGAAAAGCAACAAGGGCATAGCTTCCGCGGCATGGATGCCGACTTCGAACAACCAGTCCAGGATACCTGTCACTTCGCCGATGCCCGCCATCATCTGGGTCACCGCGCCGCTCAGGGGCAGGTTGACCAGAATAGCACCGAATCCCATGGGCAAAAGGAGCGAGGGCTCAAGTTTCTTGGAAATAGCAAGGTAAATGAGTACCGCGCCCACGACGTACATGACAATCTGCTGCCATGTCACAGATATGATTCCAGCATAGAGGAAATCCATGAAAAGCCTCCGTTAGAGAATGTTCGGGAAATTTTGAACCGCTGGGAAGCTTCCCCTCGGATTTTTTCCAACAGTACGAACGATACATCAGATGAGAGGATTTGGTCAAATAGCGGCAGGACAGTTCTTCGGATTCTTTGTGATTCTTTTGGGCTTCCTTGGCTTCATACGGAAACACGGATGGAAATGCAACGGATGAACAAATCAATGCTCATAAAAAATATGTATAGAAAATGAATAAATATGCAATTTATCACTTGGAGATGTTTACAAACCATAGGCAAGATACTATAAGTTGAGCATTACACATTTATAAAACTCATTTGGGAGGATGGCATGAAAAAGACCTTGGCTCTGTGTGTCATGATTCTGGCGGCCGTCAGTTTGTTCGCCGCAGGCAGTAAGGAAAGCGGAGAGGATTCGTCCTTAAAAAAAATTCAAGACCGGGGAACTTTCATCCTGGGCCTTGACGACACATTCCCTCCGATGGGTTTTCGGAATGAGAACAACGAGATTGTCGGCTTCGACATTGACCTTGCCCGTGAGGTAACAAAACGGATGGGAGTCACCCTTCTCCTCCAGCCCATCGACTGGAATGCGAAGGAACAGGAACTGAACACAGGCAAGATAGACTGCATCTGGAACGGCTTCACCGTCACAGAGGAGAGAAAGAAAGTCGTGAATTTCTCCGAACCCTACCTTGAGAATGCCCAGGTCGCCGTGGTCAAGACATCATCAGCTGTCACGACCCTTGCGGATCTTGCCGGCAAGAGCATCGGCCTACAGGCTGGATCGTCCGCCTCCAATGCCGTCGATGCCGCTCCGGTATTCAAAGCCTCCCTGAAGGGAATAGTCGAGTTCAAGGAAAATCTCACCGCCCTGATGGATCTTGAGATAGGCGGAGTGGACGCCGTAATCGTTGACCTTCTGGTTGCCAACGACAACATCAAGAGAAGTGGCAAAGACTTCCGCATCCTTGATGAGAGCCTCGCTCCGGAGAACTATGCCATTGGTTTCCGCAAGAACGACAACGCCTTGCGCAACGCCGTGCAGAAACACCTTGATGACATGGCCGCTGACGGCACTATGGCCCGCATCTCCACCACATGGTTCGGAGCGGATATCACCATTGTAGGAAAATAAGCTATCGGATATCATGCCCCTGAATCCTGCCTTTCAGCCGGGATTCAGGGACATCCATGGAGGAGCCGATGGGGAATTTACTCATACATATGGGAGAGGGAACGGTCACGACCCTCAAGATTTTTTTCCTGACCCTGCTTTTCTCCCTTCCTCTGGGACTTCTGGTCGCAAAAGGACGGATGAGTCGGTTCAAACCTTTGTCCGCTGTGGTCAACGCTTATATCATGGTCATGCGCGGGACGCCCCTGATTCTCCAGATACTTTTCGTATACTTCGCCCCGTACTATCTTTTCGGAGCATCATATGACCGCTTCACCGCAGTCATCATAGCCTTTACTGTCAACTATGCCGCGTATTTCGCCGAGATTTATCGGGGAGGAATACAGTCAATCCCAAAAGGCCAACATGAAGCGACTCATGTCCTGGGCTTTACTCCATGGCAGACCTTCACCCGCATCACCATGCCTCAGGTCGTAAAACGAATCATCCCCTCCATGGGCAACGAGGTAATCACGCTGGTCAAGGATACGGCACTGGCGCAGACCATCGGCGTTGCCGAACTGTTCCGGGTAGCACAGAATGCGTCCGCGCGCGAGTTTTCAACCATGCCCATCTTCATGGCAGGAGTCTTTTACTTCATCATGAACATGGTTGTTTCCAAAGCCTTCGACGCATGGGAGCGAAAGCTCTCCTACTATTCATGAGGTATAAGGAAAAGCCGATGGAAGTCATATCAGTCAGGAATGTCGGGAAAAGTTTCGGAGGGATTCCTGTTCTCAGGGACATTTCCCTTTCAGTATCGACCGGGGAAGTCGTTTCAATCATTGGTTCATCAGGAAGCGGGAAATCCACACTGCTCCGCTGCATCTGCCAGCTTGAAACGATTGACAGCGGAGCCATCAGCATCTGCGGTGAGGACATGGCATCCACGGACAGTGGGAGCGGGTTAGTAAGCTATGCTGACAAAGCTACTTTGAAGCACATCAGAAGTCATATCGGCCTTGTATTCCAAAATTTTAACCTTTTTCCTCATTTTTCCGTCCTGCGTAATATCACGGAAGCGCAGGAAGTTGTCCTGAAACTACCCCATGGGCAGGCTGTGGAAACCGCGCGGACGCTCTTGGCAAAGATGGGACTGACAGAGAAAGAAAACGCCTACCCCTGCGAATTGTCAGGCGGGCAGCAACAGAGAGTCTCCATAGCTCGCGCTCTCGCGTTAAAACCAGAAGTTCTCTGTTTCGATGAACCGACCAGTGCCCTGGATCCTGAACTCACCGGAGAGATACTGAAAGTCATCAAGGATCTTGCCGCCGAAGATATGACCATGGTAGTAGTCACCCATGAAATGGCGTTTGCCAAGGACATCAGCGACCGGGTTATTTTCATGGACGATGGAATCATCGTAGAACAAGGTTCCCCGGATTCTGTCATCTCCCATCCAACCCATGAGCGCACACGTCAGTTCCTGACACGTTTCATGGAGTGATGTCGGGAATTATTCCAGCCTCCCAACTGACACGGAATGCCACGGCATCTTCAAGCAGACGCATCATATGCTGGTAGTTTCCTCTTTTCACTGTCATGACCAAAGCAGCCCCCAGTTCTTCCTTGTTATCCCTGGCGATGAGCGGAGGCGGAAAGCCCTCACGCATGAACTCTCCGCAGAGAACCAGCCATGCACAGAGAGCGTTGTGTCGCGGGAAGGGTTGGATGCGAAGCAGTTCACCGCAAAGGAATGCTCCACGGACTACAGGATGCAACTGAGGCCAGTCACGGTCATACTGGAAGAACAGTGATTTCATCTGGGTTTCCACGGGGTATTCACGTGTATCCGCACCAAAGGAGTTCCCGCTTTTCACCGAAGCGGCACGATACGTTCCCGCATCACCTGATGCCAGACCGTGCGTCAGGCTTGCATGGAAATCCCTGACAATCCTTTCCGACCAGACTTCCGATGAACCGGAGTCCGTTGCATTCACCACATCTGCCGAACTACCGCAGAAACGACGGACAAGGAGCAAGATGCATTCGCGAACATTCACTACCAAAACATGGGTATCCAAATCATGAGCGGGAACGACACGGCCTGAGAGCATCTCCATGACCGAGGAAAGCGGAATACTGACCCCGTCAAATTCCAGAAGGAACGCAATGAAACGTCCGAGCTCTTGCTGGTCATTCACAAAGGAGCGTGTCGCATAAGCATCGGAAGCAAGCCAGCCCGTCCGGAGTTCCTCAAGGCGGGACAGGCTGAAAGAACCGGAACGTAAGGAAAAGTTCTTGATATGCCTCAACAATCGGCCATCTCCTGGCTTACCGGCAGTATCGGGAATATTCCACGACCACCCTGACCGCACGGCTCCATCAACCCGCCCTTCAGAACAGAGAATGCGTACCCTGCGTTCCGATATGTCCCACCTGCGAGCAGCTTCACCAGAACTCATATAACCCATTCAGCGCCTCCATAGAATTATCTACAGAGATAATAGCCCGATATAGGAATATTATCAAGTACTTATATATGATGCGCAAGTCATGAAATTCTACAAAATCCTTTTTACGGTTTATGTTTGAAAAGCACATCGAGCCAACCGAAGCACAAAGGAATCCACTGGGCGCACAATTCATTCGTCGTGCCGACTTCCCTGTTGCAGGTTGAAAGTCCATGTTGCCCATGTGCGAATATATGACATTCAAACTCTACCTTCATAGCGGCAAGAGCCGCCGCAAAGACCAAGGAATTTTCTACAGGCACAGAAACATCGTCAGCCGTATGCCAAAGGAATGTAGGGCATGTCTGTGGCGTGACAAATTTTTCCAGCGAAAAAAGAGCTGCGATACGTTCATCGTCCCGACCGAAGTTTTCCACCGATCCCTGATGGGCATGGATTCCATTGATGAGTACCGGATAACTCAGGATAAGGGCGTTCGGCCGATTACTCCCCGGTTCCACATCGGGAATCTTTTCATGAAGGAGCGGGTTATCCCAATGGACGGCAAGCGAAGCGGCGAGATGTCCTCCTGATGAAAAACCAAGCACGGCAATGCGTTCAGGATCTATCCCTAGTTTTCCCGCCCTTCCCCGTATACGCGCCAAAGCACGGGAGGCGGCGGCAAGAGGTTTTAAATGCGCCGCATCATCTCCGACAGGATACGTAAGAATGAAGGTGTCGTATCCGTGCGCAAAGAAAATAGCGGCAGGAGGATTTTTCTCTCGATCGGAGACCCTGATATATCCGCCTCCGGGACAAATGAGAATGGCTGGTCGTCCTGCTCCGGGCAAGGTCACGCCGTCAATCTTCTCATGGACATAGCCATACAGGGAAAAAGAATCTCCCGCCTCAGTCATCTCCACACGTTTCATAGAAGCCTCCCATACCGTACCTGAGTTCAGCCTTAAGCTCATCAAACAGATATCACATGAGCGCTGACGACATCAAAGGAAATAGCTGCCTGTTCGCCGACTTGCAAAAAACCTTCCTTGACCGGATTGTATGAAATTGCCTGGATAGGATTTTCCATACCTTCGACAGCAACTTCATACTCCATTGTAGAACCCAGATAAACCGCTTGGGTGATCGTTCCATGGAGCATGGCATCATCCCCCGTCCGCCCAAGAACCAGACCTTCCGGGCGAATGACTATTTCACACGATGCTCCCGCTTTCATATCCGGATTGAAACTTGGAAAATCATAGGAACGTCCGTTCAGGGATATGCGTGCTGTCTCACCGACAGACAAAGCCTTGGCAGAGATGAAATTTGCCCGTCCTATGAAATCCGCGACAAACCGGTTTTTCGGTCTGCTGTAGATTTCAAAAGGCGTATCCATCTGTTGGATGACTCCTTTGTCCATAACTACAATCCTGTCGCTGACCGTCATGGCCTCAATCTGGTCATGCGTGACATAGATACTTGTGATGTTGAACTGCTTTTGTATACGCCGTATCTCAATGCGCATCTGTTCCCGCAGCTTTGCATCCAGATTCGACAGCGGCTCGTCAAAGAGAAGAACACGCGGCTTGTTGACAATGGCACGCGCCAGAGCGACACGCTGCTGCTGACCGCCGGAGAGCTGACTAGGCCGACGGTTTCCCAGAGGCCCAAGCCCCATGGTTTCCATCATCTTGTCTACTTCATCGGCAATCCTTTGCTTGCCAAATCCTTTGAGCTCAAGCCCAAACCCAATGTTCTGCCTCACTGACAGATGGGGGAAAATGGCATAGGACTGGAATACCATGGACGTATTCCGTTTGTTCGCGGGAAGTGTATTCACCAGTTCATCATCGATATACACATCTCCGGAAGTCTGGTTTTCAAAACCACTTATGATTCGCAGTGTCGTTGTCTTACCACAACCGGAAGGACCAAGAAGCGTGACCATCTCACCTTCGTTTATTTCCATATTCACATTATTGACGGCAGTGAATTCCTTAAGTTTGTTATCATGGTCAGTAAAAACCTTGGTTATGTTAACTAATTTTACACTCATCATATTCTCCTGTCGTCAATGGGAAAGAATGGAACTTGTCGTCTGATACTTCAACCGAAGTATGGTCTTGATTACAACCATTGCCACCAGCACTATTCCAACCAGAATGATGCTGAATGCAGCGGCAGCACCGATGTTTCCGCTTTCAACCTGATTCATGATCTGTACTGTCATGAACTTCCACCGGGCTGAAACAAGGAAGATTGCAGCACTGATTGCCGTCATACTCCTGACAAAAGCAAACAGCAAGGCACTGAAAAAAGCAGGTATCATAAGCGGCAAAGTAATCTTACGGAATGTCTTGCTGCTGTCCGCTCCCAAATCAACGGCAGCTTCTTCAATTGACGGATCAATCTGGTTGAGAACCGCGACACCCCCCTGTATTCCCACCGGTATGTAGCGGAATATGAAATTAAGTACGAGGATTGCAAGGGTTCCCGTCAGATAGAAAGGTGCTTGGTTGAATGCAAGAATATACCCTATGCCAATGACAGTACCCGGCACAGCAAAACTCAACATGCTGGAGAATTCCATGAAACGACGCCCTGGAAAGACCTTTCTGACCACTAAGAATGCAATGACCATCCCCAGGATACCACTGATAGGAGTTGACAAACCAGCTATCACCATAGTATCGGTCACTGCTTCCCAACCAACCCTGAACACATACGCGAAGTTCCTCAGCGTAATCTTGGAGCTATTGCCCCATGATTCAGCAAGGGCTCCCCAAACAATGCTGGCATAAACGGTGATGATCACCAAGGCGATTGCCAAGGACGCTCCGAACAAAAACCAGCGGGCGGCAGGGCTTACGACATTGTTCGACGATTGGGTCGGCTTTCCCGTGACTGTAACATATTGTTTCTTGCTGACCCAGTATTTCTGGAGGATATACGCGGTGATGGATGGCACCAGGAGAATGAACGCCAAGGCCGCTCCCTTTGCAAAATTACCCATGCCAGTAATTTCCAGATACGCCTGGACGGACAGTATGGGGAACTGGGCTCCGGCAAGAACGAGAGGATTCCCAAAATCTGCCAGTGATTCAATGAAAAGCACGAGCATTGAGCTGGCGATTCCAGGGATTGCCAGTGGAAGTGTCACTTTTCTGAAAATCGTGAACCGGTTACCTCCCAAATCCATTGCGGCGTCTTCCAATGTCGGACTGATTGACTCCAGGACACCACGGAGAGTAATGTACGCCACCGGAAAGAAAGTCAGGATTTGCGCGAAAAGGAGTCCTTTCGGTCCATAAGCACTTGCATTGGTCATGCCCAGCAGTGTTGAACTGATGAAGCCGTTGCGACCGAAAAGCATGATGATTGCCAAGGCTCCGATGAACGGCGGACTGATGATGGGAATAGTCGCGACCAGGTTGAAAAATTTCTTGCACGGAATATTGGCCCTGGTAAGGGAATATGCAAAGACAAAAGCAATGAAAGTCCCCAGGAACGCGGTAGCAATGCCTATCCACAAGGAATTGAAGAATGCCTTGACGTAGTAGCCATTACTGTACACGATGACATCCCTGAAATTCTTCAGGGAAAATTTACCACCTGCCTGAAAGCTGACAATGCATACCTTGATAAGCGGATAAATGATGAACAGGATCAGGGCAAGAAGGATGACGATGATTGCTCCCAATAAAAGAGGATCCTTGCGCATTTTCCGGATTTCCTGCCATTGGGTCGCCATAAATGCTGTTTTCACTGATAAACCTCTCAATGAAGTTGGTGTAGGAACATGAAACACCGGCAGGTAATCAGATGTATGAAACCTTCTGTCTGCCGGTGTCCGTGGTCTGACAAGGAACCCTTTTACTTAGCGCTCAGAACCTCGCTGACCCAACGCTCAACCAAACGATTATAGTTTGCACTATACCATGCCAGGTCAATGCCTACGACATCCAGGCTGGAGAACGGAGGCATGATTGGATCAATCTCGGCTTCCGGTACTACAGGATAAAAATATGTTCCGGTCGATTCCAAGACATCCTGGCCTTGCTTGCTGACCAGCCAGTCCATGAATTTCTCAGCTGCCGCCTGGTTCTTGGCACCTTTCAGGATGGATGCCGCGGGAAACTCAAATCCGAAACCTTCGGAAGGAAACACGATTGCAATAGGCTGTCCATTTGCTTGCATCTGGAAGAAAGCCGGAGAGAACTGGATACCGATGGCTGCGTCGCCGACATTCACGCCCTTCGACGGACCAGTCCCAGAAGAAGTGTACGTCTGGATGTTCTTGTTCAAGGCTGCCATATATGCAAATGCCTGATTTTCTCCCATCATCTCAACCAGACTGTACAACATGATCTTCGCTGTTCCAGCAGACTGCGGTGTCGGAGCCTGTATAAGCCCTTTGTATTCTGGTTTCAGCAAATCCGCCCAGCTGGTAGGCATGGAGGCACCAGCACGAGCCAAAGCATTTGTATTCACGCCGAAACACAGAGGATTCATGTAGAAGCCCCGCCAATATCCGTCCGCATCCTTGAATTCCGCGCCGAGTGCTTCAAATGCGGGTCCTTTATAGGGGATGGTCAATCCGGCTTCCTTTGCCGTAATGTGGTTGTCACTGGGAGCCCCCAGCCACACATCGGCCTGCGGCCTCCCGGCTTCTGCCTGAATCCTGGTCAGGGCAGGTCCCGAAGATAGCTGGACGAAACTGGTCTTGATGCCCGTATCAGCAGTGAAAGCATCGAGAATCTTTACAGCATTCGCTTCATCCACACTTGCGTACACAACGATTTCTTTCGTCCCTGCGGATTCTTTTGCGCCCTGTGAGAACACAGGCACAGAAAGGACAAGCAATACAAGCACGATTGCACATAATTTTTTCATTTTTCTCTCCCCTTTATTTGTATTTTTCTTCTGCAAGCCAAAGATATTGGCTCCGACTGCCAATGAAGGGTTTCGTGCATATCACCTTCATGCATCGTTTCAATAGTTGCGGAATAATCTTAACACATCTTAACACTTTTTTAACATTTATATTTGTGTTCTTGCATCTTTGGACGGGATAATCTTATTGTATGATTCAGTAAAAGCGCATGGTGGCTTTCTTAATCCATACTGTGGCTATGGGGTGGCGTGATGAAAAGGATAATGGTTTTCTTAATAGGGTTATTTTTTGTTTCCATGGTAATCAGCGCGAATGATGGAAGCTCAAACAACGGAACGGGAATAAATCCTCCTTCATGGGCAATCGGAACCTGGGAAGACAAGTTTTTTTCAACCACCCATGTAGTAACACATGATAACGTCCGCGTCATCACCGCTTCAGATACGATTGATTTCAAGGAAATAAGCAAGTCTCAGGGAACACCTGTGTCCGCTTTGGTTGACAAGGATGTGTATTCACTTACCATATCCATCACCTATTTCGGCACACGCCAATCCGTCTCATATGTCTATACGCGGCTTTCCGATACAACCATGAAATGGACATGGACAATCAGCGGCATGGAAGTCGGCGCGGGAACGCTTATCAAGCAATAGTATTTTGATGGTGCATTATCATCGTTATGCAGCAGACACATGGCAAAATACCTTATTGTCAAAGGAATTTGAAAATAAGGTCAAAATAAGACGCAAAAATAAAGCGACAACCTCAAGCATTGACAATTCCATGTCTAAAAGATATAGTCCGTTACCGTCCGGCACATGCCGGAATTGAACGGCGGGCAGTAGCGCAGGGGCTAGCGCACTTGGTTCGGGACCAAGGGGTCGGTGGTTCGAATCCACTTTGCCCGATTTTGTAACCTGTTTGTGTATAAAGAATTATGAACAGGTTGTTAATTTTTCTCAAACGAATTTTTTGCTTGTGTACCCACTTACGTACCCACTTGCTGGTAAGTTTGGTTTATTTAGCTATGTCTGGATTGAAAGAATAAATCCAAAACAAGTCATCTCAGCATTGCTTACTCTCACTTTGTGCCCTCATCAGTAGCATAAGTAATTGACATCGTGTACAGTAAGGAAATGGCTACATTCCCTGACGGAAACATAACAAACATGGAAAATGCCCCAGCAGCCTCTGGTTACCGGAGGAGATGGGGTGACAGGAGGGATGGACGGCGACTCAGGACGCTGGCGCCCTATGACACGGTCTCACCTTACATAATGGTCGGGCGCAATGATTCCCAGAACCTCATCACTGATAGCTTCGAATGTACCGCAGCGGATCGCTATGTAAGGCATAAGCGTACCGAAGGCTATGAAGGCTTTGGTATACTGCATCTCATCATTGCCGCATATGTACGCCTTGTATCGCAATGTCCGCGGGTGAACAGGTTCATCGCCGGACAGAAGGTATTCGCCGCCCATGACATCACTGTCAACATCGCCATAAAAAGAGAAATGAACATCAACGAGACGACCACTGTCATCAAGATAAGATTTGCGCCTGAAGATACCGCGACGGACGTATACCGGAAATTCACCGAAGTCCTCCAGCAGACCATCAAAACTGCCAACACGAACTTCGACAACACTGCGAAAATCGTGAACACCATACCCGGCCTCCTGAAAAAATTCGCCGTGTGGTTCCTCAAGACCCTCGACTACTTCGGCAAACTTCCCCACGCCATCATCAAGGTCAGTCCTTTCCATGGTTCCATGTTCATTACTTCAATGGCCTCGCTCGGCATTCCTCCAATCCATCACCATCTGTATAATTTCGGTACTGTGCCCGTATTCATTGCCTTTGGAACAAAACGACCGGTAAAAGTCCTCGACAGCGATGGCGCACTTAAAGAGAAGAAATACATAGATTATACCGTCGTCACGGATGAGCGCATCTGCGATGGTTTTTACTTTGCTTCATGCCTGAAGAGGCTGCGCAGGTACCTGGCGAATCCATCCATGCTCGACACGCCTCCGGAAACCGTCGTCCGCGACTGTACGTGAAGCCGACTTGAAGCTGCGCGCGCCCCGTTTCATTGACAGCTCTGTTTGTACATGGTATTTTCTCATGGTATTCTATATACAAGCGTCATAGACGGAATTTTCCTTTCAAAGAGGTCAGCATGCCTTCCGACAACAATACCAATGACACCAAAGACAGCGTAGACTCCTCCAAGGTCGTGGAGTTCGTACAAAAGTCATCGAAGAACATCGAAACAGACAGAAAGCAGAAACAGAAACCTGGGCATAAGTCTTCAAAGAGTAAAAAAAGCATCGGTTGGCTCTTGGGTGTCATCGTGCTTGTCCTGCTTGCCATCATCATGGTGCTGCCTTCCACGTTTACCAGGGCATCCTCCGGGTACAAGGTGGTGTTCGGAACGTATGATGGCATCGATGTTGCCTATGAGGTATCTCCCAGCGGGTCAGGCAACCATTTCGCCAACCAAGTGCAGGGACTGATGAGCCAGAATCCTAATGCGGCTTCTGATTACAACCAGCTTTACCAGCTTTGGAACTCCGCTTATCAGAACGAAGTGTTCTTTGTAGCCGCCAATGCCTTGGCGAAGAAAGCCGGGCTGGACAAGACCGCAGGCATGGAACAGCTTGTAGCCCAATATATCCGGGAAAGCGGATATTACACGAATGACCAAGGTGTGTTTGACGCGACAATCTACAATAGCACTCCTGCCTTGCAGAAAAGTTACATCAAGAAAAACGTCCAGGAACAACTGCCTACACAAATCATCATCAGCGACCTGTACACAGTCCGCGTTTCTTCCGCTGAGAAAAACTACATCTCCGATGCGGCTGCCACTGTCAGGGATTTTGAATACGTCTCTTTCACCACTGACTCATATCCTGATGCACTGGCAGTAGAATACGCCACCCAGAATCCCGAAGCATTCTCTCAAGTCGGAATTTCACGGATTACCGTAGCTGATGAGACGCTCGCGCTTTCACTCAAGTCTCAGATTGAGTCCGGTACGCTGTCCTTTGAAGATGCGGCGACCGCCAACAGCATCGATGGATATGCCCAGAATGGTGGTGCGGCAGGGACATTCCGCGGCTATGAGCTTTCCCAGTTCATCACGCAAGATATAGACAGAGCCTTGGTTCTTTCCTCATCAGACGGAGCCTTGGTCGGACCTGTGGCCGTCAGCTTAGGGTATGCTCTCCTGCGGATTGATGCCGCAGCACAGGAAGCCGATTATTCAGATCCTGGCGTCCTTTCCCTAATCAAGACGCGCATAGCCCAGGCAGATCCGGAACGGATGGATGCTGTCCTGCGTGAAGAAGCTCAGACTTTCTTGACTGCTGCTTCCGCCACGTCATTCGTTGATGCCGCCGAGGCTGCTTCCTTTGATGTTACGGTCGTCGCGACGACTCCGGTGAATGTGAGCGACAGCCAGTTGATGACTTTCTCTCTGAGCACGACCGATCCAGTGGGATTCCTGAGCATTGCGGCAGAGGACTCAACCATCCACAAGGAACTGTTCACCGCGCCTTCCGGCACAACGCTTGGTCCGTATAAAGCCGGAACGACTTACATTGTGGCGCAGACCGGGGATGATGCATATGATGAAGACATGAAGTCATATCTGGATCTTTTCTACGATTCACCATACATCACCCAACAGCTTGTCGCCCAAGATGCAATTGGTACGGTGTTGGCATCGGACAAACTCCAGGATAATTTCATGTCGGCTTTCTTCTCCCATATCCTGGGTCTAGGCAGCTCACGATAGCAGCACCTAAGAAAGACACGTGCCAGGGCTGTTGCGTATCTGATGATGCAACAGCCTTTTTTATACAGGAGGAATGACACGGGACATGAAGGAGAGACAGTCCTTGGCAACACACAAACGCTTCGCTCTTTCCGGATGGGAACGCTATGTCATCACAGCAGCTGATGGCAGATACATGCTCATTGTGGAGGTTTCCTGTACCGGTCATAAGGAAACTGTCATGATTGCATTCGCTGATATGAAGAAAAACGATGTCGCCCATGCAATGGGTTTCCGACGCCGTTTCCGACATTCGACAATCCTCAGTCATGTTTCAACTGAAGACGGCTACATCACATGGGCAAACCCTGTCCTCAGGGCGGCCTTTGTCGTGCGTGGCAACAAGAGGCATCTTCTGTTCGCATGCCCTTCCCTCAAACTTCCGGATGGTCGCGTAGGACTTGATGTCAACATCATACTGCTCCAGGGAATCTACGAAAAACAGAACAAAGACATGAGCCTTCGTAAGGCGTCTTCCAATCAACGGTCGTGCTGGATGGGAACCATAACAGGCATGCCAGTCAGCGGAACCCTGCGCCTGGGAGAGGACATGGAGGCGTTCAGTCCTGATTCAGCCTGGGCTGCGCTTGATTGGTGCCGGAAGAAAGGTCGTGTCCGGTTGAAGAAATCTCCCGTGCTGAATGCAACAGGTATTCATGATGGCGCGGCATGCAGTATTTCTCTCGCCATGACATCCCGCTCCGGCAGTGGCGAGCGGCATTCTTTTATTTCCTATGAAGGGAAAACCTACAATCTTTCCGGTATCATCTGGGAAGCGCATGAGTATGATGGACTTCTGAACGCAGAAATCCATGATGACGCAGGGATGCTCAACATCCGTTTTATTCCGGCTTTTTCCAACCAGACGGAACCAAGCCGCCTGTTCGGAAGGGTTTCAGGAAGATTCTGTCCCTCCATTGGGAAGGAAATATGGATAGAATCTTTCTCCGGATTCATCGAAGAACGGCGGATTACCGGAGCAACTACTTGCATAGACTGAGCTAATTCATTATATTACTGTGGTATCGTGACTATTTATGTCTCCTAGAATGGACGACACATCAATCCCAAAACCCGATATATTGGAGCTTTATGCCAGACACAGTTACTTTCGCGGACCTTGGACTGTCCGCGCGCACCCTCGACGTGCTGAAAAAGAAAGGATTCGAAGAACCCACTCAAATACAGAAGGAATGTATTCCCCTTCTCCTCCATGAAAAAACCGATGTTATCGGACAGGCCCGCACAGGCACAGGCAAGACTGCCGCATTCGGCATCCCCATTTTGGAAACCGTAGATGAACATGATTCAACCGTACAAGCCTTAATCCTTGCTCCTACCCGTGAGCTTGCTGTCCAAGTGGCTGACGAGATATCCAGCATGCGTCCATCCTCTGGCTTGTCCATAGCAGCCATTTACGGCGGGGCTTCCATGTCCCTCCAGTTGCGGCAGCTCCACAGAGGTGTGCAGATTGTCGTCGGAACGCCTGGACGTGTCCAGGATCATCTGGACAGAGGTACGCTGAATTTGGAGAACCTGAAATTCATGGTTCTGGACGAAGCCGATGAGATGCTTGACATGGGCTTCATTGAAGATATTGAAAACATATTGTCCCGTACTCCTGCGGACAAGCGGATGCTCTGCTTTTCCGCAACCATGCCCGCACCCATACAGAATCTCGCCCAACGTTTCATGAAGGATCCGAAGATTGTGCGGGTCGTTTCCCAAGACATGACCAACTTGCTCACCAACCAAGTCTGCTACGAGGTCAGGGAAAGCGACAAGCTGGAAGCATTGTGCCGGGTCATTGATGTCGCGGTGGATTTCTACGGTCTTGTCTTCTGCCGCACGAAACTTCAATGTGATGAAGTGACCGAAAAGCTGGTCGCCCGCGGACAGGATGCCGATGCCCTGCACGGGGATCTGTCACAGAAGCAGAGGGAAGCAATCCTCAATAGGTTCCGCAGGAGACAGCTCTCCGTACTGGTCGCGACCGATGTAGCCGCACGGGGCATTGATATTCCTGACCTGACCCATGTAATCAATTATTCCATACCGCAGAATCCGGAGGCTTATATCCACCGGATTGGTCGTACCGGACGAGCAGGACGTTCCGGTACAGCAGTCACGTTCATCACGCCACGGGAATATTCAAAGCTCAAGTACATCCAGCGGATAGCCCATACGGAAATACACAGGGAAACCGTGCCGGCCATCAGTGATATCATGGAGGCAAAGAGAAACCGTATCGCTACGGAAACGGAGAGCCTGCTGACCGTGGCGGAAAGTGACCAGTTCCGGCCTCTTGCGCGCCATTTGCTGGAAAGCCATGCAGCGGAAGATGTCGTAGCCGCCCTGCTCACAGGTCTCAACAAGAATGCCTTGGACGAATCCCGGTACACATACCTCAGCTCCGACGCCACAGGCAGGAGGAAAGGACGATTCGCCGAGACAGTTGATCCGGAAAGCGGTTTGGTACGCCTGTTCATTTCACGGGGAACCAAGGACGGCTTGAACAGGGAACTGCTCCAAGAATATGTTTCCAATGCCACCAATGGTTCAGTCTCCCGTCTGTCGGACATAGACATCGGCACTACGTACTCCTTTGCATCGGCGACTCCCGACGATGCAAAAGCGGTCATAGATATTTTTGCCCTCAACGCGCCGGAAGGTGAAGGTCCGCTTGTCACCAAGGCAAAACCTGAGCCGTCATCTTCTTCATTCCACCGCAGAACTCCTTCCAGAAAAGCATATCAGGATCGACCACGGCGCACGGATCGGTACGACTTCAAAGACGAAGCAGGATACCATGGCGGACGAGAACGAGCAGAAAAGGAAAACGACTCTGCACGGTCTGGTTACGGGGAAAAACGACGTTCTCATGGGAAATACACCGCCGATGGTGGCAGTGGCAAGGGCAGATCTTTCAAGAAAGAAAAAAAGCCTTCCGTACTGGTCGGCAAAGATGGACGTCCTTTCCGCAAGAACAGCCGCTGAACACACCACTATCATTGCGGTCAATGACACGAACAAAGCAGTCGCTGCTGCACTGGCAGCAGACTAAACCAACGGAGCTTTTCCCTGACGGGAACGGTATCCGTTGATTAAACTGCGATACCGTTCATCTACAACGCCAACGACCTCCGCCCAGCTGTGATAGATGGTATCACGAGCAGAGAGTCCTAGCCGTGCTCTTTCCTCCGGTTCCCTGATGGCATGCCGCAGGAGAGAGATGAACGCCTGCCTGTCATTGGCTGACAGATATCCATTCTTGCCGTTCTCAATGATTGAGGATGTACAGGATCCTTCAATACCAATGACAGGGAGACGATACGCCGCGGCCTCACGTATGGCTATGCTGGCGACATCATACAAGGACGGGAAAATCATCACATCGGAGCTTGCCAAGACCGTCTTGACCTTTTCCCGATCGGTGATTCGTCCCAGAAAATGTACTTTCTTCCCCAGTCCGTGCGCTTCCACATATGTCTCGAATGATTTCTTGTCAGGCCCCTCCCCCACCATGAGCATCTCAAATTCATCCCCGTCCCTGGCAATGCTTGCCAAGGCATCAAGGAAAAAAGGAATGTTCTTTTTCACGCTCTGCTGTCCCAGATAAACCAAAAGAGGAAGGGATGAATCTTTCATATAAGCCTTGCGTCCGGTGTCCCGCATTGATGCATACAGAGTATCATCCGGAGGTACAAAATCCGTGCAGTTCATCATGATGGTCGCAGGCCCCTGATAGCCATAGGAACGTATGACATCCAGGGCTTCTTTACTGGGAACCCATACTTCATCAGCCTTGTCATAAATTTTCATGCCCATGGATAGTATCTTTTCCGTCATCCACGTGCTTTTGACCACAGACTTGATGTCATCCTTGATTTGCGTATGGAAGGTGATGACGAAAGGAATGTTCCTTTTTCTGGCAATCTTATATGCCAGTCGTCCAAGAAAAGCCGGCTCATGGGCGTGGACAATATCAAAATTGATATCATCAAGAGCCTTTCTAAAACGACGAGGGTATGATACAGCCCCATACGGCTTCATACCCGGCAATGGGTACAGACGGGCACGCAAGACATGAAAATCCCCGGCGTCCCTGTCGGACTCGACATCCGCCTCTGAACCTGAGACTATCGACCTGGCATCCACGTTCATTTTCCTCAGATTCGAGACATAATTCATCAGGACGTTGGCAACTCCGTCCATCACTGGTGGATATGCTTCACAGAACTGACCAACGGTATATAGAGGAGTATCCATGTAATCTTACCTCCATGCATAACTGTGTCTCAGGCCGGATATAGCGACAAGATATTACTTTAAGCCGCACTCGCGTCAGGAACCGGCTTCTGCTTCTTTTTTATTCCGAATGCAACCACACCATACATGATGGGCAGATAAAAAGCCAGCAATCTCCAGACGACCATGGCAAAGTCTACATTCCTCTCTCCCATCACCGTACCCATGATTTGAAGGAATATGCTATCTCCGAGTCCCAGTCCTCCTGGGATGGGCACGTAGGCGTGAATTAAAGAAGCAAAAGATTGAAGTGCCCCGACATCTATGATTGATTCCCCAGACAGTCGCAGGCTCCGGTATACGGCGTAGGTGAACACCATGGTGAAAGCAACCTGCAAGAAGCCAAGAGCGATCAAGCCCACCCATGAGGAAAACGTCGTCTTCATCCCGCGCACATTCTCTCCCATCCGGGTGATTTCCTCAACAGTCCTTTCGCTGAGCCGTTGGGGATTCTTCACGATTTTTACCTTCCCCAAGAAACGAATCACAACCTTCACAATCCCTGATATGAGCTTCTGCGCCCGCAGTACCAAGACAAAGAACAAAACGGCGAAGATGCTGACGACCATACCGGCATAGATAAGCAACCATATCCCGGAAGACAACCCGAACCCTCCTGACAGCCATCCTTTCAGGACGCTGAGAATAATCACGCAAGCATATCCTCCCTGATAGGCGATTGCCTTTGCCATGAGAACGGTCGCGCTATCACCTGCCCTCATCCCGTCCTTGGTGAGCAGGGCAATCTGTGCAGGAAAATTCCCCGCCATCATGGGCGTGATATGTCCCAGCATGTTCCCGACTAAAATGGAGCGCATACAGGTCAGAAACGAAGGAGAATTGGGATAATCACGGCTCAGCTTCCAGATAATCATGGCATCACATGCATGGGAAACCCACTGAAACAGGATTCCCACCCAAAGCCAACCTATAGCCATTGATGTCACATGCAGACGGATGTTCGTCAGTCCTTCTTTCCAGACAAGGTAGCCCATGAACGCAAACAAGGAAACGACGATGAAGACCCAATTCCAGAGTTTATTTTTCATATCAGCGTTGATTGTAGCCAGAGAAAGGAGACAAGGTCTAGATACTTATGACGGAAGACAAACAATCCACACGTTTTCCGAATGTCCCAAAGAGATGATTCTTGATTCATCATAGTTGTATATGATCATCATATTTATCCGAAAGGAGACGGCGGGAGTAGGAATCCTTCTGTTTCAGTATCCTTGAACCACGCGTGACCTTGCAGAGGCTTATGCCATATTTCGAGGCTATGCCGCGCTGGGGCATGCCTTGGTAGAGATCATTCATGAGATTCCACCTAAGCAGGACAGATTTCTTCTCATGCGGTGTCAACAGCTCATCCAGAAGCTGCTTCATCTTCTCAGTATCAGTGGTCGATGCAAATACAGCAATCAACTCATCGTAATCAGTCATGCATTTCCTCATTCATGCATCAAGTGTATCTATATAGAGTAACTTCCGTCAAGCACAAAGAACGGAGACAGGGAGTTCCCGCCATCATCCTCACTACACCCACTCTTTGTCTGTTCTTTGTCTGTTCTTGCCATCGCTCTGCCGTTCCCAAAACACAGGATATGATGTTATACTCACGTAGATGGCATGCGCCCGTCTGTCCCGCAGGGGCGCTCCACTACGGGAGAAAACATGGGAAAAACATCCGATATACCGGCTGAAGCAATAACCTTTCTGAAAAAAATGCAGAGAATCGAAGCTGACGACATGCTGACCTACGCAAAGATAGGACGCCACGTCAAAGATCAGCATAACAAAGCTGTCATATTGAAGCTTGCCAAGGACGAAGAACGTCATGCCCATATCTGGACACGTTACACCGGCAGTAAGCCGAAAGCCCACATGTTCACTGTATATTGGAACTATTTCCTCAGTTTCATCCTGGGATTCACTTTCATCATCAAAAAAATGGAAAAACGTGAAGACCGAACGAACCTGAACTACCACACATGGGAGCATGTGATCCCCGAAGCACGTACCATAGCCGACGATGAAGAAGACCATGAAAGGCAACTGTTGGAAATGCTGGATGAGGAAAGACTGAGATATCTCGGTTCATTCGTCCTTGGGCTGTCCGATGCATTGGTCGAGCTGAGCGGCACTTTAGCGGGACTGACCCTCGCCCTGACGAACACCCGGCTCATTGCGCTCTCCGGTATGATTACTGGCATAGCGGCTACTCTCTCCATGGCGGGAAGCGAATATCTGTCCAAGAAAAACGAAGACTCCCCGGACAACGCTCTGAAAAGTAGTCTTTACACGGGAGCCGCCTACCTTGTCACCGTCGCTCTGCTCATCCTCCCCTACCTGCTCCTTCCTTCCCACGCATGGCTGACTGCTTTGATTATCATGCTTGCTACCATGCTGCTGATTATCATTTTCTTCACTTACTACGTCAGCGTGGCGAAAAGTCTGCCTTTCTTCAAACGATTTATCCAGATGGCTGGTATCAGCCTGTCGGTCGCCGCTATCTCCTTCGGCATCGGCTTCCTGGTCAAAGGATGGCTCGGCGTAGACATCTGAGAGCGTAAGAGCGTATCAGCGAGACTCACATCAGTGGCGCGAATGCCTTGAAAAAAACCTGGATAAATTTCTTGGGCAGAGAGAGCGCATCGACCTTGTCCACCGTCATTTCATCGCAGACCTCAAAGGTATCCCTGATGTCGTCCCTCACCTTCATGACCACCGAAGAACCGAAAAACATGATTCCGCATTCAAAATGCAAAAAGAAGGAACGATAATCCATGTTGGTCGTGCCGACGACAGCCATCTCGTCATCACAGACAAACATCTTGGAATGAATGAAACCGGGAACATATTCATAGATGCGGACTCCTGCCTCAAGCAGGTTCCGGTAATAAGAACGAGTGACCGGATGCACATACGGCTTGTCAGCGTAATGAGGCGTGATGATGCGGACATCAATGCCGCTCTGGGCGGCTATCCTCAAGGCAGTGAGCATCTCATTGTCCAAAATCAGGTAGGGCGTCGTCATCCATACATAATGTCGAGCCGTATTGATGATTTGCATGTAGACGTTCTCACCTACGTTGTGGTTGTCCCCTGGAGCATCACCAAAGGGCTGGACGAAGCCATCGGTAGGATATTTCTTTGTCGGACGATATGCATCAAGTTCCAAGTCCTTACCGGTTGAGAAAAGCCAGAGCTGGAGGAACATGAGCGTCATGTTCCATACCGCGTCGCCCTTGATCATCACTCCTGTATCCTTCCAGTGCCCAAACCGGATTGAGCGATTGACGTACTCGTCAGCAAGATTCAAGCCGCCGGTATAGGCGATGTTGCCGTCGATGACACATATTTTCCTGTGGTTCCGAAAATTGAAACGAGCGTTGAGATGTGTCTTCAATGGATTGAAAGCCACCACCTTGATGCCTGTGGCGGCCAACATCTTGTCAAATCCAGAGGGAATCGTAGTGATGGAACCGACATCGTCATACATGAAGCGGACATCAACCCCTTCCCTTACCTTCTGGACAAGTATGCTGAATATCATGTCCCAGACTTTGCCGGATGCCACAATGAAGAATTCCAGGAAAATGAATCTGCGGGCGGCTTTGAGTTCCGCAAGCAACGAATCAAAGAATGTCTCCCCTGATGAAAAATATTCCATCTGGGTATCTTTCCAGACAGGAAATTCGCTCGTTGCGAAGATATAGTCGCTCTGGCGAACGAACAAAGGGCTCATTGTCTGCAAAGCCTGACGCACCACGGTATCCTGCCGCGGTCCGTTGACACGGGCATTCTGGTATCTCTCCGACAGCCGACGGAGATTGGGGCTTTTCATGGCACGGAGCTTCTTGTTCCCAAACATCAAGTAAAAGATTCCTCCGTAGATTGGAAAAACAAGGATGGGCAGCATCCATGCTATCTTGTACGCCGGATTCTCATCTCTGAACAGGATGAAGACAACAATGAGAAAACTCAATGTATAGAACAAGGGGACCACCACCTTGAAAGTCGCAAGGTAATCAATGGCAAAGACCATCAGAATGAGCTGGATGGCGATTAGGATGATGGAAATAAAAAGACGTCCAGTCAGCAGTTTCAGTAATTTTTTCATCATGGCCTCATTTTCCCGTCAGATGCGTTCATGCATCACCATGGGGATCCGCCCGCGGCGACAACGGCTCTTTTGTCTTCAAGCACTGCCAAGGTCGCGTTCATCTTTCCTTCATCGGAAAGAGTGTCGATGATGTCCTGGATGACAGGGACAGCAGCCCCTGTCACGCAGGAGAAACGTTTCTCCAACGCCTCTCCAAGCAATATCAACCCGTCTTCAACCAAAGCATAGTGGAAGCGCACCTGCGCCGCATGGAGGAACGCTTCGGGGAATCCTGGGCTTGAGTCCTTGAACAGCGCGTCATATATGGTTGCGGCGGCATCCCAATCTCCCTTGATGATTGCGCTCCACCCGCGGTTATCATCAAGTCCCGCGCTGGAGATATCTTCATCCTGTGCCTCGGCGAGAAGTTCATCAGCTTGGGACATCTCTCCGGCAGCCAAAAGATATGTGCTCAGGTTTATGTAGAGGGTTTTGTCCCGTATCCCTTTTTCCCGCAGTCCGACAAGACGGGCTACAGCTCCTTTCAGGTTCCCGTCACGAAAATCCGCCATGGACTGGATTAGTTGAATCCGGGCACGGTCTTTTTCATCTTCCAAAGCTTTGACCGCCGGTGAATCGAGCAGCATTCTTCCTTCATCCACATCCCCTCGTTGGATATGCGCATTGGCAATGTCGATGAGACGCTTCGCAGGCAGACCTGCCTTGCACGCCCTGGCGTATGAATGCCAGACTTTTTCCATGTCGGGCATTGGCCGGGAAAGTTCACGATTCCCTTGGACAAAGAACAAGGTCGCACGCTGGGCATATAGGAAAAGAAATAGCAGGAGGGCAAGGATACCGAGCTTGCCCAACCCCGGCAGAACCGTTGCAGGAAGGGTTATGGTAATTGCGGCCGCCACCGCAAAGGCTATCATCAAGGATTTGTGTTTCATGGAACATCCTCCTCAGTAATGGTAAACACATTTTCTGTACGGAGCAAGATGTCTTTACAGTCTCCTGATTGGCAGGTTAGGATACGCCCATGATGACCTTGATTCCTGATGTCGCGCCAGGCATACTTCTCCATGCATGCTGCGGACCATGTTCAACCGCTGCGCTGGAACGCCTTGTCATGGACGGCTGGCGTCCTACGGTGTGGTTTGGCAACAGCAACATTTATCCTCTGTCCGAAGCCGACAAACGTTACCGTGAACTGTGCCGCGTAGCGGAATTTTACAATCTGCCTGTCATCAGGGGAGAATGGAACCATGCCGCATGGCGTCAGGCAATAGCCGGACATGAAGATGCCCCCGAACACGGGGAAAGATGCTCCCTCTGTTTCGCCTATAATCTCAGGGAGACGTGGAAGAAAGCCAGCGAACTTGGATTCAGCAGGTTCACCACTACCCTGACAGTCAGCAGATTCAAGAAAAGCGCGACCATCTTCTCTGTCGGCGAGCAGTTTGAAGGCTTTGAGAAAATAGATTTCAAGAAGAAGGATGGTTTCGCCCGTAGCGTCACCCTGAGCAAGGAGCTGGGATTGTATAGGCAAGATTACTGCGGATGCGAGTTCTCCTTGCGGGATAGCATCATCAATCGCGCCACCAGTTCATGCGCCCGTTGCTCAGAACGCACGGATTGCGCTACGTTCATAGATTGAACGACACTCCCCAGACCATTCCACCATTGCTCGGCTGTTTGCGGGAGAATTCATAACCAGCATACACGGCCAGAGGAAATTCTTTCAATCCGATAATCTTCATCGTCATGTCAACCTGCATGCCTATTGCGACAGACGGCACAAGGCCATCGCCCCACAGAAGGTCAACGTAGGGACCTAAGCGCGGCTGGTCGAGCAATACCAGTTCCCCAAACGATGGATTCACGGCAAAGGGAACAATCCCTACATAGAAAGAACCAGTCACCAAGAATGGAGAACCGAGATTCGTGGAAGACCTTCCTCGGCGCAGGAGAGAAATAAGCCTGCTCCGGTATCCGTCCTGGGCAAAATATGGCACATCTCCTTGACCGTCCAAGGCAAAACGGACACTGACCTTGGCGTCAAGGGTGAAAAGTTTACCGAGCCGGAAGGCGGACGACAGGTTTCCTCCGGCAAAATTCCTCAGGCGTGGATTTGCGCCATGTCCATAGAGTTGGTACAGCAGGGAAAAAAACAGAGGCTTGCTCAGAAGGCTGTTCTGGAGAAACCATGAACCATAAAACCCTGCTGTCAGCAGAAATTCCTGTTCAGGAGACTTGCGGACTACTTGGAAAGACATTTCGGCAATCCCGGCCAGTGACAAAACCAAGTTGCCGTCCGCAAGAATTTGACGAAACTCGGCGCCCGCGGACGCATAGATGTCAGACACCAGATTGCTGTTTCCGGCAAGGAAACCTGCCACATCAGCAGAGAGACGCAGGAAGCTGATGGGATAGAAGTCGGCATGGGCTCCAAGAAGCGGATGTATGCTCAGTTCAGCATTGCTCCTGATCCTGGCTCCGCCTCCACCCAGCATTGATACTTCCAAGTCGCCGCTGAGCATCTTGTATTCCAGTCCCAGAGCCGTATCTTCCCTAAGATATTGACCACTACTGGGATAACCATGGCTTTCAAAACCAAAGCTCAGGGCTCCGGAAGTACGGGCAGCAGTCGTGTGGCCGAAAATTTGTTTCTGAGCACGGACACGCTGGATGTCCTTTGCCCTGTCAGCGCGTATTTGATCAAGTGAGGATACCTCAAGACTTGAATCCGCAAGGACGGCAAGTGCTTCCCCCTGCGCTTTCGCGGCCTCATATCCCTTCCCAATGATTTCCGCTGCTTTGGAGAATTCCATGAAACTGATTTTCTCCACGTCAGGGCGTATCCACAGGAGGGATTCCGCGTAGCGGTACATTTCCGCGACTCCCTCACGGCGTTTGCCAATATCAAGGGACACGTTGAGGACGGTCAGAGGATTGCGGAGATTCAGCGTATCGACATCATAGAATGTGGTGGAAACAATCACCGTATCAGTATATTCATACGCAAAAGAAAGCGGAGTCAGATTAGTGATGCCTCCGTCTATCAGCAGATGGCCGCGATACTCAACGGGATCGAAATACACAGGAATGGCGAATGAGGCCGCCAGCGCCGTGGCATAATCTCCTTCCATGATGTGAACCTGACGTTTCGTCACCAGGTCCTCGACTACAATCATGACTGGAACAAGGGAATTTTCAATCTTCATATCATGGCCGATGTGCGCCGCAAGAAGAGATTCAAAACGGGAGAGTGACAACAGTCCCCCTTTCGTGGGCAGCACAAGGTCGAACAGTCCGCTCATATCCGTTTCTGTCAGGATGTCACTAATTTGATTGGGGGAAAAGCCTGCGGAGTACAGCAGGGCGACTATGGAGCCCATGGAGTTGGAAATGATGAAATCGGGGATGATTCCTGCTTCTTCCATATACATGAGGACGCCGATATGCGCCATCGCACGAGCGGAGCCTCCCGAAAGGACAAGGCCGATAGGGTCGCGTTTCCCCTGTGTTCGTTCCAAGATTCGTGTCCGAAAACCTTCCTCACCGTAGGAAATAGGATACGGGGAAGCAAACAATTCGCCGGAAAAAGCATCAAATACCTGTGTAACAGGAGGAATTTCAGTGGACAATCCACCTTCCGCTGCTACCGGCAGGCACAGAATGAAGAACATAAGAATGGTAGCAAGGACGGATATTTTCCGTACAGGTCTTTGAAACATAAGATATCTCCTACTCAGGGCGCATCCTGGTTTCATGGTAAATCAATCCGTGGTGAAATTCAACATGCGTTTCCATTCCCTACATTTTTATACATCTTTATGCATCTTTATACATCTCCATGTGGATGTCTTGCATATGTTTTATTGTATTCTTTGCCTTCTAAGTATGCTTAAGTTGCCTAAGAGTGCCTAAGAGTGGAGTTCTCTGTTGATTTTTTTTCTCCCTTCACTTATAGTGTGACGGCATGCCAGCCGGCATGGTGAAATTGGTAGACACGATAGACTCAAAATCTATTGGGAGCAATCCTGTCCCGGTTCGAGTCCGGGTGCCGGCATTTTGCAATGGTAGTTTTATAATTTCAGATGCACAATGATTGTCCTCTTTTTATCATCTGCAACCTTCATTGCAATCCGAGTATATAATTTCAATCGCTTTGCGAGCATAATCCTTGCTTGCGTAAAAAATGGGCGTTCTTCTAAAAGAACCGTACCTGTTTGCCGGGCAAATTCGGTACTGTCATTGATATAAAAATACATTTGTGCATCCGTATTTCCTGTTTTTCTTACGTACGCATTCGCGTATTTTATGCCGATTTGGTTTGTTGCATCAAAAATGAACTCCGCATTATCAAAAGTATCTCTAACGTTGTGTATCAGCTTAATGATTTTCTCCTGTTTGAAATACTGGAATACTCCGGACGCGAGCAGTAACGTAGGCAATGCCTTGTCAATATGAGCGGCCCATACCACATCAAATGCGTTACCGCCAATCAATGATTCATTCTCATTATCCCCTAAAACGATGCGCCGGGAATGAATAACCTCTGGTAAATCAATTTCATAAAAGAAAGCTTGTTTGTTATTTAAACGAAAATAAGCTGTTTCCAAGCCTGCACCTAAATAAATAACATTACATGTGCCATTTT
Source organism: Parasphaerochaeta coccoides DSM 17374 (assembly GCF_000208385.1). Lineage (GTDB taxonomy): Bacteria > Spirochaetota > Spirochaetia > Sphaerochaetales > Sphaerochaetaceae > Parasphaerochaeta > Parasphaerochaeta coccoides. The sequence goes on along the minus strand of NC_015436.1, from coordinate 330,429 downwards.
GTGCAATGTACGTTCGCACCATATCATCCATGTTATGGTATCTGGCAACAGAAGCCATGAACGAATATTCGGATGATTTCTTCTGAATGATATCATCGGCAATATATTTTTCCAACGACAGCGCTTTTTCATCATAGAAATACTCTGGGTATTTCTTTGACACATAGATACGCGCCTCCAACGGTATAAACAATGTGTCAGCCACACCTTTAAAGTTGCCCATACACATACCTCCTGTTCATCTGCCCAGATATTCCGCAATGTTCCGTTTGTGTCCTTCATAGTCTTCGGCATAATGGATGGTTCCTGACGCATCATGCAGATAATAATACCATGATGTTTTTGGTGGCATGGCAGCGGCCAGCAAAGCATTGGAAGATGGCGCGCAGATGCCGGAAGGAGGAAGTCCCGCGACGCGTCGTGTATTGTAAGGCGTCCTCTTTTCAAATACCGATGCAGGTATGGGTTCTGACCAGTTGCCTGTCTCGTAGCGTGTGGTCGCATCGATTCCCAAAGGAATGCCATCTGCCAGCCGGTTGTGAATAATTCCGCTGATGTCCGGCATCTCCTGCGGATTCTTTGTTTCAGCAGTAATCATGCTGGCGATGATGATTATTTCCTCAACAGCCATATCTTGTTCGGAAATGTTCTTTAGGACAGGTTTCAGTTCAATGAGTGTCGCGTGGTACATTGCCGAGGCCAAACTACGGGCGGCATCGGAAACAGGAATCCTGTACGTTCCTGCCATGAACCATCCTTCGGTGAAGCCCAGTCCCTCATGGCTGGCAAGGCTGTTCGCCGCGGCAAGGAAATCACCCGGCAAGGCAAGGAAGCGTGAGGCAACATAGGCATCAATCTCAGAAAGCGTCAGTCCGGCATAAATCATTACCTCGACCTCATCTCCCTTCTCTTTCGTCAGGACTGATATGAGCTGCGGAAAATCCATTTCAGGCTGGAGATAATGAACCCCTGCCTTGAGTGATGACTCGGCACCCTCAGCCATCACCGCCGAGAGGAAACTTTCCGCATCAGCGACAATGCCAGAATCAGCAAGAAGTCGTGCGATAGCAGCGGCCCCCCACCCTTGCTCGATTGTCACCGGAACCAACGTCCCCGGAGAAAGAGCAGATACCGGAGCAGGTACAGGCTTCCTTTGTGCTGATGAAACGGACGAAAAAAGCAGGGACGGAGTATCCGCTTTAGAGGCCATCTGACGTACCAGAATGATAACCGCTATCCCCATGACCATGATTCCGAATGCGCAGAGCAAAACAATAAAGAGCCTTTCAGCAGGCATCTTTTGCCGGGAGGTCACAGGCTGGGGCACCTGTTTTGGTGGAACCTCACGGGACCGGGCACGAACTGTCCGTGCGACATGGTCGAGCGTCCGCGCATCATCGCCCTGGCGGGAAGAATTACGGGATGAACTACGGGATGAAAAAGTTTTTCCTCCCCCTGCGCCAGATGTTCGGCTGGATGTGGAAGCATTCCGCAGCTGTTTTTTCTTTTCTATGGAGACTTTCATTGAGACGGATTTAACCGGACGGGAAGTTGCTTCAGTTTTTTTCTTCTGTTCCAGTTTCCTGCGGGTATCTTCCAGCGTTGGGGGAGGTTCTAGAAGGTCAAAGTCAAACTCCGGTTGCTTGTCTTTCGGAGATGGTCGAGCCGTCTTACGTACTTGTTCCGAATAATCCTTTGCTGCCAGCTCAGCTTTCATTTTGTCACTCAAAGGCCGGGAGGAAGGGTTACTCATGACAGTTTTGTCTCCTCATCAAGAGAAAACAAAGCTTTCTGTTTCCGCTCACGCAACCCCTCGGTACGCAGGTATGTTATTTTCTTTTTCTTTTCATCAATGTTTCCCAGGATGTCCTCGACTTGACGTTGGTAGGATACAATCTGATCCTTGAGATGAACCACACGTTCCGCATCACGGGAAATCAGCAGCTCCAGTTCCTCCACGTCGATATCAACGCCAAGTTCGACTATCCGCTCCTCCAGTCGAAAGAGCCGCCTTTCATGCTTGAGTATCTGGTCATAAACTGCCATCACAATGGCAGGCAACGGCATGTTCGGAATCCATGATGCGGCGTTGTGGCATAAAGCCTTGCCGTATGTCACGGCTTGGGCATGAACCACATTCTGCTTTGCGTCCCGTTCTTGGGTCAGGACTTGAATCCTCCGTGCTGTCTCTCCCCCACCCGCAGGCTGTCCGTCTTCTCCGGTCAATGCCCCCTGTACGCGGTCAAGCCTTTTCCGGCTTGCTTCCAAGTCTTCGGTTATGGCGGCACTCTGTCCGTCTATCTGATTCAGTTCTTTCAGGATGTCAACGGTTCTGACGCTGGGAAGGTCAACGATACATTCCATATCATAAAGCTTCCTGCCTGTCTCATGAAACAGTTTGGCGCTGCTTTTGCCCAAGCGCGATAGCTTCATGCGGGCATATGTCGCCCGAAGTCGGGAGAAAACGGGTTTCAAACCTTTCGGATTATGCTGCATGTCTTTGATTGATTCATCATAGACGGCATGGAAGGCGGCAAGGCTCCGCTGGCGGGCATCCAGAGCAGGTAGAAGCGGTTCCAGATGATGAGGCAGAGATCCCGCCCACGCAGCTTCAAAGGCAATGGCTCCGGCACGGGAAAAGACCTCCCCTCGCCGTGCCGACAGTTCCTTGAGCGATTCCTTGAGCTGTCCCATCCTTTTCTTATGATCATCAGCTTCCCTGACGAGGGAAGAAAAATGATCAAGCTGGCTCTGGGATACCCGGAACTCCTCAAGGCTCTTGCTGTAGACATGGAATTCTTCCATGCACAGAGGCAGTGGGAAAGTATGGTGAAGCAAGGCGATGTGTTCGCCAAACTCTCCGTAAAGGGCATCAAGGTCCTTTCGTGCAAACTCTATTTCTTTTTGTGTCGCGGCAATTTCGGATTGCAATCTGCCCATGGCGGAATACTAGCACATAGGCGTTTTCTTGACAAAGGCCGACTCTCTTTATATCCTGACTTAACAAGACACATCACCGGATCACCATACATGGCACACGCATGGCACGGTCGGCTTGGCAGCAATGGAAGACAGTTCGTCCGCATGAGGACTTCCCGCTTTCCAATTCATTCAGACCTGATGCATTGTCCATGGTATTTTCAAGGCATGACCCGTGGGGAGGATTCTTCAGTCAGTCCTTACCCTCGCGCTTCCATCTGGTGCATGCCGGTGTACCTAAGGAGTTTTTCATGGCGTATGACAACACGGACAAATCCGTCGGTTTTGACCCAGAAATCCTGGCTGGCAAAATAAAGGAACTTGCCGCCCAGACCCGCAGCGACAGCAATGTCGAAACGCTTGATGCCTTGCGCAAGCTAATCAAGAGGAATGTCCCCTTTACCCTCCGAGGCTACTTTTCCGCTTACCTCCTGAGAGAGTTGGTTACATCATCTTCCTCCAAAAGTTGGAAGCCTTCCACGGAAAGACCGAAACAGCCCCGTACCCCACGCCCTCCCCGCCAGGATGCGACAGATGGGAATTCTCCGGCAGCCGATGGCGACGGCAAACGCAGCCAAAAGCCTCTCCCCGAAGGGACGCGCACCCTTTACCTGAATATAGGAAAGATGAAACGGCTCCACGCCAAGGATTTGTCCGTCCTTCTCCAGGAAAAGTTGGGGATAACCAGGGAAGACATCCTGTCCATCAGGATTCACGACAAATATACTTTCATCGCCATGAAGGAAGAACATTGCGAAAAAGCCATTGAGCTTCTCAATGGCATAGATATCAACGGACGCACAGTGGCAATCAGCTATTCCAACAGGGAATAGGAATGAAACTTCTCCGTCTCATAGCTACTCCTGATTACGGCACGAACTGTTATCTCTACAGCCCTGATGATGCGGGGCTGTGGATTATTGATCCGGGAACTAAAGGACTGGCAATCATAGCAGAAATTGAAAAGCTGGAGATGTCGCCCAAAGGCATCCTTCTGACACATTCGCATTGGGATCATGTGCTTGGACTGGGCGTGCTGCGCAAAGCGTGGCCGGAGATTCCTATTCTCATCCATGAAATGGAAAGGGACTGGCTAGGACAGGAAGGCAGCCGGAAACAGAAAGAACTGGTCAAGGTGCTCGACCCTGGTTTCTACGAGTCATACAAGGAGGCTTTCGACAGCCTCCCCTCCGCCTCCGGTACGTTCACTGACGGAGACTCCGTAGCCTCAGGAGCCTTGACGGTCATCCACACGGCGGGACATTCCCCTGGCTCTGTCTGTTTTCATGGAATCAGAGAAGGCATCCTTTTCTCAGGTGACACTTTGTTTCAAGGAAGCATAGGCCGTTCCGATCTACCCGGCGGCAATCCGCAGGAGCTTCAGGAAAGCCTTGTCAGGCTTCTGCTTCTCCCCGATGAGACATGGGTGCTGCCCGGACATGGAAGCCCGACTACCATAGGCAAGGAGCGCAACGACAATCCCTGGATTGGGCATCCCACGCACGTGAAAAAATAAGAGACTATGGTGAGACGGCCTCGGACGGAGGCAGTCTGTCAGGTCAGGACTTTCGCCCCGGTCCTTCTTCCATGTTCTTGCAATCGATGCACAACACCGCATAGGGTATGGCCTTGAGTCTTTCTTCCGGTATCTTTTTCCCGCATTTCAGACATCTACCGTATTTGCCTGTGCCAATGCGAGCCAAAGCTGCTTCAACGGCACGTAGTTTATTTGCCTCATGCTTGTTCAAGGCTTCCATCTTGCGAATCATGATATCATCGGACGCGACATCAATGCTGTCCTTGATGCCCATGGAATTGACCAGTCCGCGAAAATCTTCATCTCCAGAAGCAATAGCCTCCAAAAGCTCTCCATGCATCTCCAGAAGTTTCTTTTCCATTTCCGCAATGAAAGCACTTTCATCAGTCATATGAATTCCTCCTGTAGCAGCGGAAACCAGAGAAGTTACCTGATTATTCCGAGGGGTTGTTGCTAACACCTGAAAGCTACTTTCTTCCTCTCGGAGAAGCCCCCGTGAAGAATCATCCATAAAGATGAGGGGCAATGCTACTCAAGTCAAGTCTTTTTTAGGAATTTACACTTTTCTCCTTTTTCCTTTCATGCCATTGCTATCACAATTCCATGATATTCCCACAGTCAGGGACGGTTCATGCAAGGAATTTTTCAACCAACGTGAGGAAGCCGTCATAGTCTTCCACCGCTGGAATCTCCGGATGCGCCTCCACGATGGTGTGAGGAGCTCTGAAAAACGCTCCCGTCGCCGCATGGGTAATCATACCCAGGTCGTTGTATGAATCTCCGGCGGCAAATACGGTGAATCCCATTGCGGTGAAATGCTCCACAGCATGTCTTTTACCATCTTTCTGGCGGAGCCTGTAACCGGAGATGGAGCCGTCGGCGGCGACTTCCAGTTCGTTGCAGAAAAGGGTCGGCCATGCCAGTTTCTTCATCAGGGGACCTGCGAACTGGGAAAATGTATCTGACAGAATGACCACTTGAGTACGCACCCGCAATTCATCAAGGAAGTCCAGTGCCCCTTCAAGCGGGTCAATGCGTGAAATAACATCTTGGATGTCCCGGAGCTTCAGGCCATGCTCACGCAAGATGTCCAGTCGTCCCTTCATCAGCACATCATAATCGGGTATGTCACGTGTGGTAAGCCTGAGATGTTCTATGCCGGTCTTCTCGGCAAAGCTGATCCATATCTCCGGGACAAGTACTCCTTCAAGGTCAAGGCACACTAATTTCATGAAATCCTCCGCTCGGATGCACTCCAGTATCCACAAACAGGCGTTATGTTTCAAGGCTTGGAAACGGCTTCATCATATTTCCTCCGCCCATTGGAACCGAGGATTGGATTAAGGGTATCAGCGGCATCCCCTGCTGACATTTCCCGACCCTTCTGTTACTATCGCCACATGCGTACCCTCGTCTATTCGTGCATAGCCTTTCTCGTTGGCATGATCATCTCGGTCATGGTGATTTTGAACACATGTTTCGGGGAAGCTTCGACCATGGGCGCCTCCATGCTGGCCAACCAGATGACCGGCATAGTCCTACTGACAGTCATGATGCGCCTCATCCCACGGAAAGCAGGCATCAACGCTCCAATGCGTGGGGAACACGCTCCATGGGGGCTCTGGTTCGGGGGAATCATCGGTCTGACCATTCTCATCATCAACTTCGTCACCATCGTGAGAATCGGCACGACCATGGCCATGGCAAGTGCGGTATTCGGACAGTCCGTGATGAGCTTGGTAATCGATGCCACGGGTTTTCTGGGCATGCCCAAGCGTCGCATGGAACGCAGGGAAATCCTGCCACTGGCAGTCAGCGCGACAGGCATTGTGATAATGACCGCAGCCGGAGGCAGTTTTGCCATATCATGGATGCTGTTAAGCATGCTGGCCGGAGTTTTGACCATGGCGCAGATGGTGTACAACAGCCTGTTCGCATCCTACAAAGGGGCCTTGTTCAGCGCACGAAACAATGTCGTGAGCGGCGTTGCCGCCAGCATTGTCTGGTTTGCCATCACTGACTTCACGCCTACCTTCACCGCCTTGACACGTTTTACTTCCTACCCTCTCTGGCTGAGCTTGGGAGGAGGAACGTTGGCCGTGGTAGTTGTGGTCTCCATGAACATCATCATTCCCCGGATACCAAGCATTTATTCTGCCCTGCTTCTCAGCTCTGGGCAAATCATCATGTCGGTCATCCTCGATGCCGCGCTGTATGAGCTGTTCAGCCCCTACCTTCTGACAGGAGCATTGCTCATCATCGTGGGCATGGTCATCAATCTCTGGCAGGATTTGGGTAAGAACAGGAAAAGCGGCATCCCCCGGACATGAGGGACATCAGGCCTCATCATCACTTCTTCACCCCATAAAGAGGACTATTCTCCGCAGCCATGGAAGCCGGACGTTCTTCAATGAAACCTTCTGCCTGCAATGCATCCAGAATGGACTGGAGACGTGCTTCATCACTGCTGCCCAGAGCCTCCATGAGAGCAACCTTGTCACGGGGACCTTGGTGGGTCAGCATGAATATAATCCTGCCCCGTATCTCTCGGTCAGAACCTTTGAATGCTGTTTGACGGGCATAGGAAGAACTACGTCTGTTGGGATTGGGAACCAACCGGGCAAGCAGGACGCCGTAGTCCATCAGCGCGTAATACCACTGCCGGATGTCGTCCACCCTCTTGGCGGCATAGAGAAGAATTGGTTCAATCCTTTTGTCCTTGACCCCTTCCTCATCAGGAAAGAACCAGTGCAGGACAGCACGCCGGACATTTGTCTCCAGATAGATATCACGCAAGTCATAGCAGAAACAGCGGATGGCGGCGGCTGTGGACGCCCCTATCCCAGGCAGGGAAAGAAGACTCTCACGGTCATCAGGTAGCGTCCACCCCCATTCCTCGCTCCTGATTGCCGTCTGACGCAAAGCAAGCGCCCTCCTGTTGTACCCCAAACCTGACCATGCAGCAAGCAAATCCACAAGGGAAACCGAAGCCATGGAACGAAAGTCCGGCCATATTTCCAAGAAAAGCCTGTACTTCTCCAGGACACGGGCGGTGGTGGTCTGCTGGAGCATCACCTCGCTGAGCAGGATCGGCCATGGATCACGCGTCTGCTGCCAAGGGAAGTGCCTCCCATGGCGATGGCGAAAATCAAGGACTGTCCCCATGAAATGAGAAATAGCCGCATCCCTTTCAGCATCGGAAGATAGAGAGTCCCACGCTATGCCTCCACTGGCATACGTACTGGCTTCATCTGCTGACAGTTCAGGGAAAATCGGAAAAAGAGGCAAATCTTTCTTTTTTGGTCGTTGTTTCAGAGATTGTTCCGGAGGCATGGCAACCATCCTGTTAAACCATCCTATTCAAGAGAAGCGGGAGGTTCCTGCATGGGAGAAGAAAAATCATCTTCTGCCTTATGAACCGAAGCTGACCGTTGCCGCTTGGCTTTCTGACGCTCCTGCCGTTCCCGTTTTTCCTGCCGCTTCCTCTCGTCATACTGACGCCTGTACGTCTTGCCGCTGCTGAGGGCTATGGCTACAGGCCGAAGAGACTTCACGTTGGCACAGACAATCTGGATGACCGACGTAAGAGGAACGGCAAGGAGCATGCCCATGATACCCCAGATATAACCCCAGAGGGACAGGGATACCAGAATGACGAAAGGACTCAAGTTCAATTGCACTCCCTGTAGGCGTGGGTCAATGATATTGCCCATCACCATCTCAATGGAAATCATCAGGACGGCGACATAAATCACCTGCGGCCAGATGGGGAAGAATTGGAGAATGCTCATCAACACGACCAAGGTCGTCACCACGACAGAACCGATGGCAGGGATGAAATTAATCACACAGGCCAGGACACCCCAGAGAACAGGAAAATCAAGATGTGTAAGCAGTGCGGCAAAGTAATACATCACGCCGGTCACTACGCTGATGAAAAGTTTGAGTACCAGATATTTAGATACTTGACGGTTCACTCTTTCCAGCATGATCATCAGACGCCTGCCGTTGTCCGTGGGAAGCGCAGCGCGCAACTTGGGAACCAACGACTGCCTTTCCAAAAGGAGGAAAAAAATGAAAATGTAGATAAGCGCAGCATCCTTGGCTACTGTCATCAGTTTTCCTGACAGGCTGGTCAGGCTGTTCATGGCCAGTTGTATCCAGTTGATGTCCAGCAAGGCAAGGACTGTGGTGTCAGGGTCAATGTTCAGCATATCGGTCAACTTGCCGGTGACATAATTGTCAATCAGGATGAAACGATTGGCATAGGACGGCAGATGACGAATCAGTGTATCAACGGTGGAAACCATAAACCAGCCGGCGCCGATGAATACAAGAAACAGAAGCAACATGACAATGAGCGTGGAGAGCCAACGTGGGGTGCGCAATTTATCGAGCCGGTCCAATAGGGGATTACAGAGCAGGAACAAGAACAAAGACGTGACAAGAGGCAACGTGACCTCACTGGCGACCTTGAGGACAAAGAGGATGACTATTACAAGAAAAACACCGAAAAAGGTACGTGGCGACCGTTTCAGTTTGTCCAAAGAATTGTCCATGAACGCATCATAAACGACCTTGGAAAAACCTTCAATATCTGTTATCACTGCTAGAAATGAATGTGCAAGAAAACCTCGACCGCATACGCATGGTTCTCGTAGAACCTCAAGATGGCGCCAACATCGGCTCGGTCTGCCGTGCCATGAAAACAATGGGACTTTCCCGTCTGGTCATAGCCGGTGGAAAAACACGCGCGGATTATGATGATGACCGCGTCAGGACTCTCGCCCTTCATGCGGCTGATGTCTGGGAAAACTGCGTATGGGAGCAGAGCCTTGAGAGCGCCCTTGCTACCAGCATATTAACCGTCGGGGCTACCCGGCGACGGGGAAAATACAGGAAATTCAGTTTCATCAACCCCTCCCAGCTTGCTGATCGCATCTCCTCCACACCCGCCGGGCCGGTCTCCATTGTCTTCGGACGGGAAGCCAACGGACTGACCGACGACGAAGTGGGACAATGTTCCCTTGTGGTGACGATTCCGACCAGCGACGCCTTCCCTTCCCTGAACCTTGCCCAAGCTGTCCAAATCATAGCCTACAGCCTTTATGACCGGCTCAAGCCATGGCCGGTGGAAGGTGTACCCATACCACAGCAGCGGGCGGAACAAGCAGCGTGGGAAATATCAGAAACACTTGAGAGAATCAACTTCTACAAGGGAACGGAACGGGTATGGAATCATCGTTTCCTCCGTGATGTCTTTGTCCGCGCATGCTTGAGCGAAACAGAGATGCAACGGCTGGAACGCCTGTTCATCAAACTTGCCCATATAGCTCCGTTCAAGAATATTCCCGTCGGGAACAACGGACATCCCCCGGAGGATGCCTAGGCACAATGAGGGCATGTGTGCGCCGGATACAGCCGGATACAGCCGGACACAGACATAGTGCCCGCGATTCAATAGGAGGATTGGTCATGCTTGCTGATGGAAAAGAATGGAAGGATTTCTTCATCCCCATGCCGGTTATCGTCGCGCACAGGGGAGACAGCCACAATTATCCTGAGAATACGCTGGAAGCCTTTGCCTCGGCTGTCGCCATGGGAGTGGACGTAATAGAGACTGACATCCACTTGTCCAAGGACGGCGTACCCGTCATCTGGCATGACCCGACGCTGGACAGGAATACCAACGGTACAGGCAGCGTCGAGAAACATGATCTTGCTGAACTGAAAGAGCTTGATGCCGGATATTCATTCACGAAAGACGGAGGGAATACTTACCCGTTCAGGGAAAAAGGCATCCGCTTGGCAACGCTGGAGGAAGCCTTGGAAGCATCGCCCTCGCAAAGGTTCAATGTAGATCTCAAGAGCAACAATATCGCCATTGTCCGGGCATTCGTAGATGTCGTGCGCAAGCTCCATGCCCAGAAACGGGTCATTGCCGCATCCTTCCGCCTGGAGAACCTCAAGGCTGTCAGGATGATTGCTCCGGAGATACAGACAAGCGTTACCACAAGTGAAGTGCTGAAGCTGCTGATCAGGCAGAAATTACATCTGCTCCCGCGCTCTTTTCCCAGGAGAATCATATTCCAAGTACCGGTTTCCCAAGGGCTGATTACTGTCATCACGCCGTCCTTCGTACGGGACATGCATGAACGCGGCGCAATCATCCAAGTCTGGACGATAAACGCCAAGGCTGAGATGCGCCGGTTGCTTGACATGGGAGTGGATTCCGTGATGACGGACGACCCCACGGCACTCATCGAAGTCGTCCGAGAAATAAAAATAACGTGAGAAATGACTAAAGAAGGTTCTCTACATCAAGGTTGAACGCCTCTATATCCTTGAAATACTTCCACGTATCAACCTTGAGTTCCCCACTTGCAGGTTCGTCAAGCACCACAATTGACCGGGGATGAAGCTGAAGCGCACTGGCTGTCCATGCCTGGCTCACCCCGCCCTCCACCATGGCCTGCACGGCACGTGCCTTGGCATGCCCGTTGGCAAGCAGGACTACCTCATGGGCATCACAGACAGTTTTGATTCCCACGGTCAACGCCGTGGACGGTACCTTGGAAATGTCATTGTCGAAGAAACGGCTGTTGGCTACCTTGGTATCATAGGTCAAGGTCTTCACACGGGTACGGGAGGACAGCGAGCTGAAAGGCTCGTTGAACGCCAGATGCCCGTCCGCGCCGATTCCGCCCAAGAACAGGCGGATGCCGCCGGATTCGGTGATAAGAGCCTCATACGCCGCGCATTCCAGCTCCAAGTCCTCCGCCAAGCCATCAAGAATATGGACATTCTTGGGATTGATGTCCACACGTGAGAACAGGTTGTCCCACATGAAACGGTGGTAGGACTGTGGATGCTCGGCGGACAGCCCCACGTATTCATCCATGTTGAACGTCACCACGTGTTTGAAGGATACATACCCTTCTTTGTTCAGGCGAATCAACTCACGGTATGTTCCCAAGGGGGAAGAACCCGTAGGAAGTCCCAAGACATAGGGCTTGGCCGCCGTCGGAGAAAAATCCTTAATCGAACGGGCGATGTATCGGGCTGCCCATAGGGACAGGTTTTCATAATCAGGTTGGATGATAACACGCATTGGAGCCTCCTCATGTATCTAGTCTTCTTGACTGTATCATTATCAGGGATGGGACTCAAGCAGAGAACGTGTTTCATCTCCGCCGCATCCCCTCCTCTGCCTTATTTTCCCTAGCGAGCTGAAGAGATGATGCCTCCGCAGAGAACGGTGTCACCATCATAAACGACCAGGCTTTGCCCCGGAGTAGCGGCCTTCACCGCGCCTGTGAAGGATATCACCAATGTATTGTCTTCACCGGGAGAAACCATAGCCATCTGAGGATTGGAAGCACTGCGGATACGGGCGACGCACTCCCGTGGAGTGTCAAGGGCTGCCACGGCGGACCAACTGAGGTCTTCAATGACGACGCGGGTATGGAGGGTATCTTCCTCATGTCCCACTACCACTTCATTGCTTCCCGGACGCAGCTCAACGACATACAGCGGCCTGTCACTGGCTATGCCCAAGCCCTTGCGTTGGCCGATGGTGTAGTTCCACACTCCAGTGTGAGTCCCCATGACAGTTCCCTGGCGGTCTATGATGTTCCCCTTTCCCGGCACGACACCCAGCAGGTCGGTATAGTCGCCGCAGTAGAAATCCTGGCTTTCCTCCTGCCCCACCGCATGGAAACCCTGTTC